>JBFYTF010000107.1:0-28493 GCA_041300865.1 Anaerolineae bacterium
GCTGACGGCCTTTCCTCTGACACCCTGGGCGGCAGGCCCCAAGGTCCGGGCGGCTACACTGAACGGCAGGAAGCAGGCCGGGTGACAAGCGACCCTTGCGTGGAGAAGCTTGTCACCCGGAGTTGCGGCTAACAGCGACTGATTGAGCGAAGAAGGAGAGGACAGAATGGACAATCATCACCACAAAACCGGGAACATCGTTAATTGTGGATGGGGCCTTGTGGCCGGACTGCTGGTCGGCGGCCTTGCCGGCGCGGGGGCGATGCTGTTGTTGTCGCCGCAGGCGGGGAAGGAGACACGCGCCCAAATCCGGCGGAGAAGTGCCGAACTGCGCGATCAGGCGGTCAAATCCGTGGAAGGCGCGGTGGCGCAGGCCAGCGGCAAAGCCCGCCAGATCACGGACGACGTACACGAGCAGGCTGGAGAACTATGGCAACGCGGGCAGGATATGCTCGACGAGCAAAGAGACCATTTGTCCAAAACCCTCAAAGACGCGGGCAAGGCAGTCGAAGCCTGACCACGGTGGGTCTGCGCGGGGCCCAGTCTGTAAAGGAGTTACTATGAGCGAAAGCATGCAGTCCAAACCGGCCAAGAACAGTTGCCAGATACGGGGTTTCCTCCTCTATGTGGCCCGCCTGGTCGTCGCCTTCCTACTCGGCTTCGTCCCCATGTGGCTCAAGTCTCGTCAACGCTCCAGCAGTCTTTCCAAGGCAGAGCGCCAACTAAGACTGGTCAGGATGGAGAATAGCCTTACCACCGCAGCCATGGATGCGCGGCGGGGGGATTATGAAACAGCCCGTCTGGCTGCCAGCGGCTTTTTCACTTTCCTACGCGCAGAAACGGGCAAAGGCGTTGATTCGGCCCTCTCGCAGGAGCAAGTAGCAGATCTAGAGCCCCTGTTTGCCCAGCGTGATGAGATCATCACTCTGCTTGCTCGTGGGGATGCTGCTTCTGCGGATCTGCTATCTGATCTGTATGTGTCATATCGCACGCTCATGAACCCGTGGAGCGGCGCATAGAGAAGTCGGTGTCTTGAGCCTGCTGATTCGATAAGCGGTTCGGTTTCAGCTTTTTTTGACTTGAAAGGCCAATTACGTGACTAGAAGCGCGTCCTCCGTAGGCGGCTCACGTTGGGGCCGCATTCTGATCGCCTTTATCCTTGCCGGTATCTCACTGGTCTCGTACTTTGGCCTGCGGTCCTATAACTCGGTGACCGGCGAGACTCAGCACATTAACATTACTGTAGACCAGGAGATCGCTCTCGGGCTGCAGGCTGCGCCCGAAATGGCGGCCGATTATGGGGGCTTGTCATCCGACGCCCAAGCTCAGGCCATGGTAAGCCAGGTGGGCCAGGGGATCATCTCCGGCTCGGCAACCAAGGACACGCCCTACCAGTTCGAGTTTCACTTGCTGGCCGACGACCAGACGATCAACGCCTTCGCGCTGCCCGGCGGCCAGCTGTTTATCACTACCGGATTACTGAACCAGATGGAGACGGAGGGGCAGCTCGCGGCCGTGCTGGCGCACGAGGTGACCCACGTCGTCGCCCGCCATTCGGCCGAGCAGATCGCCAAGGCCCAACTGACGGAAAGCCTGACCGGTGCGGCGGTGATGGCCACGTACGATCCCAACGACCCGCAAACGCAGGGCACCGCCCAGGTGGCGATGCTAGTCGGCCAGCTTGTAAACCTGAAGTTCGGGCGCAACGACGAGCTGGAAGCGGACCAGCTGGGTGTGCGGTTCCTGTCTGAGGCGGGCTATGACCCGCGGGCCATGTTGCGGGTCATGGAAATTCTGGAAGCATCCAGCCAGGGCCAACAGCCGCCCGAGTTCTTTAGCACACATCCCAACCCCGAAAACCGCATCACCCAGATCCAGGCAGCTATCGACGCCGAGTTTCCGAACGGCGTGCCGGAGGGGCTGAAGCAATGATCCCGATTTCGTTGACAATCCGATGGACCCGGCGGTCAACTTGTTGAGCGGCCGCCGCGCCACAGCCTGATGGCGCGGTTGCGAACAGCAATCTCTGCCCGATTGGCCAAGTCAGTTACACCTTACTGGAGGAAACCATGTCAAAAGCCTATGAAGTGATGACGCGCGCATTAGCCACATGTGCGCCAGATGCAAGTGTCGCTCACGCGACCGCAATCATGCGGGATCGCGACATTGGCAATGTGCTCGTCGTGGAAAATGGCAAGTTGCGCGGGATTGTGACCGACCGTGACCTCGCTCTGCAGGCCCTGACCGGCGAGTATGACCCCCTTCAGACTCCTATTAGCAAGTTCATGAGTACTCAAGTTGTCACGGGCGAGGCTGCGTGGAGTCTCGAGCAGGTGGCCAAGATCATGGCCAAGCATCAGGTTCGCCGCTTACCGATCGTTCAGGACGGACAATTGGTTGGCATTATCTCGCTCGGCGATGTAGCCTTGCATGAAGATCGAAAAGACGTTGCAGCAAAATCGCTACAAGCCATCTCGACTCCGGCCGGTATCTCTGCCTCAGGGCGATCGGGGCGCGGCAGAGCCTTGATCGGGTTTGCGCTGGCCGCCTTGGCGACCACGATGATCACCTGGCTCACCTGGAATCATAATGGCCAGGCGCTGCGCAAGCAATTGGCAAAGAGCAAACTCTATCACGGAGCTCAGCACGCGGTAGGCACCGCGCGTGACAAAGTGGATGAGGCCGCGTCCAGCAAGTTGGTGCGCGACCTGCGGCATCAAATGCGTTCAAATCTCAAGAACCTTTCGGCACAGCTGCCAACCCTTGAGTATAAACCGCCAAAACGCAAACGTGTTTGGTTCCGCTAGATCCAATTCTCGAATCAGCGTTGGCGCGGTGCCAGCCAGGCAGTCCTTGACGGCACACTTCTTGGCAAGTTGAACGCCTGCGCGCTGCGGTAGGGAGCCTACGCTCATGATAACACCACCGTATGATTGGACATTCCGGCGCGTAGTATGGGCGACGCTCGTCCTGTTTTCTGTCGCCCTGAGCTTTTGGCTTCTTTATCGCTTTAACCAAGTCGTTTTCATATTGTTGATCGCCATTCTGATGGGCACGGTGATCAGGCCGGCTGTAGCCTGGTTACACCGGCGAGGACTCCCCCGGATAGTGGGGGTCATTCTTGTCTACTTCCTGCTGCTTGCCCTGCTTATCGGCTTCGTGCTGTTATTGTTTCCGTTGATTGTCGAGCAGGGTACAACGATTGCTGCCGCAGTGCCGGGCTACTACCAAAGCCTGCGCGAGTGGATGATGAACTATCCCAATCAATTGATTGTGCGCCTGAGTGAGTTCCTCCCAGAGACACTACCAAACCTGGGGCCGGTTCAGCAAACGGGGCCGGAGATGATAGCTTCAGCAGGGCAGGTGCTTGGCTTCGTGACCCTGATGGCTGAGGCCATCTTTATTGCCACAGTCATTCTCGTACTGGCCTTTCACTGGACACTTGATGGGCCGCAAACCATCCGCTCATTGTTGCTGTTGATCCCAAAGGGCCAGCAGGCAACCATCCGCGAACTTGTTTCGGCCATGGAAACCAAAGTTGGTTCATACATTGCCGGACAAGGCGTCCTTTGCCTGGTCATCGGCATCATGGCGCTGGCAGCCTATACGCTCATTGGCCTGCCCAACGCCCTGGTCCTGGCGCTCATAGCGGGCGTGCTGGAGGCCGTACCGATGGTTGGGCCGCTGCTTGGTGCCATTCCTGCGGTGCTGGTTGCCCTGTCCATCGCGCCTGCCAAGCTGGTGTGGGTCATCGTCGCCACAGTTGTTATCCAGCAGGTGGAAAACAGCCTGTTGGTGCCGCGCATTATGCGTAAGGCTGTGGGGGTCAATCCGTTCGTCTCCATGCTATCCCTTTTCGCTTTTGGCTCCATGTTCGGCATTGCCGGCGCGCTTGTGGCGATTCCCATGGCAGCCATCATTCAGCTCTTGCTCGATCACTTTGTCTTTCATCCACAGGTGATGGAGCCGGAGGTCCCGGCCGGCCGCGATTATGCCAGCCGGCTGCGCTATGAGGTGCAAGACCTGGCTCAAGACCTGCGCAAGCAGGCGCGGCTCAAGAAAGGGGGCTCGGACCTAAGGGTCCAGCAGATAGATCACGTGATGGATGAGATTGAGGCCATTACAACCGACCTTGATGGTCTGCTGGCGCAGATTCGTACTCCAGGTGCACCATGACGAAGCAAATAGCACGGTTCGCTGCAGCGATCATGACCACACTGTTGGCGCTGGTGGTGCTGTGGCAATTCCGGACTGTCGTCGTTTACGTGTTGATCTCGCTAGCGCTTGCAGCAGTCCTGCGCCCATTGGTTAACCGCCTAGTCGGGCAAGGCTTCGTGGCGCGCGTGGCCTGGATTCTGCTGTACCTGGTGGCCCTGAGCGGTCTTGGCTTCTTACTCTTCCTTACCATTGACACTGCGATCAATGAGATTCAACGAATGGCCCGTGCTGTGTCGGTGCAGGATGAGTGGACGATGCCGATATGGTTGGAGGGCGGATCGTTCCACCAGGAGCTGGTGGCGCGGTTGCCACTGCCGAGTCAGCTCTTCGAAGCAGTTACCGGCGACCAAGGGCAACTCGTGCTGCCGGCCATACTCGGTTTCACGCAGGGCATTGGCAGCATCGTGAGCGGCGCACTCGTGATCTTGATCTTGAGCATCTATTGGAGCATCAATCAGATTTCCTTTGAACGGCTCTGGCTCTCGTTGCTTCCATCTGACCAACGGAAGCAGGCGCGTGGTGTGTGGCGGACAATCGAGCCTGACATCGGCGCTTACATACGCGGCGAGGGTATCCACAGTCTCCTCGCCGGGCTGCTATTGGGCCTTGGTTACTGGCTGCTCGGGTCCCCATGCCCAGCGCTCTTGGCGCTGGCTGGCGCTCTGGCCTGCCTGATACCCGTCGTTGGGGTAGCCTTGGCTGTCATTCCAGTGCTTCTGGTGGGGCTGCTGACCAGTGTGCAGCTTGGCCTGGCTACGGCTCTCTACGCGCTCGTCGTCCTGATTGCCCTGGCGGTCTGGGTCAAGCCACGCCTTTTCAGCCGCAGATGGGATAACCCCATTCTGACCATAGTTCTGCTCATCGCCCTGGCAGACGCTTTCGGTCTTGTCGGCATCATCGTGGCGCCACCTTTGTCAGTTGTCTGCCAGATCCTGTGGAGCCGCCTGGTCAGCCACCGCGCTGTATCAGGGAATGCAGCCCAGATTTCAGACCTTAAAGAGCGGCAAGCACGGCTTTGGGACACCATAAGAGTAATAGATGGACCGCCTCTGCCCTTGGTAACCAGCAGCATGGAGCGGCTCGGCCATCTGATCACGGAAGCTGAACCCATTCTGCAGCCAGATCTGCCCGCTGAACGTTCCGAGCCACTTCACTCGCCCCAGCCTGTCAGCGTTGAAGGTGGGCCACCCGTGCCCACAGATCCCGGAAGAAACAGACCATGACCGCACCCAGAATGGTAAGACAGGTGGCACAGCTCTGGCAGCAAGGTTCGCGCAGCGCGCACAGGCTTGACGAGCAAGCGCACGGCTGGCCAGGGTTAGTGGCGGGCGCGGCCAAAGAAGCCCTGAGGCCTGACTCGGGGGTTACGGCCGCGGCGATTGCCTACTATGCCCTCTTCTCCATCTTTCCAATCACTCTCTTGAGCATTGCTATTGCCAGCTTCAGCCTTGGCCCGGCGATAGAGCAGCAACTTGTTCTACAAAAGCTAGAGTTTATCGCGCCGGCCCTGGGCCAGTTGTTTGGTCCAAACATTGACGAAATCATCCGGGCGCGTGGAACAGTCAGCACTGTCGCCTTAGTCGGTCTGATCTGGTCTGCCTCTGCCGTTTTCTACACGCTCACGCTCACCCTGAACGAAATCTGGGGTATTAAAAGACTTCGCCCTGTCTGGAAGCGACGTGGCCTGGCAATGCTGTTTGTCTTGGCCTTCGTTGGCTCGACTCTCTTCCTGGCGTCGTTTGCCGGAAGCGTGGTTTCCAACCTCCCCGCCTGGTTGCCTGACCAACCCATCCCGATCGGCGGTGGTATCAGTTTGGCACTGGCGATCTTGCTCGATGTTGCCGCATTCATGTTGCTCTACATGTTGCTCCCGCATGGAGCCGCTACCTGGCGCGAGATCTTGCCCGGCGCGATCGGGGCCGGCTTCCTCTGGGAGCTAGCCAAGAAAACCTTCCTGTTCTTTGTCTCCACCTACATCTCGATCTCGAACCTGGTCTATGGTTCCGTAGCAGCTATTATCGCCTTCCTGGCCTGGGCCTATCTGAGCGCCATCATCCTTCTCTTTGGCGCTTACTTGAGCGTCTCTTACTACCGGCTCAAACAGCAGCAGCGAGAGACGGCAGGCCCAAATACAAGTGGCACATTGATGCAACAGATTGCCGATCCTTCCACGAGTGATGTGGAGCTACCTGAGGAGTGAAGCTGGAACACAACTCTGAGCTGATGGCATCTGCCACCCGGGCGATTGGCGGGTGGCAGATACCTTCATCCCTCTGCTCCTCCCGCGGGGGTGGTGTAGGACAAACACTGACAGGCAAGCAAGCCTGGCGCCTACAAGGGAATCAGACCTGAACCGATAGGCCTGAGCGTGCCAAGCGTGTACAATGAGTGACAGACAAGAGCGCGGGATCGGCCGGCTGTGCGGTCGAGCGCGTTTGTCTCACTAGCCAGCTTAAAGACAGGAGTCGACAAGATGGCAGACAAGACCAGCCAGACCAAACGTAAACGATTGTCCAAAGGCCAGCGGAAGCACGTGCGGCGGTTGAAGCAAGCGGCGCGCAAGACGGGCACGGCTCCCGTCTTGCCGACCACTACATCGCGGCCAGCCCGAGAACCGGAGCGAGAAGACTAGCGCCAAATTGCGCTGGTCGCGGATCCAAGCGTAGGCTAGGCGAAGTGCCGGGAATCGGCCATCGCAGCGCTTCAAAACAGGTTTCTTCTGATCATCGGGAAAGGATGAAAGAATGGGGAATTATGTCACGTGCCCTCACTGCAACAAAACGATATCAAATGAGCTGATCATTGATGAGGCAGCCACAGGAGCAGGCAGCGCAGAGCGCTCCATCAACTGCGAGTGTGGCGAAAGGATCACCTATTGGGCCATTACCTCCCAGCTAAGGGACCAGAAGAAACTGGGCAAGAAAATCCAAAAATGGTGGCAACGGTCCTTCGCGCCGGCCCAGCAGTGATGCGAGGCACCCATTAGACCTGCCAGCTGAAAAACCTCTGTACACATACCGCTCAGGAGGGAACAGATGAAACTCAGTTCTCCAAAACAGATCACCTGGCTCATTGCCTTGCTCCTCGGGGTCGTGGGGATCCTGGCAACTGTGGTAGCCCTTCCGGTCATCACCCCCGAGCTCGGCTTCTGGCTGGTGGTCGCGGGGTGGGCGCTGCTGCTGATCGCGACCATCACACACGGATTGTAGTTCGGCAAGCGCGGTCATGTGCAGATGGACCGGGCGCAGGCGGCGGTCGAACCAAGGCCCTACAGCGGTTGTCCCCTGCGCCCATCATCTGTACAATTGAGGGACCCAACCCGTCTGGGTAGAGCATATTGCCTCCGGAGGGATTGTGCGGATTGACCGCCGGGTCATTCCGCGCTAGCATTGAGGCAATACCACTGCATAGGAGGAAACCATGTGCTGTCTTGTCACCACCTTGCTTCTACTCGGTCCTCGAGTCGCTATTTTGATCTGGTGGCTTATGGATTCGGCGCGCTTCAATCTCGCCTTCAACACGCAGAACTGGCCGCTCCATCTCCCCTTGCCTTTCTGGATCTGGCCGGTGTTGGGCGTCATTTTGGTGCCGTGGACGACCCTGGCGTATCTTGCCGTCTTTCCAGGGGGCGTCGTGGGCTTGGACTGGCTTTGGCTAGGGCTCGGATTGATGATCGACCTTGGCTCGCACGTTGGCGGCAGCTATCGCAACCGCGACCGCATCCGCAGATCTAGACGATAGACACGTGACAACAGCAGTGCCTCATTCGTTCAGAAGGAATGTAGGACAAACACCGACACGCCGGCGGGCCTTTGGCCTACCACGGAATCAGACCTCCACCGATAGACTTGAGCGAGCCAAGCGAGTACAATTACCGTATGATGCGCAAGCTTAAGGTTTTCATTAGCGACGATTCGGCCACTGTACGGGAGCGCCTGGTCACCATGGCGTTGGACTTGCCAGAGGTGGATGTGGTGGGGCAGGCCGAAGATGCGCCTGGGACCCTGGACGCCCTTCGCCAGGTACGGCCCGATGTCGTCATCCTCGACATTCGCATGCCGGGGGGCAATGGCATCGAGGTCTTGCGCGAGGTGAAAAAGATGGCGCCCGCGCCGCAAGTCATCATGCTGACCAACTTTGCCTACGCTCAGTACCGAAAGAAGTGCAAAGAGGCAGGAGCAGACTTTTTCTTCGACAAGTCCACCGAATTTGAGAAGCTGCCGCAAGCTCTGGAGCAAGTACGCCAGGGGTTGTGGTCTGATCCGGACCAGACGCCGGACTCACCGGCACAGGCGTCTGACACGCCAATCCCGGCCGAGGGTGGCCTCACCTCGGCAAGTGGACAGAACGCCTGCTCACGACGCTGCCCGGAACCCCCAAGCAAGCTGAGGGCAGCCTATTCGAACGAAACAGGAGGGCTACCGGCTGAACAAGGACACACTCGAAGGCACATTCAAGGAAATGCGTGGCCAGGTGAGAGAGTGGTAGGGCAGACTCACCGACGAAGACCTGGACAAGGCGGGCGGCAAAGCCGATCAGCTCATCGCCCTGCTTCAGCAGACGGTTGGCCACACCCACGAGCAAGCCGAACAGGAATTCGACCGCCGGCTGAAAGAGGCCAAGGCCGGCTAGAATCGGAGCACGAATTCGTGCTGTGGTAGACCGAATGTCTGGCGCCGAACATTGAAAGTCGGAAGAAAACAGAGGACCCGTGGTTCTCACATGCAAGAAGAGAGAGGACAAAATGATTAACCTGATTCTCGTGATTATCGTGGGAGCGATCATCGGCTGGGTGGCCGGCATGATCATGAAGACGCGAGGGGGCCTGTTGGTCGACATCGTCGTGGGTATCGTGGGCGCTTTGTTGGCAAGCTTTCTGTTTGGTCGCGCCACGCTCACCTCGGGCAGCTTTGACATCACGGCTCTGCTGTGGTCGTTGCTGGGCGCGATCATCTTGCTGGCGATCGCCAAGCTCATCTTCCGGGGGCGCTGACGGCCTTTCCCTCTGGCACCTTGGACGGCAGACGCCGTGGTCCGGACGGCCCAACTGAACAGCGGGAAGCAGTCCGGGTGACAAGCAGCCTCGCGTGGGGGTGCGTGTCACCCGGAGTTTCTGGACGCACTCGCTACGCGTCGGCATAGGCCTGCTTGCGGCAACCATCGTTAAGGAGTTACCATGAGCGAAAACTGGGAATCCGAATCGGTCAAGACCACTCACCGGGTGCGGGGCTTTATCATCTATGTTGCCCTGCTGGTCCTCGCTTTCCTGGTCGGCCTTGTCCCCATGTGGCTCACGTCTCGTGACTGCTCCAGCCGTCTCGCTGATGCGGAGCGCCAATCAAGCCTGGTCAGGATGGAGAGCACCCTTGCCGCCGCAACCATCCTCGCGGGGCGCGGTGATTATGAGACGGCCCGTCAAGCTGCCAGTGACTTCTTTACTGCCTTACGGAGAGAAACCACGAGTGGCGTTGATTCGGCCCTCTCCGAGGCGGAAATTACGAGTCTACAGCCGCTGTTGACCCGGCGTGATGAGATTATCACCCTGCTTGCTCGCGGGGAAGCTACTTCTGCAGATCTGCTATCTGATCTGTATGTAGCTTATCGTGAGCTCGTGAGCCGGTAGGGCGACGCGGAAGATCTGTCCCTGGGGTTGGTGGCCTCATCGTTCGCTGCTCGCCAAATTGACCTCGGGGATCATCAGGAGGGGATAATGAACACACCAAGAAAGTTTAGTTCAGAGGAAGCCAAGCGCATCGGAGATTCCCTCGGCCTGGATTGGGGCCAGGTCGATCTGGAGCAATTCCGCATGGGCCTGCAAGTGGAGCTTGAGCACGGAACCAGAGATCCTGAAACCAACGTGACCGGCGATGACCTGAGCCTGACGGGCAAGATCGCACTGGCTCACCTGAGGGAGTTCCCGGACTATTACACTCGACTGGCAGAGATGGAGGCAGAAGCCGACACCTATTGGGCAATGAAAACAAGCAAGGACTCGAAATCTCATTTTGCGACGGAGGAAAGTTAAATGAATCTCAAACCTTTAGCAGACCGATTGCTGGTGGAACCCATCGAGCGCGAAGACGTGACCGCCAGCGGCATCTACGTGCCGGAAACGGCCAAAGAAAAGCCCCAGGAGGGCAAGGTGATCGCCGCGGGTCCGGGCCGACGGGACGAAGACGGAAAGCGCATCCCCATGGATGTCGCCGTGGGTGACCGGGTGCTCTACGCCAGGTACGGCGGCACCGAGGTCAAGCTGGAGGACAAGAAATACCTGATCCTCAAGGAAAGCGACGTCCTGGCCATCCTGGAATAAGCAGGGGCCAACGACAAACGAGCATGAACGAACGACCAAAAGGAGTAACATAAATGGCGAAACAACTGGTGTTTTCCGAGAATGCGCGACGGGCGCTCAAGGCCGGGGTGGATGCGCTGGCCGACGCGGTCAAGGTCACGCTGGGGCCCAAGGGCCGCAACGTGGCGCTGGATAAGAAGTGGGGAGCGCCGACTATCACCCACGACGGTGTGACGGTCGCCAAGGAGATCGAGCTGGAGGAGCCGCTGGAGAACATGGGTGCCCAGTTGCTGAAGGAAGCGGCCACCAAGACCAACGACGTAGCCGGTGACGGCACCACCACGGCCACCGTGCTGGCACAGATGATGGTCACCGAAGGCTTGAAGAACGTGGCCGCCGGCGCCAACCCGATGCTCATCAAGAACGGCATCGCCAAGGCGGCCGAGGCCGTGGTGCAGGCCCTGCGCGACATGGCACAGGACATCGACACCAAGGAAGAGATCGCCAACGTCGCCGCCATCTCGGCCAACGACAAGGAGATCGGCGAGCTGATCGCCGAGGTGATGGAGAAGGTCGGCAAGGACGGCGTCATCACCGTCGAGGAGAGCAAGGGCCTGGCGTTCGAGACCGAGTTTGTGGAAGGCATGCAGTTCGACCGGGGCTACATCTCGCCCTACTTTGTGACGGACCCGGAGCGAATGGAGGCCGTGCTGGACGATCCGCTGATCCTGATCTATGACAAAAAGATATCGTCAGCCCAGGACATCCTCCCCCTCCTGGAAAAGCTGGTTCAGAGCGGGCGCAAGAACCTGGTCGTCATCTCCGAGGATGTGGACGGCGAGGCGCTGGCGACGCTGGTGCTGAACAGACTGCGGGGGGTGTTCAACGCCCTCGCGGTCAAGGCGCCCGGCTTTGGCGACCGGCGCAAAGCCATGCTGCAGGATATCGCCGCGCTTACCGGCGGGCAGGTCATCACCGAAGAGATGGGTCGCAAGCTGGAAACGGCGCAGATCAGCGACCTCGGCCGGGCAGTAAAGGTCATCTCGACCAAGGAAGAGACAACCCTCGTCGGCGTCGACGACGAGGCCATCAGCAAGGAGATCCTGGGTCGCATCAACCAGATCAAGGCCGAGATCGAGGCCAGCACGTCGGATTATGACAAGGAGAAGCTGCAAGAGCGCCTGGCCAAGTTGTCAGGCGGGGTGGCCATCATCCGCGTGGGCGCCGGCACCGAGGTGGAGCTGAAGGAAAAGAAGCACCGCGTGGAAGACGCCCTAAGCGCGACGCGTGCGGCGGTGGAGGAAGGCATCGTGCCCGGCGGCGGCGTGGCGTTGATCAACGCCGTGCCGGCGTTGGCCGACATCAAGATGGAATTCGCCGACGAGCAGACGGGGGTGGCCATCGTGCGGCGGGCGTTGGAGGAGCCGATGCGCCAGTTGGCCATCAACGCCGGCAAGGACGGGGCGGTCATTGTCGACAACGTGCGCCGGCAGCAGAAGGCGCAAGATGACGTGAAGGTCGGCTACGATGTGCTGCGAGAAGCGTACGTGGACATGGTCAAGGCCGGCATCATCGACCCGGTGAAGGTGACGAGGAGTGCGGTGGAGAATGCGGCCAGTATCGCGGCCATGATCCTGACCACCGAGGCGCTCATCACCGACATCCCGGAAAAGGAAAAAGCACAGACGCCGCAGATGCCCGAATACTAAGCGGCAACGAGGCGAAACGGCGGCCACGTCACGGCCCGGGGCGTGGCCGCCCTCGCGTGTCTGGAAAACAGCAGCCGGTCCCCGCGGGCCTATACGCCACTTGGAGCGTCGGGCACGGGTGCACCGTCGAGTTCGAGGGTCACTTCCTGGCTATCCGGTTCCTCCATAGCCACCTGTAGCCGTTCTGTCAGCCAGCTCTCCAGGGCCGCCCGTGACCTCTCAGCCCATCTCAACCCATCTTCATCGTGCTTCCTTTCCACTTCTTGCAAGAATCTCTCAAGATCTTGAGGTGCGAGCCTGGTGGAGACACTCTCCAACAGCACTTCCCTGAGCCTCTCCAGTTCTCGCGCCTTTCTGTTTGCCTCTACTTTATCGAGCTCATTTTGCTTGTCCCTGGCCCATCTGACCTTTTCTTCCCGCCGATCCAATTCCCGGCTGGACTTCTGTTCTTGCCTGTCCCGCTCCCTCTTGATCCTATCCGTCCTGAGTGACAGGAAGTGCTGCAAGAACGCGCCGAGGGTGCCACCGGCCAGAGCTATCCCTGCTCCAATGAGAACGGCTCTGATCTCGCTTGTCACTTGCGTTCCTCTCCTCTCCCAGCTGCTAGCCATCGCCCTTGGCCTGGTGGACAGGAGCCCTATTCTGTGGGAGCCCGCCCTGCTCATTCGTGCTTCGTGCCATCGGGCATGGTTGCGCCTTGTAGGGACCTGGCTTGAGCGAGTTGTTCGCCGGTCACCTTGGCTCCGGACAGGTTGGCCCATGCCAGGTTGGCCGTACTCAGGTTGGCCCCTTCCAGGTCGGCCCATTCCAGGTTTGCCCCCTCCAGGTCGGCCCCCTCCAGGTCGGCCGCGTGCAACTTGGCGCCGCGCAGGTCGGCCCCGCGCAGGTCGGCCCCAACGAGGTTCACCCAGAGCAGTGTGGCGCCGCTCAGGACAACCCCGCTCAGGTCGACCCTTTGCAGGTTGACCTCGCTCAGCCAGGCCTCACGCAGGTCGGCCCTGCCCAGCATCGCCCCGCTCAAGTCGGCTGCGCGCAGCTTGGCCCCGCGCAGGTCAGCCCCTTGCAGGTCGGTCCCAATCAGGTTAGCCCAGAACAGCGTGGTCCCGCTCAGGACGGCTTCGCTCAGTGAGGCTCCTTCCAGGTTCGCGTGGCTCAGGTCGGCCTCGTGCAGGTTGGCCCCACTCAAGTCGGCCCCGCTCAAGTTGGCCCCGCTCAGGGTAGCCCCTGCAAAGTCGCGCTCCCCCGCACTGTATCGTTCGATAAGCTCCTTGGCTTCCATCGTCTTGATCCCTTCGTCTCAGCTTGGCATGCCGTAGGGGCCGGGTTGTTTTGATATTCACGTTCTCAGCCCAGTCCCCGGTGGCCCCGGCGGCATTCGCCGGGACTAGTTCTTTGCCTCCAGCCCAAACAGAAAAGGCTCCCCTTACCCGGTACCGCAGATGCCCCCCATCTGCTGCACGAGAACGTGAAAGGCTCTACTATCCGGTGATTGCCATTGTCAGGCCGTGCACGCCGGCCCGGTCGCTGCGTCGCTGCCCCGGATGCTGCTGCACTGCAAAGCGTTTGCCAGCGACACTCCCATTATACCACTGATATCCAGCTCCGGCAATGGTTTAGGGTTCGCGGCAGACCATGTTACCAACTGGGCCCATTAGAAACTCATTATAAACATGGACAATAGCTTGACAAAACTCCAGATCTGTGGTATTGTAAGGGCTGGGAAGCGACTCTATGAGTCAGTAAGAAGCGGTTAAGGGGCTGGATTGGTCGCGTGCGTAGCATCGACCAATCTGTCCCCAGAGAGGAGACAATCTCATGCACGAATCCAAGCTTGTCCTGGTTACGGGCGCCACCGGATACATCGGTGGGCGGTTGGTGCCTGCCCTGTTGGAAGCAGGCTACCGCGTCCGCTGCCTAGTGCGCGACGCCCGGCGGTTACAGGGACGGTCCTGGAGCAACCGGGTCGAAGTGATCGAGGGCGACGCCCTGCAGCCCGAGACGCTGGCCCCGGCCATGGAGAATGTGTGGGCTGCCTACTACTTTATCCACAGCCTGACCGACACCAAGGAATATCGCGAGCGGGACAAGGTCGTCGCCCGCGATTTTGGCTGGGCAGCGAGAGAGGCCGGCATCGAGCGCATCCTCTATCTCGGTGGCCTGGGGGACCCCGAGGCCGATCTTTCGGACCATCTGCGATCGCGGCAGGAGACAGGCGCGGCGCTGGCCGAGGCGGGAGTGCCGGTCACCGAGTTTCGGGCGGCCGTCATCGTCGGCGCGGGCAGCCTGTCCTTCGAGATGATCCGCTACCTGACGGAGCGGCTGCCGGTCATGATCTGCCCCCGCTGGGTCTACACCCGCATCCAGCCCACCGCCATCCGCGATGTGCTGCTTTACCTGGTCCAGGCCCTGGAGCTCCCCGAGAGCACCGGCCGCATCATCGAGATCGGCGGCGCTGACGTGTTGGCGTACGGCGACATGATGAAAGGCTACGCCAAGGTGCGCGGCCTGCGGCGCCTGCTCATCCCGGTGCCGGTGTTGACGCCGCGCCTGTCGGCCCATTGGGTGCACTGGATGACGCCGGTGCCCTCCGGCATTGTCTATCCCCTGATCGAGGGGCTGCGCAACGAGGTCGTGGTCCGGGACAACACGGCCCGAACCCTCTTCCCGGGCATTGAGCCCCTTGGCTATGAGGCGGCCGTCAAACAGGCCCTATCAAAGCTGGAAGCGGGGCAGGTCGAGACTCGCTGGACTGACTCTCTGACCTCCAGCCAGGGGGACATGCGCCCTTTGGAATTGACCACGGAGACAGGGATGCAGCTCGAGCGCCGGCAAGACGTCGTGAATGCGCCGCCGGAAGAGGTGTACCGGGTTTTTAGCGGCTTGGGTGGGGAGCGCGGTTGGCTCTATGCCGACTGGATGTGGCGAGTGCGGGGCCTTGCCGACCGGCTGGTGGGCGGTCCCGGCCTGCGCCGCGGGCGCCGCGATCCGGACAACATCCGGGTGGGTGATGCGCTGGACTTTTTCCGGGTGGAGGCTGTCGAGCCCGGCCGGCTGATGCGCCTGCGCGCCGAGATGAGGGTGCCGGGTGAGGCGTGGCTTCAATTCGAAGCTCAGCCTCTGCCAGAGGGCCAAACGCGCCTTGTACAGACCATCCTCATGGCCCCCAAGGGGCTATTCGGGCTGCTTTACTGGTATGGCCTGTACCCATTCCACGGACTGATCTTTCGCAATCTGATTGACGCCATTGCCCAACGTTCCGAGGCCGCCCATGGTCTGGAAGGCGTGGCGGGCGTGGAAGCATGATGAGGAGAAGAAGCGGGTAGGCGTTGCATGGCTGCCATCGGCAAGCGGCACGGCCGCCAGGGCGGGCTCGCGCCGTCCACGCCCATGAGGACAAGTCGGACGGCAATGAGCGCTCCCCACTTCACTGGGGCAGAAAGGACAAACGACCATGAAGAACACGGACCGCAAGGCACTGATCGCCTTGCCCATTGTCATCCTGGCCGGCCTGGGGATGGCGTGGGCCGGCAGCCAGGGTGGCGCCGCGGTGCTGGGCATCCCGATCTTTGCCCTGGCAGTGGCCCTGGCTTTTATCATCCAGTGGGTAGCCTTCATCCCGGCCTACCTGCTGCAGAACGAGTCTTTCTTTGACCTCACCGGCAGCCTCACCTACATCACGGTCACGGCCATCGCCGTGCTACTGAGCCCGGTGGTCGATGGCCGCTCGATCCTGCTGTTGGCCCTGGTGGTCATCTGGGCAGCCCGCCTGGGCACCTTCCTCTTCCGCCGCATCCGCAAAGCAGGAAAGGACGACCGTTTTGACGAGATCAAACCTTCCTTCCCCCGCTTCCTTCTCACCTGGACCATACAGGGCCTGTGGGTGACCTTCACCCTGGCTGCCGCGCTGGCGGCCATCACGACGACCACTCGGCAGGAGCTGGGCCTGTTTGCCGTGATCGGCTTCCTGATCTGGACTCTCGGCTTTGCTATTGAAGCCACGGCTGACGCCCAGAAGAACCGCTTCCGGGCGGATGCGAAGAACAAGGGCAGATTCATCCACACCGGCCTGTGGGCCTGGTCCCGTCACCCCAACTACTTTGGTGAAATCGTGCTTTGGGTCGGCGTGGCGATTATCGCCTTGCCCGTGCTGCAGGGCTGGCAGTGGGTCACCCTGATTTCGCCGGTTTTTGTGGCCCTGCTGATCACGCGCATCAGCGGGGTGCCGATGTTGGAGAAACGGGCCGACGAAAAATGGGGCGGCCAGGAAGACTACGAGGCCTACAAAGCGAGCACTCCGGTGCTTATCCCCAGGCCTCCCGTTTCACGCAAGGGGTAGCAGCTCTCGCGGAAGGTTTGCAGGACGCGGACAGGCAGCATGCAGAGGCGGGGTCACCCCGCCCCTCCTAACGCGCCGGCAGCATCAGCGCGGAACGCCACCCCTCATTCGCCGGCGGTAAGCCGGTGGATGACGATCTCGGGCGGGCAGAAGAAACGGGCAAACACACCCGACGAGCCGACACCGGCCGAGGTGTAGCCCTCCATGGTACCCTCGCGCCACGCACCGGCGGCTTGGTGGCGCGCACAGCGGGCATTGATGTAGGGCGCAAAGCCGCCCGGAAGACACATCTGGCCGCCATGCGTGTGGCCTGTCAGGTAGACGCAGAAGCCATAGGCCGCGGCCTCGGCGATGACCTCGGGTGAGTGAACCAGCAGCAGCCGGGCTTCGCCCGTAGGAATGCTCCGCAGCGCCTTGCCAAAGTCGTGCAGTCCGTAATAGTGGGTATCGTCCACGCCCACGAGCCACAACCGCGAGGCGCCGGCGTCTAACGCGACTGCCTCGTTCAGCAGCAGGCGCACCCCGGCCCGCTCAAGGGAGGGGACCATCTGGACAAAATCGTGGTTGCCAAGGATGCCATAGACTCCGTAGCGGCAGGTGAGCGCGGGGACGAGAGCGGCCAGCTCCGCCTCGAGGGCCTGGTCGTGCCCGGCCTCGTGGAAACGGAAATCGCCGGTGAGCACGGCCAGATCGAACTCCAGGCCGCGCAGGGCAGCTGCGATGCGGCCCCCGAAGCCGGGGTAGCCGTCCAGGTGCAGGTCAGAGAGGTGGAGGACGCGCAGCCCATGGAACGCCGGCGGCAGGGCGCAGACCGGCAGGGACCGCTCACGGACGGTGAGCGCCAGGGCGTTGCGCTGCGCAGGGCCATCAAGGCGCGTGAGGCGCAGCAGCAGGCCAACGGCCCGCATCAGCAGGGACGAGTTCTCGAAGTGCAGCCCGCCACGCCCCTGACCCCTGAGGCGCAGGGAGTGGTCGACCTGGCAGTGCAGTCGCCTCTCCAGATGGTCGTCGCCCAGTCGCCGGCGCAGCGCCAGAAGATCCTGTTCGTCCATAGGCCGGCCTCCCGTGACCAAAGAACAGGCACACGCTCGCAGGTGTGCCCTCCACGCTTACGACCTCGCGGCCCATTCCCCTCGGTATTATACTGCACCTGACAAAAGGTATCAAAGGCCAGGGTGCCGTTGTCATCCTCAGCTCCTGCCCACCGCAGAACCGGTTTTCCTTGCCGGTGCTATGGTTGAACGTGCTCCCCACGACGTGACATTTGCCCCCGGATCCCCAGGCCACCTCAACCGCGAGGCAGCGTTCTTGACAGGCGCTTCAGTCGAATTTATAATGGGGCGCACTTGTGCAAGTTCCAACTTACCATCGACGCGGATCTATAGATCGACGCTGAGAGGAGTGCCCAATGCCTGGGAATCGCGTGCTGCTTCACTTCCTGGCAGATGAAGCCCTGGACCAGATCGAGGAGACTGCCTTCCGGCTTTTGGAGGAGGTGGGCATTTCGTGCGGGCCGTTGGGCGCCGAGATGCTGCACGGTCTGGGCTGCCGCGTGGAAGGCGGCCGCGCGCTTGTGCCCCGCGACGTCGTCCGCTGGGGCCTGGAGCGCATCACTCCTCACACGGACCTGTACCGGATGGACGGCTCGCGCGCATTCAGTTTCGGCGATGGCCAGATCCGTTTCCACAACGGCGGCGGGCCTCCGTTTGTCTACGATACCGAAACGGGCCAGCGCCGCCCGGCGCTTCTCGAAGACGTGGTCGAGATGACCCGCTTGCTCGACGCCCTGCCCAACGTCGACGTTGTCATCCCGCTGTTCGGACCGCAGGACGTCCCGGCCGAGCTGTTGGTGATTGCCTCCACAGAGGCCATACTGCACCATACCCGGAAGCCGGTCAGCTCGGCGGCAGCGGACCGGCCGGCGCAGATCCCTTTCCTGGTCGAGATGGCGGCTGCCTGTTGCGGCGGCATAGATGCCTTCCGCGCGCGGCCGACGATGTCCATCAGCGTGTCGCCGGTTAGCCCCCTGACGTTTACCGAAGACGTTGTCGCGTCCATCGTGGCCGTGGCCCAGGCCGGCGCACCCTTTCACTCGCTGCCGGCCCCATCGCTGGGCGCGACGGCACCCATCACGATGGCCGCGGCGCTGGCCCAGCAGCACGCCGAGGTCCTGGCCAGCTTTGTGATCGCCGCCGCTGCCAAGCCCGGTGCCCCTGTGGTCTACTGCTCGCGCATCAATCCCATCGACCTGCGCACCGCCGTGTCGTCGTGGGGCGGGCCGGAAGTAGGCATGGCCGGGGCCATGGCCGGGCAGCTGGCCCACCGGCTCGGGCTGCCCTGCGACGCCTACGGGCTGTGCACCAGCTCCGCGCTGGTCGACCCGCAGTTCGCCTACGAGCGGCTGGCAAACGCCATGACTCCCGCGCTGGCCGGGGTCGACATCCTTTCGGGCGTCGGTGGCCTGGACAGCGGCCTGTCGGGCAGCCTGGAAATCGCCGTGCTCGACGACGAGATGATCGGCCTCATGAAGCAGATAGCCGACGGCTGTGAAGTGAACGAGGAGACGCTTGCCCTGGACCTTATGCGCCGGGTCATCCCGCGCGACGGGGTGTTCCTCGGCGAGCGGCACACGGTCCAGCAGATGCGCCGGGGGGCGGTATGGGTTCCGACCGTCAGCGAGCGTTCCGGCAGCACGGCCGACGGCGAACGGGTGGGCGTTGTCAGGCGGGCCCGCGAGCGCGCCAGGGAGCTGCTCCGCACCTGGGAAGTAGAGCCGCTCCCCGACGATACGTCCCGACACCTGGAAGACATCCTGCATCGGGCGAGACACGAGCTCGCCCCGCACTAGATCGGACCCGGCTCGAAAGGAGGTGATCGACGCCACAAACGCGTGGCAGAATCGCATCGGCGGCCTTTGCTAAAGGGATTACAACCCAAAGGGGGGAGGATCAGGTTCAATGGCAAACAAGATCAGCCGTAGACGTTTTCTTCAGTTGGCGAGCGCCGGATCGGCGGCCGTCGTCCTTTCCGCGTGCGCGGCGACTCCGGAGCCGGAGGCGGTGCCCACGGCCACGAGCGGCGCCGCGGCGACCGTCCCGCCAACCATCGCGCAGGCGACCGCCACTACAGAGCCCGTGGCGGCCGGACCCAAGATCCTCAGGGTTCGGCTCTATGGCGACATCCAGAGCCTGGACCCGGCGTTTCGCATTTCCCAGAACGACGACGTGGTGCTGAACTGCGTCATCGACGGGCTGGTACGCTATGGCCCCAACTCGTACGACGTGGTGAACCAGCTGGCCGAGACGATCGAGCAGTCGGCAGACGGCCTGACCATCGACTTCAAGCTGCGGGAAGGCGTCATGTGGCACAAGGGCTACGGTGAGGTCACGACCGAGGACGTCAAGTTCTCCTTCGAGCGCTTTATCGATCCCGAGCTGGCGGCCGAGTACAAGGACGACTGGGCGACGTTGGACCACGTGGAGATCGTCGACAAGTACACCGGCAAGATCATCCTGAAGGAGCCCTTTGCGCCCCTGTGGAAGACCACACTGCCGGTGGCCAGCGGCAACATCCTCTGCAAAAAGTACGTCGAGGAGATCGGGGTCGAGGCCTTTCAGACGAACATCCTCGGCTGCGGCCCGTATACCTTTGACACGTGGGAGCCCAAGTCGCGGATCGTCCTGAAGCGCAA
The DNA here is from genome assembly GCA_041300865.1 of Anaerolineae bacterium. Lineage (GTDB taxonomy): Bacteria > Chloroflexota > Anaerolineae > JAAYZQ01 > JAAYZQ01 > JAAYZQ01. The sequence goes on from JBFYTF010000107.1 coordinate 20,247, forward strand.
TCCCGACTACTATGGTGGGACCCCGGTGTGGGACGAAATCCAGTTCCTGCCGGTCGAAGACGACATGGCCGCCGAGGTGGCCATCGAAGCGGGAGAAGTGGACTTTAGCCGCATCTCTGTCGCTTCGATCGAGCGCTTTGAGGGCAACGCGGATCTGGGAACGATCAAGCTGCCGTCGCTGCGCTATCGCTGGATCGGCATGAACGTCGAGCACCCGAAGCTGCAGGACCTCCGGGTGCGGCAGGCCATCCGCCTGGGCATCGACGTGCCGAGCATCATCGAGGCCGGCTACATGGGCCAGGCCGAACAGGAGTTCACCCTGATCCCGCCTGGGCTGATCGGACACTGGGCCGACGCGCCGCGCTACACGCGGGATGTGGAGGCGGCGAAGGCGCTGCTCGCCGACGCCGGAGTGACTTCCCTGGACCTGCGCATCGACATTCAGGACACGACCGAGTACCGCACCTGGGCCGAGATCGCCCAACAGAACCTGGCCGAAATTGGCATCAACCTCACCATCAACCCCATGGACTCCAGCAGCTTCTGGACCATCGGGGAAGGCGACAACGCCAAAGACCTTGAGCTGTTTGCCAACAACTATTCCATGCAGCCTGACCCGTCGTGGGCGACGGTGTGGTTCAAGTGCGAGCAAATCGACGTCTGGAACTGGCAGCGCTGGTGCAGCCCCGAGTTTGACGAGCTGCACAACCGCGGGCTTGTCACCGTGGACGATGCCGAGCGGCAAACGATCTACGAGGAGATGGAAAAGCTGTACGACGAGGGGTGCCACAGCGTCTGGATCACCCACGGCGTCAGCAGCTATGCTTACCTGCCAACCATCAAGCCGGCGACCTCGCCCCATGGCGTGCCGCAGGTCGAGTGGTTTGAGCCAGCCTAAGCACTGGCCTAGAGTCCTGCAGGGCAGGCAGGCTGTCTGCCCTGCAGGCAGAGGAGCCGCAACCGCGTGCGCACCTATTTGCTGAAGCGCGCCCTCATGACGGTCTTGGTGCTGGTCATCGTCACCATCACCCTGTCGCTGCTTGTCCACATTGTCCCCGGCGATCCGGCCCGGACGATTCTGGGCCCGCGGGCCAGCCCGGAGCTGATCGCCAAGGTCCGCACCGAGATGGACCTGGACAAGCCACCCCTGATCCAGGCGGCGAACTTTTTGTGGAACGTGCTGCACGGCAGCTTTGGCACGGACGTGTTCACGGGCCGGCCGATCGCCATGCTCATCCGCTCCGTCCTGCCTCACACCCTCATCCTGGCGTGGGCAAGCCTGAGCCTGGCAGTGATTGCCGGCGTGCCACTGGGCGTGTATTCGGCCACGCACCCCAACACCTGGCTGGACAGGATTACCGCCATCGTGTCCATTTCGTTCATCACCATCCCCTCCTACGTGGCGGGCCTGTTCTTGCTGCTGATCTTTGCCGTCGAGCTCCAGGTACTGCCGGCCATTGGCCTCGGGCAGCCCGGCGACATCAGAGATTATGTCGAGCATCTGATCCTGCCGGCCACCGCCCTGGCCGTCACGTGGGTCGGCTATCTGGCACGGCTGGTCCGGGCCAGCCTGCTGGAGATCATGAACGAGACCTACATCCGGGCCGCCATGGCCACGGGTATCTCGACACGCCTGATCCGCTACAAGTACGCGCTCAAGAACGCGCTCATCCCCACCGTGGCGATCCTGGGCATCGGCCTCGGCAACCTGATGGGCGGTGCTGTTTTTGTCGAGATCATCTTTGGGCGTCCGGGGATGGGCAAGCTGATCTTTGATGCCATCAATAGCCGCAACTACCCCATCGTCCGCGCCGGGGTGCTCGTCGTGGCGGTGCTGTTCGTGCTGGCGAACCTGCTGGCGGACGTGGTCAACACGTACCTCGATCCGCGCATCCAACTGGACAAGGGGCGAAGGTAGACATCGTGGAATACGTCGTCAGGCCCACTACGCGCTACCAGCAGTTCCTGAACCGGATCCCGGTTCTGGGGGACGTGCTGCGGCGCCCATTGGGCATGCTTGGCTTCCTGATCGTGCTCGCCTTTCTCCTCACGGTGGTCTTTGCACCGCTCCTGGCCCCGTACGGCTATGCAGAGCAGCATATCCCGGATAGGTTGCAGGGCCCATCGGCCGACTACCCGCTGGGCACCGACCACCTGGGCCGGGACCTCCTGTCGCGCATCATCTACGGCAGCCGCATCGCGCTGGCGACGGCCGTGCCGTCGGTGAGCATTGCCCTGGCAGGCGGGATCCTACTGGGGCTGCTTGCGGGCTATGCCGGGGGGCTGGTGGACGACGTCATCGTGGTGCTCATCGACTCGTTCAAAGCCTTTCCCGCCATGGTGCTGGCGCTGGCGATCCTGGCGCTCCTGGGCCCATCGCTGATCAACGAGATCCTGGTCATCGGCCTGGCCTGGATCCCGGGCTACGCCCGGGTCGTCCGCGCCCAGGTGTTCTCGGCCAAAGAGAACCTCTACGTGGAGGCCGAGCGCTCGCTCGGGGCGAGCAGCCCGCGCATCGTGCTCAGCCACATCCTGCCCAACATCCTGGCTCCCCTGCTCATCCTGGCGGCCATGGACCTGCCGGTGGTGATCACGTTCGAAGCGGGACTGTCGTTCCTGGGGCTGGGCGTCCGGCCGCCCACTCCGTCGTGGGGCAGCATCCTGGCCGAGGGCTTTAACTATATCCGGCAGACCCCCTGGCCTATCACCTGGGCGGGCCTGACGCTCATTGTCACCACCCTGGGCTTCACCCTGTTTGGCGAAGCACTGCGGGATGTCCTCGATCCCCGGTTGTCGGGAACCCGGGGGATGTGATGGGACCACTGCTGGCGATCGAAAACCTGGAGATCAAGTATCACACCCGCGATGGTATCCTGACGGCGCTGCGCAACATCAACTTTGAAGTCCACGAGCGGGAGATTGTGGGCATTGTCGGCGAATCGGGCTGCGGCAAGAGCACCGTCGCCTCGGCGGTCATGCGCCTGCTGCCGCCCAACGGCCAGATCACAGCCGGGCATATGTGGTTCAAGGGACTGGATCTGTGCCAGCTGGATCAGGAGCGGCTGAGGCACCTGCGCGGCAAAGACATGGCGATGATCTTCCAGGACCCGATGACAAGCCTGAACCCGGTGTTCACCGTCGAGGATCACATGGTCGACGCGCTGCGTGCCCACCCCAGGGCCAACACATCTCGCCGGGCATTGCGCGATCAGGCCGTCGCCATGCTCAAGCGAGTAGACATGGCCGACCCGGAACGCAGGGTCAAGGGGTTCCCCCACCAGTTCTCCGGCGGGATGCGCCAGCGGATCATGATCGCCATCGCCCTCATGTCGAATCCGGCGCTGCTGATTGCCGACGAGCCGACTTCGGCCCTCGACGTCACGCTCGAAGCCCAGATCGTGGACCTCATCCGCGGCCTGCGTGATGAATTGGGGACGGCGATCCTGTACATCACGCACGACTTGGGTGTGGTCGCCCAGCTCTGCGACCGGGTCATTGTCATGTACGCCGGCAACATCGTCGAGTCCGGCGATGTCTACAGCCTGTTTGAACAGCCGAAGCATCCCTATACCCGGGCCCTGCTGCGCTCCCATCCGGCGTACAGCCTGGGGCAGGCGCGGCTGACCACGATCCCGGGCCGGGTGCCAAGCCTCAGGGAGCTGCCCCCAGGCTGCAAGTTCGCCCCCCGCTGCGACTGCGCCGTCGGGATCTGCCACGCCGAGGAACCGCCTTACGTCGAAATTGACGGGCACTGTGTGCTGTGCCACGCCTACCTCGCCGGCTCGGAACGGGCACTGCCCGCCGAGGAGCGAACCCTCGCCGCTGTGGAAGTGCAGCCGGCTGAGGCGAGCTTCGGGCCCTCGGAAGAGGTCGTCGTCGAGACGCGGCAGCTGCGCACGCACTTTCAGGATCACGTGGGCTTCCTGGGCCAGATCCTCGGCCAGAAGGGTGGGGCGGCGGTGCGGGCCCTCGACGGTGTCGACGTCCAGGTCCGCCGGGGCGAGACGCTGGCCGTGGTCGGGGAGTCAGGTTCGGGCAAGACGACACTGGGCCGCACCATTCTGCGCCTGGAAAACCCGACCGACGGGCAGATCGTGATCGAGGGGCAGGACATCACGTCCCTGTCATTGTCCCGGGTGCGCCCGATGCGGGCGCGCATGCAGATGATCTTCCAGGATCCCTGCTCCAGCCTGAGCCCCAGGAAGAAGGTGTCGTCGATCCTCCTGGAGCCGTTCGAGATCCACGGCGTGGCGGCCAGCCCGGGTCAGGTCGACGAGCTGCTGGCGATGGTCGGGCTGTCGCCGGAGCAGGCGGACAAATACCCGCACCAGCTCTCGGGCGGCCAGAGCCGCCGGGTGGGCATCGCCCGGGCACTGGCGCTCCAGCCCGACATCCTGGTCGCCGACGAGCCCACGGCCGGCCTGGATGTTTCGGTCGCCGCCGGGATCCTGAACCTACTGAAAGATCTGCGCGAGACCCTCAACCTGACGTACATCATCATCACCCACAACCTGAGCGTGATCAACTTTATTGCCGACCGGGCAGCAGTCATGTACCTGGGCAAGATCGTCGAGTTGGCCGCGACGGCGGACCTCTTTGCCCGGCCCGGGCATCCGTACACGGAAGCGCTCCTGTCCGCCATCGCCATACCCGATCCCCGGTTGCGCGATCAGCGGCAGCGCATCATCCTGAAGGGCGAGATCCCCAGTCCGCGCACCCCGCCGCCCGGGTGCCCGTTCCACCCCCGGTGCCGCTACGCCGAGGCACGCTGTGCCCAGGAGGTGCCAGCGGTGCAGGCCCTGAACGGCACCGAGCACCTGGCGGCCTGCCACTTCCCCGAGCGTGTCGGGCAGATGCGGGAGTAGGAGCTAAGTACCCTCGCCCGGGCGACAGGAGTGGCCGGGCGGGGTAACGGGGTGCGGTTTCCGCGCCCCTACGGCACGATGATCGGGGCGTGGCTACCCTCCTGTGTGGAAGGCAGCGGCCTGCGGTCCGCCGTCGCCTGGTGCTCTGTCCCGAGGGGTAACCCGTAGCCTTTTGCCCAGGCCATCGCTACCGGTTCGCCCACCGGCCAAGCGGGCACGCGACGTCAATTATGCCATCTCGCCTTAGCCGGTGGATTCGCCGTCTCGCTTCTTGACGTGCAGGCCATTCGGGTGTACAGTATGGTTCGAGGAAGGCAGTGAGCAGACACAGCAATGGATCCCTTCTCCTGCTTTTCTGCTTTTCTGCTTGCTCATCTTCGCCGGCCTGGGTGCCGCCGGGGCCATCCTGTCCTTGCGCACCATGGCCTTCTCCCGCCGGGCAGTCCTCGCCCCCGGGGGCGGTATGCCGGCTCGGGCTGGCGGGAGCCCGGCACTGTTCCTGCCCGTCACCGGCCTTGTGTTGATCCTGGCGGCGCTCTTGGCCGCCTTCGTCCGACTATCATCGAAACAGGAGAACTCACATGGCAAAAACAAGCGTCCAGATCGACCTGGACCGGCCGGCCGGGCCCTACTATCCCGGTGACCCGGTGCAGGCCACCATCACCCTGCAGAACGAGAAGGGGCTGACGGTCCAGGGGGCCACCGCCTGGCTCGTGCTGCGGGAGGAGTACAAGTACGTGCGCCGCAACAGCAAGGGGCATGTCACTCGCTATCCCGAGACCGAGGAGCTGTGCTGTGCCCAAGCCGACCTGGTGGAGGAAGGCGTGATACCGGCCGGGACCCACACCTATCCGGTCAGCCTGCGCCTCCCCGACGACGCCGTCCCCCCCTACTCCGGCAAGATCACCAAGAACAACTGGCTGGTCAAGGTCAAGTTCGACTGCCCCAAAGCGTTCGACCCCGACGCCGAGGCCGAGGTGCCGCTCATAGTACCCCCGCCGGGGCGCAACGTCGCACCGGGCGAGGTTGGCGAAGCGCAGCAGTGCGACGAGGCCGAACTGCGGCTGTGGCTGCCCCGCCTGGAATGGGTCGAGGGCGAGACGATCGAGGGCAAGCTGCTCGTACAGGCGCGCGACAACTTTAGCGTCAGCGAGGTGCGCCTGGAGCTGACCCGCACCGAGTACGTGCCCCGGGCGTCGGGCGACACCCAAAGCCACACCGATGGCAAGCTCAAGCTCGCCGACAAGGTCGAGTTTTGGCCCGCCCACCCGGTCGAATACCCCTTTGCCCTGCCCGTGCCGCGCCAAGGCCTGCCGACGCGATCCACCCAGTTCAGCAGGGTGACATGGAGTCTGTCGGCGACGTTGGCCCGCCGGCTGCGCAAGGACGCCGAGATCAGCGCCGAGATCCAGGTCTATAACGGGCCGGCCCCGGCCTAGGGCTCGCCATCTCCGCCCCGAGCGTGCACGTCCCGAAGCCTGGGCAGACGCGCAAGTCTGCCTTTACAGGTTCACGTTGCCGGTCGCGTTTTCATGACCTGGACAGGGCCTTGCGTGCAGGGCAACTGCATCTGGCGTGGCCGCGAGTTCCAGGCAACATCTGCCCGGTCTCTCGCCTTCCGGGCCTGCGCGCCAATTGGCTCCCGGCGCCTCGATCGTCAGTGTCACGAAGCCTGCCAGAGCGAAACCGGACACCCAGAGTTTGCGCAAAATTCCGGGGGGTGGCAAAAGACGCGCTGAACAATGCCTGTCTGGCGGAGCGGCCGATGGAGTTCAGATAGAGCATGGCCCGACTCGTACATGCCGCCCCCGCGCCAGGAGGACACGTTCCCCCGAAAGGTGTCGGCGCGGACCAAGGCATTGTTCGACGCCAGGGGCAGGCCGCCGCCCCAACTGCCGGCCGTGTTCGACAGGACATCGTTGCTCTCAAGACGGAGCTGGCCCCCCTGGACATAGAGCCCGCCGCTTGCGCTTGTGGCGCAAGCACAAGCGTGCGCCCCTACGACGCACGCACAAAACGGTTGCGGTTGTTTGGGGCCGGCATTCAGAAGATTAATGTAACATTAATGCACACATCAGCCCGATTTCGGGTATAATGCGCTGCACTACCTCACTGCCCGCTGCTGAGCGGTGTGCCGCTCCACCTGCGAATGATCCACCCGCGGCGCAGGCTGAAAGGGGCAAGGGGGCCTTCATATCCTCAGTGTTTCCGGCTGGTTTTCCAATTGTAGAAAGGATTGGGTTCCATGAAACACAGGTTGATGGTCTCTTGGCTCCTCGTGAGCTCGCTCCTCCTGCCGCTCGGCATCGCGCCCGCCGGGGCGTACGCGGCGGCCGAGGCAATGGCACAACCGGGCACCGTTCCGACACCAACAACCGGCATATCTCCCCACCTCTTTGCCCCTCTCGCAGACCCCGTGCTCGGGGCGCAACGCGTGATGGTCCTGCGGGTCTATTTCCAGGACTATGCGGCCAACTCCCGCTACACCCTCGCAGAAGTACAGGACATGTTCGACCAGCTCGACACCTTGTGGCAAAACATCTCCTACGGTGGCATGAACATCAGTTACCAGGTGTCGGACCTCTTCCAGTTGCCCGACAATCGGAGCGCGTATATCGACGACGGCGGCACGGTGGACACGTGCGCCGAAGATTCGGCCGGCGACCTGTCGTGCGGCGCCAAGTTCAGCAAGGTGCTGACCGACGCCATCGCCAACTCACCCGCCGGACTCGACTGGACCAACCTCGAGGCGGTCATGGTGGTGATGGCCGAGACCAATGCCAGCCAGTTCCACCGGGGCCAGGGTGCGGGCTCGTGTAACCTGCCGATGGGCCCGGGTGGGGACATTGCCAACGTGGGCTGCGCCATCTTTAGCGAGAACCCCAGCGACACCGACCTGCAGGTGTGGGGGCGGTGGGCGCACGAGATCGGGCACGCCTTCCAGCAGGGTGGGCCGGCGCACCCCAGCAACTACAACAGCGAGTTCGAGCTGTTGGACAGCAACTATCCGGGGCAGAGCGGCGTGTACGAAAAGCAGGACGACATTGCCTTTCCCGGCTGGCTGCCCGTGACCAAGTACCAGACGTTTACGCCGGTGTGCACTGTGGGTCCGACCCCGTGCACGGGCGTCGGAGGCGGCCTCGCCCTCCTGTGGGCGATGGAATACCCTCCCGGCGACAAGCCCAACATCCAGGCGGCCAAGGCCTACATCACCGACAACCTCTATTACCTCATTAGCGTGCGGCGGCGGGTGAACGGCGACGAGCTGAACGGCGGCTTCCAGGGCGGCCCTCCCGGCAGCAACGGCATCCCTGACGAGGGAGTGCTTATCGAGCGCGTGGAGGATGGCGCGAGCCAGGTTGTGACGGTGATGGGCAACCCG
>JBFYTF010000139.1:0-8822 GCA_041300865.1 Anaerolineae bacterium
CCGGTCCACGTCGAGATGGCAGTTGAGGTAGTAGTTGACATGGTTGTGCCACATGTCCCGGCGCTCCATCGGTATCCGTCCGTAGTACACGTCGCACAGGTCCTTGTAACTGCGGACTGCCGGCGGCTGCCCCTTCAAGTCGTCGAAGAAGGAGGCCGGCAAGGTCGTCTGCCACTTCTGGCGGTAGAGTGGCGTATCGGGCGCGTCAAAGATCGGGAACATGCCCTTGGCCTGGACCGTCTCCGGGCCATCGGTGTCGAAAAACATGACGTCGTGAGGGTTGACGAAGTTCACGGTCATGAACCAAGGTTTGGCGGCGGCGACTTCGGGAGCGCGCTTCGCCAGCCAGCCGACGGCCTCCTCCGCAATCTTCGGATCCTTCTGAATCCCATCCATCGGCCCGCCTTGCACATCGCCCCAATCCTGGTACTCGGAGAAGCCGAAGGGCTCCATCGCTTCGCGAGAACCCTTCGTTGGAAACTCCGAGAGGTGCCACTTGCCTTTGAATACGGTGTGGTAGCCCAAATCGCGCAGCATATGGCCGATGGTGGGCAAGGTTTTCGGATCGGCCTTCATATCGTCGATCCAGGCGAAGTTGGTGTTGTCGAACATGCGGGTGTGCGGCGTATGCCGGCCCGTCAGCATCACCGAGCGGGACGGCGTGCACACGGTGGTGGTGCAATGGTGATGGTTGAACGTGACCCCGCGGGCGCAAATGCGGTCCCGGGCGGGCAAAGCAAATTCCGCCGGCATGGGCTGATGGGCATATTCCTGATCGGTCACGATCATAAGGATATTGGGGTGATTGGTCATGATTCATTCTCCTCAGTAATCTGATTTCCTGTTCATCAGTTATTTATGATCCTTCCGTTCCCTCGAGATCCGAACCGCTGACCGCAGCCTGCGCAGTGCCGCCGCGGAGTGCCGCTGCTGTTCCGGTGCCGGCCCGGTGGCGCGCGCGGCTCTGCCGGATGGCCGCCATCAAGTCGCCCGGCAGGTCGCCGGACAAAACAAAGGCATCGGCGCCGGCGTCCAGGGCCTCTTGCCGGACGCCTTCGTCGCTGCCAAGCACAATGATCTGGGGAGAGGGCCTGGGACGCTTGACCTCGGCCAGCAAGGGGATGAGGGCGTAGCCGGGTAGATCCCAATCGAGGATGACCAGATCCGGATGCGCGGTCCACACCAGCGATCTCAGGCTTGCCGCTTCCGTTGCCGTGCCAACCACGTACAGGTCGGGCTCGGCGTCAAAGCACAGTTGAAGTGCGAGCCCTAGATCGCGGTGGTGAATAGCCAACACAACCCGCATCCGGCCCTCCTCTCTTCTCAGCCCCAATCCCCTGCCTGGAACACACTCGAGCTGTCACCATTCGTGGCCAAACCTAAGGCCGCATGGTGCCCTCTGGGACCAGGATCTGTGGGATTCTTTGATCTCAGTGTACAGGCAATGACCGGCCGAGACAACGGTCATCCCTCATATCTTGACCCGGATACCTGTCATACCTTTGACGCGGACATCTGTCCGGGGTGGGACCTTGGCGTTCGTATGGGTAGCGGCGTGGGGGGGGAAACGACGAGGGACAAACGACGAAGGACGAGGGACAAACGACGAAGGACGAGGGACGAGGGACGACCAGACCAACCGGGCCGGTTATCGTCTATCGTCCTTCGTCTTTCGTCCTTCCTCTATCGTCCTTCGTCTTTGGAAACCAGATTGTGCTGCAGAGCCAGGGTGGCAGCTTCGGTGCGGTTGCGTGCCCCCAGCTTGGAGAGGATGCTGCTGACGTGCATCCGGACGGTGAGGGGGCTCAAGGTTAGCGCTTCGCCGATCCCTTTGTTCGTCTTGCCGGCGACCAGCAGAGTGAGGATCTCGCGCTCACGGGGGGTCAGCTGCGCACCCACGGGGAGCGGCTGCCTGGCTGCCCGAGCCAGGACCTGGGCGGCGGCCGAGTCGATGGTCGGCTGTCCTCGATGCGCCGCCCGGATGGCCTCGGCCAGCTTTCCGGGGTTGACGTCCTTGAGCAGGTAGCCGACCGCCCCGGCCTGAATAGCGCGCCGGATCAAGTCCTCCTCGACGAAACTGGTCAGGGCGATCACCTGGACCTGGGGGTATGCCTTACGCAGGCGGGCCGTGGCCGAAGGGCCATCCAATTTGGGCATAAGCAGATCCATTAGGACCACGTCCGGCCGGGCCTCCGCACACAATTCGATGGCTTGGGCGCCGTCCTCTGCCTCAGCGACCACTTCCAGGTCTTCGTAGTTCGACAGAAACACCCTCAGCCCATCCCGGACCATCAGGTGATCGTCCACGATCATGATGCGAATGGGAGTTGGTTCACTCATCACCCGATCCTCCCTTTAGAATGACAAAGGACGAACGACAGAGGACGAAGATAGCCGGTCGTTGGTCTTTCGTCCTTCGTCGTCCTTCGTCGTCCTTCGTCCTTCGTCGTTGGTCGCTTCTCATCCCCCCTCCTCGACCTCGTAAACTACTTCTTCTTCTCTCAACCACTGTTGCTCTGGCGAGATCGCTTTTCGCATCGTATGGAGCTTGGCCACCAACGTCTCAGCACTGCGATAGGCCTGGCGTAGCTTGGTTGCATCCGCCAAATAGCCGCGGCGACTGATGATGTGCTGGCAAGCTACAGTCTCAAGCAAGGAACGGATAGCCAGCCCCAAAAAGCGCGCTTGCTCTGCGTCTGTCTGGCCAGTGGAACCCTCCGCAATATTGAGGGCGACTGATGTTGCTGCCCTGCGCACCTGCGACTTGAGGTTGTACTCCTCACTTTGCGGCAATTTCCCCGAAATCTCGTAAACAAGATCAATGTACTCCAGCGCCAGTTGCCACACCTCAAGCTTCTCAAACTTGAATGGCATTGTCCTTCGTCCTTCGTCTATCGTCCTTCGTCTATCGTCCTTCGTCCTTCGTCTATCGTCCTTCGCCGGTTTGCCAGACGACGGTAACTGTTGCCCCACGCCCCGGCGCGCTCTCGATGGTCAGCTTCGCGCCGATGGCCTGCGCACGCTCGCGCATGATCTGCAGGCCCATCTTGTCGCCACCAACCGAGGCGGGATCAAAACCGTGGCCGTCGTCCTCGATGGACAGTATACCCTCTTCCGCCTCTCGCCGAAACGTCACGCGCACTCGCGTGGGCCGGGCGTGTTTGGCGATGTTGTTGAACGCCTCTTGAGCAATCCGATACAGGGCCACACTGGTATCCGCGGACAGCTCGTGCTCTCCGCGGATGTCCCATTCGACAGGAACGCGGGTGCGGCCGGTCAGGGCGTTTCCCAGGTACTCCAGCAGCCTGCTCAGGCCAACGGTCTCCAGGGTCCGGGGCCGCAACTCGAAGAGCAAGGTGCGCATTTCGGCGAGGGCTCCGCGCACCAGCTGGCCGAGTTTAACCAGGTTGCGCTGGCCTTCCGCTGGATTGCGCGCCCATAGCTCCGGCAGCGCCTCAGCGATCAGCGTGGCGGCATAGATGGTTTGAGTCGCCGCGTCGTGCAGGTCGCGCGCCAGGCGGCTGCGCTCTTCGGCAGCGACCGCTGCCTGTGCCTGTCGGGACAATCGGGCGCTTTCGATGGCGGCAGCCAGGTCGACAGCGATCGTTTCGGCCAGGCGCATCTCGTTCGCCGTGAACACCCGGCCCGGCCCGTAGCTGCCCATCCACAGCAGGCCGGCGGCCGTCCCACCGATCACGAGCGGAACAAACATGACAGACTCAGCATGCCCGTGCAGCAGCAGCTCGCGCTCCGGGTCCGACAACGGCAGGGACCTGGCATCCGCAACGACCTGTGATCTGGGTTCGCGCAGCACCGGGCCGAGGACCGCCAGCTCGCCCGGGGAGAAGTGGAACCGGGTGGGGCCGGCCTGCCGGGAACCGGGCTCGCACCCCACATGGAGGTAAACTCCCGCCTCCTCGCCTTCCGGCCAGATGATGTGCGCACAATGAGCGGGAAATAGGTCTCCTATGATTTCGCTGGCCTGCGCCAGGGTTGCCGGCAGCTCGGCTGCGGCGGCCATGGTATGAGCGATGCGGTTCAGCACGGTCAGCTCCTCAACGCGCCGCCGCAGCGCCTCCTCGGCCTCTACCCGCTCAGTGATGTCGGTAAGCACGGAAACGCTGCCCAGGAAGTTGCCCTGAGGATCCAGGATCGGGCGGGCAGAGATGATCACGGGGACCTTGCCGCCCTCTTTGCGCCTGAGAACCGCCTCGTACGTGTCGGAATAGCCTGCCCTGCGGCGACCGAGCCAGTCCAGGTGCCGCTCCTGGTCCTCAGCGAGGAAGAGCTTGGTCGAGGCCTGGCCCAACAGCTCGTCACGTCCCCAGCCCGTCATTGCACACAGGAAGTCGTTCACGTAGGTCAGCAGCGCGCGCTCGTCCAGCACGGCCAGGCCCTCGCGCATGTTCTCGACGAGAAGCCTGTACCGCTCCTCACTCGACCGCAGCGCTTCCTCGACTCGTTTTTGCTCGGTAACGTCCAGGGTCAGCACTACAACACCCTGCACGTTTCCTTGTTCGTCTAGGTGCGGAACAGAGTTGGCCTGCGCGACAATCGGCTGCCCCTCTGCGCTTACGGCATGGAGCTCATAGGTCACGGTCCGCCGGCCGGCCACAGTCTGCCTGAGGTGGGGCGCAGTGTGCTCATACGTCCCGGGACGGGCGACCTCCTCATAATTCTTGCCCACGACTTGCTCCTTGGCATACCCCCACCATTCTGCCAAGGCGCGGTTGGTGTGCAGGAGGTTCAAGTCCTCATCGGCGTAGGCGATATAGGCCGGCACGGTGTCGATGATGAGCTCCAGTTCTTCCGTCGCCCGGCGCAGCGCTTCATTTTCAATCTCCAGCTCGATCTGGCGCGCGCGTAACTCGCGGAGCAGACGCCGGGCCTCCTCGGGCGAAAGCGCCTCCAGGTCCTGATCCCCGCCCTGTCTTTCCTCAGATCGTTTCCTTTTCCCCACTTGGGCTTCTCCGTGTGCAAGCTACGGGCTAACGCGAAAACAACGAGGCATCGCTCTCCCCAGCCGCCGAGAGAATCGTTGTGCCAAGTCTCCGCAGCCTATTATAGCACGAGAAAGCGCAGTTGGAAACTGGGCGAACCTCGGCGAGGGCGGCTGCTGCCAAGGCGAGATACTGACTCGGGCTCGCGGTGGATTGCCAAATCCTCCGCCCAGGGCGCGGGATCTGTCCCGCGCGAGCAGACAGACCCCTTGGCCGCTGTCGGGCGGCAACATCTCCCCGCGGTCACGCCCAATCAGCCCAGCCAGGAGGCGCCCGAGTTCCGAAGGGGTGGGTGCGAGGGGGACTGCAGCCGGCCGGGCCGGGCAAAAAGCACACCCGAACGCGCGGGCAGCGGCACAAGAACGAGGGGGCCGGGTACCGCCCCAGCCCCCTCGCATGGTTCCGGATCAGGCAGCCGAGTAGCCAGGGCCCTCGGAATAGAAGGCGCGGTTCTTGTCGATCCAGTCCTTGTACTCCGCCGGCACTTCGTCCTCGGGATAGATCGCGTCTGCCGGGCACTCGGGGGCGCAGGCGCCACAATCGATGCAGGTGTCGGGATCGATCCAGTAGGCCATCCCCCACTTGGGATCTCCCTCGGGGCCTGCCACGATGCACTCCACGGGGCACACTTCCGCGCAGCTCCCGTCACGGATGCAGGGTTCGGTAATCACGTACGCCATTGAGACACCTCCTCTTCGCTGAAATGGTTTTTATGCTTCAAGACCGGCCTCTGCCGGTCCCGGTCATACCAACTCGGCGCGCAGCGCCTCTATTTGCTCCGCAGAGAGCTTTTCCAGGCGGCGCGTAGCGACGGGGCCCATCCGCAGCCCGGGAACCTGCTCCTCGTAGGTGGGCAGCCGGACCTGGTAGAGAACACCCAGGGGAATGCGATCCCCCCACTCTAATGCCTTGTGGTAGGCCGCGGTCCGGTCGGCGGGATCATGGCCGGTGCCCTCCAGGCTGTACACCCGCTCCCGATACCAATCATACGTGTTCTTGCGGTTAAAGGTGACGCACGGCTGGAGGATGTCCACCAGGGCATAGCCCTTGTGCGCCAGGGCCAGGGCAATCAGGCCGGCCAACTGCTTGACGTCACCGGCAAAGCCCCGCGCGACAAAGGTGGCCCCGGCGGTGACGGCCAGGGCCGTGGGCGTCACCGGCAGCTCCAGGGCGCCACTCGGCGAAGTGCTGGTCACAAAGCCAGGATCGCTGGTGGGCGAATACTGGCCCTTGGTCAGGCCATAGATCTGGTTGTTTTGCAGCAGGTCCACGATCTCGACGTTGCGCCGGGCAGCGTGCACAAAGTGGCCCATGCCCAGGCCCATGCCATCTCCATCGCCGTGGACGACCACCACCTTCAGCCCCGGGTTAACCAGGCGGGCACCGGTGGCCACGGGCACCGCCCGGCCGTGGAGGGTCATCAGACCATTCAGGTGAGCATAGTCGGGCAGCTTACTGCCACAGCCGATGCCGCTGACGACCAGGACCTCGTGGGGGGCCAGGCCGGCCTGGACCAGGGCCTGCTTCACAGCCGCCAAAATGCCAAAATCCCCACACCCGGGACACCAGGTGGGCTTGACAGAGCTCGCGAAGTCCTTCTGCGTGACGGCCATCAGGCCACCTCCTGGAGGCCCGCCAGTACGTCGCCGGGCGAAAAGGGACGCCCGTCGTAGCGGCGGATGACGTGCTGGATGGGCATACAGAGCTCGCTCTGCAAGAAGCGGGCGAACTGCCCGGTATAGTTGTTCTCCACGACCACCAGCTTTCCACCTTGGAGGGCCTGGCGAGCCGCATCTGCCGGGAAGGGCCATAGGTCGCAAAAGTGCACCAGCCGGGCCTGCCCCTCAAGGCGGTCGACCGTCTCGCGCAGGACGCCATACGTCGAGCCCCAGCCCACCAGGACCACCGGTGCTCCGTCGGGGCCGTAGCAGGAGGGTAGTGCCATCTCCTGGCGGGCCACTTCCTGTTTCTGCATGCGCTTTTGCATCATCCGCCTGCGGTTTTCGGCGTCCTCTGTGATGTGGCCAAACTCGTCGTGCTCGTCGCTGGCCGAGGCATAGACGGCGTTCGGGTGACCGGGCACAGCGCGGGGCGAGATGCCATCGTCGACGAAACGGTGCCGCTTGTAGGGCTCGGCCATCCCATCCAGATCCTCGCTGCTCAGCAGCTTGCCCCGGTCGATGACCACGTTCTCCAAGTCGAGGGCGCCGGGGTCAAGCGTGCGTAGCGAGGAGGCCAGCAGCTGGTCAGAGAGGACGAGGACCGGCGTCTGGTACTTTTCCGCCAGGTTAAAGGCCCGCCAGCCACACTGAAAGCACTCTTCCACTGTGCCAGGTGACAGGAGCAGGCGGGGAAACTCGCCCTGGGAGGCATTGAGGACAAAGAGCAGGTCGCTCTGCTCTGTGCGAGTGGGCAGGCCGGTGGACGGGCCGCCGCGTTGGGCCTCAAAGACCACCAGCGGCACTTCGCACATGCCGGCCAGCCCCAGGGCCTCAACCATCAGCGAAAAGCCGCCGCCCGACGTGGCGGTCATGGCCCGGGCACCGGCAAAGTTGGCACCGATGGCCATGCAGATGGCCGCAATCTCGTCCTCGGCGTGCTTGGTGACGACGCCGTACTCCTCCTCGTGTTTGGCCATCCACTCGATGATGGTCGTGGCAGGCGTCATGGGATAGGCCGACACAAAACGACAGCCGCCGGCCAAAGCGCCGAGGGCAAAGGCCTGGTTCCCGGCGACGAGGGGCCGGGGAGGGCCGGGAGTGGCGGCCAGCTTCCAGGCAAAGCCGGCGGCGTAATGCTCCTCCGCGTAGAGGTAGGCGGCACGCGCCACGCGCAGATTGGCAGCCACCACCTCCCCCCCCTTGCGCCGAAAGTTCTGGCGGATCACGTCGGCCATGCGCTCATAGGAATAGCCCGTCACCCCGGCGGCAGCGCCCAGGGCGGCTGTATTGGCCATCACCCGGTCGCCGTGCTCCTGGGCAATCTCCACGAGGGGCACGGGCATCGCTCTCGGGCCGGCGCCACCGCGAGCGACGGACTCTGCGTCCACTCCCAGGTCCCGGTCATAGATGATGCCGCCGCCCGGCACCACGTCGTCGCAGTACGCGTCCAACGCCTCCTTGTTAAGGGGCAGGAGGATGTGTATGGCGTCTTCGTGGCAATAGAGAGGCTCTTCGTGGGCCCGGATCTCGAAAAAGTTCAGTCCGCCACGAATGCGCGACATGTAGTCCTGAAGGGCAAAGATGTGGAGGCCCCCCTGGGCGAGGGCCTGGGCGAAGCCGGCGCCGCTGGATTCGACACCCTGGCCGGCTGCGCCGGCGATCCTGAGGCTCATGTTATTGACGGTTGGCATTGCCCGCTCCATAGCAATTGGGCCGGCCTTGTGCAGGTCCGGCAACGTGACCGGTCTGATGTCAGCGGTGACTGTCGAGCAGTGTACCACCGGTAGCCGGCATAAGTCAAATTCAGAGTTGGGGCGGTGCAGGAGCCCAGGCGATCGCCGCCCGCGCTTGTGCCACAATCGGCCTGGATGCTGCCGCCCCGCGCAGGGTCAGGGCAGGCCGGCCACGACGAGCGGGAGATAGATGAGCTGGTACACTCCCTGGACCCAGTACTCGTCGGCACCCAGGTCGGGAGTGCCAACACGGGGTTGGTTGTCCATGTCGCGCTCCACGCCCGCGTCGATCCCCTCGTCGATTGCCGCCGAGTTCTGGCCGATGTGATAGTTGCCCGTGGCCTCGCCGAGAAAGGATGGCGCGCCGCTGATATAGCTGTCGCACACGGCCCCGTCTCCGCAACGGCTGCCGGCATGGTAGAAGAGGG
>JBFYTF010000420.1:0-5857 GCA_041300865.1 Anaerolineae bacterium
TCCTCCTGGGCGACGGCGAGCACGATGAGGGGCAGGTCTGGGAAGCGGCGATGAGCGCCGCCCATTTCGAGCTCGGCAACCTGGTGGCCATCGTCGACCGCAACTGCGTCTCGGTCGACGGCGACACCGCGGAGGTCATGGAAATCGAGCCGCTGGCGCAGAAATGGGCCGCCTTTGGCTGGCAGGTGCACGAGCTGGACGGGCACGACATGGAAGCGCTGTTGGCCTTCTTTGCCGGGCTGCCCGATCCGGCTTCAAGCCGGCCGACGATCGTGCTGGCCCGCACCGTGGCCGGCAAGGGCGTGTCGTTCATGGAGGGCAAGTTCGAGTGGCACCTGGGCTACCTGGCCCCCGAGGACCAGGCGCGGGCCGAGGCGGAACTGGAGGGCACGCGATGAGCCTGCACGCCGAGAGCTGGGATCTACCAACCTCCACCCGCCTGGCGCCGTACCTGAACTGGGGCCAGGTGCTGGCCGAGCTAGGGCGCGAGCATCCCGAGATCGTCGTCCTGACCGCCGACCTGAGCCATGCCAACCGGCTGACCGACTTTGCCCGGGTGCATCCCACCCGCTTTTTCAACTTTGGCATCGCGGAAAAGAACATGGTTTCCGCAGCGGCCGGCATGGCTGCCGCCGGGCTGCTGCCCTACGCCGCCACCTATGCCAGCTTTGTCGGTCTGTTGTGTGCCGAGCAGATCCGCACCGACGTGTGTTACCCCGGCCTGCCGGTTCGCATCCTGGCGCACCACGCCGGCATCGCCATGGGCTTTTACGGCTCCTCACACCACGCCACCGAGGACCTGGCCATCATGCGCGCCTTTGCCGGCCTGACGGTTTTTGGCACGGTCGACCCGCACCTCGCGGAGGCCGCACTGCGCGCCTCGGCCGGGCTCCCGGGGCCCATCTACTTTCGGCTGGGGCGCGGCCGGGAGAAACCGGTCTATGACCGGCCGCCGGCGGATTTCGCTTTCGGCAGGGCCATTCCCCTACGGCCGGGTACCGACGCCGCCATCATGGCCTGCGGCCTGCCCGTGGCCGCGGCGCTGGAGGCGGCCGAGATGCTGGAGGTTGAAGACGGGCTGTCGGTGCGGGTGGTCGACGTGCACACGGTCAAACCCATCGACGCCGGGGCGGTGCTGGAGGCCGCGACAACGGGCGCAATCTTGACCGTCGAAGAGCACAACGTGCTCGGCGGGCTGGGCGGCGCCGTGGCCGAGGTGCTGGCCGACGCCGGCGCCGGGTGCCGCTTCCGGCGCCACGGCATCCGCGACGAGTATTCGCTCATCGGCCCGCCGCTGGCCTTGTACGCCCACTACGGGCTGGATGCCGCCGGCATCGCCCGCGAAGTGCGCCTGGTCATGGGAGGCCGCCATGACACCCCATAGCCGCGAGCAGCTGGCGGGCATGTATTACCGCATGTGGCTGATCCGGTTCTTCGACGAGAGTGCCCGGCTGATGTACCATCACGACCGCATCCGCGGCACGACGCACACCTACATCGGCGAAGAAGCGGTGGCGGTCGGCGCCTGCGCCGCACTGAACCGGGACGACTATATCACCAGCACCCACCGCGGCCACGGGCACTGCCTGGCCAAAGGTGGCGATCCCAAGGCGATGATGGCCGAGCTGCTGGGCAAGGCCACCGGCTACTGTAAGGGCAAGGGCGGCTCGATGCACATCGCCGACCTGGACCTGGGCATCCTGGGGGCGAACGGCATCGTCGGCGGCGGCATCGGCCTCGCCACCGGGGCGGCCTACTCGGCGGACCTGCGCGGCTCAGGGCAGGTGGCCGTCTGCTTTTTCGGCGACGGGGCGACGAACCAGGGCGTGCTCATGGAGGCCGCCACGATGGCCTCTCTCTGGAAACTGCCGGTCATCTACCTCTGCGAGCAGAACCAATACGCCCAGTTCAGCCCCAGCGTGCCGTTCATCCCCGTCGCACAGATCGCCGACAAGGCGGCGGCGTTCGGCATGCCCGGCCTGACAGTAGACGGCAATGACGTGCTGGCCGTGCACGACGCGGTCTCGGAGGCCGCCGTCCGTGGCCGTCGCGGCGAGGGCCCGACGTTCCTGGTGGCGCAAACCTATCGCGTGGACGGCCACACCGTCGGCGATCCGTTGAGCTACCGCCCCAAAGGCGAGGCCGAGGAGTGGAAGCTGCCCGAGCGGGATCCCATCGCGCGCCTGGGCCGCTACCTGACGGGCGAGGCCGGCTTTTCCGGCTCGGAGCTGGAGCGGCTGCGCGCGCAGGCCGAGGCCGACATCGAGGCGGCCGTAGCTTATGCCCAGGCGAGCCCCGAGCCCGAGATCGAGGCGCTGTGGGAGGACGTCTATGCCTGATGGCGCTGCGTCCACGCGGCTCATCAGCTACCGTCAGGCGCTCAATGAGGCACTGCACGAAGAGCTGGCCCGCGACCCGGCCGTGTGTGTCCTGGGCGAGGACGTGGGCCGCTATGGCGGCCCCTTCAAGGTAACAACCGGGCTTTTCGAGCGCTTTGGCGAAAAGCGGGTGCGCGACATGCCCATCTCCGAGGAGGGCTTTACCGCGCTCGCCGCGGGCGCGGCCATGACCGGGCTGCGCCCCGTGGTCGAAATCCTGTACGTCGATTTCAGCACCCTGGCCATGGACCCCATTGTCAACCAGGCAGCCAAGGCGCGGTACATGTTCGGCGGCAAGGCACGCGTGCCGCTCGTCATCCGCATGCAGGGGGGCGGCGGGCGCGGCAACGCCGCCCAGCACTCGCAGAGCCTCGAGGCGTGGTACGTGCACATCCCGGGCCTGGTCGTCGTCCAGCCCGCCACGCCCTACGACGCCAAGGGTCTGCTCAAGTCGGCGATCCGGGACGACAACCCGGTGATCTTTCTCGAGCACAAGCTGCTGTACAATACCGAGGGCCCGGTGCCCGAGGAGGAATACCTGGTGCCGCTCGGGACCGCCGAGGTCAAGCGTCCTGGTCGCGACGTGACAGTGGTCGCCACGTCGCGCATGGTGCTCCTGGCCCTGGCTGCTGCCGAAGAGTTGGCCAGGCGGGGCATCGAGGCGGAAGTCATCGATCCGCGCACGCTGAAGCCCCTGGACCTGGCCACCATCGTCGGCTCCGTGCAAAAGACGGGCCGCCTGGTTGTGGTGAACGAGGGGCACCGCACCGGGGGCTGGACCGCCGAGGTGGCCGCTTGCGTGCAGCGCGAGGCGTTTGACTGGCTCGACGCGCCCATCGCCCAGGTGGCGGCCGAGGACGTGCCGGTTCCGTACAGCGGCCGGCTTGAGCTGGAGATGCTGCCTGCCGAGAAGGACATCGTCGCGGCAGCGCTGGAAGTAACCTATCGGGAGGGAAGATGAAACGCGTAGGCTTTTTGCTCAAGGTCAAGCAGGACAAGCTCGACGAGTACGTCAAGCATCACGAGGCTGTGTGGCCAGAGATGCAGGACGCGCTGCGCCGCACCGGGTGGCACAACTATTCCCTGTTCCTGCGCGACGACGGCCTGCTCTTTGGCTACTTTGAGACGCCGGATAGCTTTCAGGCCGCGCTGGCGGGCATGGCCCAGGAGGAGATCAACGCGCGCTGGCAGGATTTCATGGCCCCCTACTTCGAGGGGCTGGGCGGCGCGCACGCCGACGAGAGCATGATCGAGCTGCGCGAAGTCTTTCACCTGGAGTGATGGACCAAGACGTTTTGACAGGAGGCAAGACCGTGAGCGGAGCAGCTACTCCTTCCGAGAAACAGATCCGGGACGCGTATGCGCTGGCCAGGGAGCGATACGCCCTTTTAGGCGTTGACACGGAGCCGGCCCTGGCAGAGCTGGCCAGGATCAGCATCAGCCTGCACTGCTGGCAGGGCGACGACGTGGCCGGCTTCGAGTCGCCCGACACCGAGCTGGGCGGCGGCATCGCGGCCATTGGCAACTATCCCGGCAAAGCGCGCACCGCGGCCGAGCTGCGGGCCGACCTGGACAAGGCATACAGCCTCATCCCCGGCACGCACCGGCTGAACCTGCACGCCATTTATGCCGAGACGGGCGGCAAGAAGGTCGAGCGCAACGAGCTCCAGCCCGAGCACTTTCAGGGCTGGCTGGCCTGGGCCCAAGACAAGGGCCACGGCATCGACTTTAACCCCACCTGTTTTTCGCATCCCCTGGCCGCCAGCGGTTGGACGCTGGCCAGCTACGACCCCGCGGTCCGCCGCTTCTGGATCGAGCACTGCATCGCCTGCCGCCACATCGGCGAGCACTTTGGCCGGGAGTTGGGCACGCCGTGCGTGACCAACATCTGGGTCCCCGACGGCTTCAAGGATACGCCCGTGGACCGCAAGACACCCCGGCTGCTGCTCAAAGAGTCGCTGGACACCGTGCTGGCCGCGCGCGTCGACCGGCGCTACAACCTCGACGCCGTCGAGTCCAAGCTCTTTGGCTTGGGTTCCGAGAGCTACGTGGCCGGCTCCCACGAATTCTACCTGGGCTATGCCATCGCCAACGACGTGCTCCTGTGCCTGGACGGCGGTCACTTTCACCCCACCGAGGTCATCTCCGACAAGCTGTCGTCGGTGCTTACTTACGTCGACGAGGTGCTGCTCCACGTCAGCCGCGGCGTCCGCTGGGACAGCGACCACGTCGTCGTGCTAAACGACGAGCTGCAGGCCATCATGCAAGAGATCGTCCGCGGCGGGTTTCTGCAGCGGGTGCACATCGGGCTCGACTATTTCGACGCCAGCATCAACCGTGTGGCAGCGTGGACGATCGGCACGCGCAACGCCCTACGTGCGCTGCTGGCGGCGCTCCTCGAGCCCATCGACGCCCTGCGCGCCCTGGAGGTCGCCGGCGACTATACCGGGCGCCTGGCCACCCTGGAAGAGCTGAAGGGCATGCCCTTTGGCGCGGTGTGGGACTATCACTGCCTGCAGCAAGGCGCGCCGGTGGGGCTGGCCTTCCTGGACGAGATCCGCGCCTACGAGCAGCAGGTGCTGAGCGAGCGGTGCTGACGGCATGAGATTCCACCTGCTGCACCCTCGCGAGCAGCTGGTCCACATCATGGACCGCATCTACCGTTTCGGATTGACCACCACGTCGGGTGGCAACCTGTCGGTCCTGGACGACGACGGCGACCTGTGGATCACACCCTCGGCTGTCGACAAGGGGGGCCTTCAGCCGCGGGACATCATGTGCCTCACGGTCGACCGCAGGATCCTGGGCCCGCACAAGCCCTCGAGCGAGCACCCCTTCCACCAGGTGATCTATGAGCGGCGGCCCGATGTGCGGGCCATCGTCCATGCCCACTCGCCGGCGCTCGTGTCCTTCAGCATCGCCCGGCGCATCCCCGACACGCGCATCATCCCCCAGGCGCACCACGTGTGCGGCCCTGTGGGCTATGCGCCCTACGCGCTGCCCGGGAGCTGGCGGCTGGGCGAGACGATCGCCGAGACGTTTGCCCAGGGGTTCGAGGCGGTGCTCCTGGAGAACCACGGCGTCGTGACCGCCGGCCCCGACCTGCTTACCGCATTCCAGCGCCTGGAGACCCTCGACTTCTGTGCCCGCACCGAGATCCGGGCCCGCAGCCTGGGGCCCGTTCACAGCCTCGACAAGGAGGCCATCGCCCGCTTTGAAGCCGCCCCGCCCATTCTGCCGACCTTCCGGCCCGCCGGCCACAGCGCCCGGGAGCGCGAGCTGCGGGGCCAGATCTGCCGCATGGTCCGCCGCGCCTACGAGCAGCGGCTGATGACCAGCACCGAGGGCACGGTGTCAGCCCGCGTCGACGCCGAGAGCTTTTGCATCACGCCCTACGGCGTCGATCGCTGGTACCTGGAGATCGACGACGTGGTGCTGGTGTCCGGCGGGCGGACGGAAGAGGGCAAGACGCCGAGCCG
>JBFYTF010000158.1:0-7801 GCA_041300865.1 Anaerolineae bacterium
GAGATGCAACTCAAGATTGACGAGGTCGGCAGACAATACCGTCGCGACTTCTGGGGACTGCGCAACTTTACGCTGGAGCTTGGTCCGGGGGTTCTCGGGCTGTTAGGTCCAAACGGCGCAGGCAAGTCCACGCTGATGCGCATCCTGGCGACCATCACGCACACGACAGAGGGCAGAGTCACCTGGAACGGCACGGATGTCGCCCGGCAACCCGACGAGCTGAGACAAGTCCTTGGCTATCTGCCGCAGGACTTTGGCATCTACCCCCACCTCACCGGGCAAGAGTTCCTGGAGTACATGGCAGCCATCAAGGGCCTGGATGCCAAGACGGCCCGCCGCCGGATCGAGGAGCTGCTGGTGGTGGTCAACCTGGTGGATGCCGCCAAGAAGCCGATGGGCGGGTACTCGGGCGGAATGAAGCAGCGGGCGGGGATTGCCCAGGCGTTGCTCAACGATCCACAATTGCTCATCGTGGACGAGCCCACCGTTGGCCTCGATCCCGCCGAGCGCGTGCGCTTCCGAAACCTGCTCTCCGATCTCGCGGGAGAGCGCATTATCATCCTGTCGACGCACATTGTCTCGGACGTGGAGGCGACGGCGACCGAGATCGTCATCATCGACAATGGCCGCCAGATTGAGCGGGCCACGCCCGAAAAGCTGTTGGCCCTGCTTGACGGCCAGGTGTGGCAATGGGTCATCCCCGAGGAGCAGCTAACCGGGCTGAAGCAGACGCACATCGTCAGCGGGACCGTGCGCCGCGGCGATGGCATCCAGGTGCGGCTTGTCAGCCAAACGGCACCGGCCGCGGAGGCGCTCCCCGTCGCGCCCAATCTCGAGGACGTCTACCTCTATTTGGTATCACAGGATGGAGGTGGGCGATGAAGGCGGTCCGCATCCTCTATCACCTGGCCCGCGCCGACTTTTTCGAGCGCACCCGCCGCTACAGCTTTTTGGTGATGCTGGGGCTGGTGCTCTGGCTCGGCTATGTGGTGGTCAGCGGGCAGTTTCGCATGAGCGTGAGTCCCAACTATATCGGGGTGACCAATTCGGCCTGGGTGGGAACGCTAATGGCCATAACCACCTCGTTCGTGCTCGGCCTGGTCGGCTTTTACATCGTGAAAGGCTCGGTCGCCCGCGACTATACCACCGGGGTGGGGCAGATCATGGCGACGACGCCCATGAGCCGCCCGCTGTACATGCTGGGCAAGTGGCTCAGCAACTATGCGGTGCTGGGAATTACAATCGTCATCCTGGCCCTGGCAGGCATCGGCATGGTTCTCTGGTTTGGCAGTGGGGGCCTGGAGTTCGTGGCCCTGGTCGCGCCGCTGGTTCTGATCGCTCTGCCGTGGTTGGGGCTCGTCGCCGCCGTGGCCGTCCTGTTCGAGTCGGTCGCCTGGCTGCGCGGCGGACTGGGCAACGTCGTCTACGTTGTCCTGTTCATGATCCTGATCAGCGTCACCATTCTCCCCACCACTGCGGGCCCGGCCGGCTTCAGGGTCAACCCCTACCTCGATATCGCCGGCTTGCAGATCATCTCCGATAGCGTGTCGCGCGCCGCGCAGGCCGTGTATCCCGACGCAACGACATTCGCGTTCGGATCGGGCTTCGTAGTCGCCAATCCCGAGCTCTTTACGTACAACGGCATCCAGTGGACCACCGCCATTCTCGTCTCGCGCCTGCTGCTCCTGCTCGTGGCGGTCGGGCTGGTCATGCTAGCCAGCGTCTTGTTTGACCGGTTCAACCCCGCGCGGCTGCGGCCCGTGAAGCGCAGAGCAGCGGCCCCAGAGCCGGCTGCCGCTGCGGCGGCAGCTCCGGTCGCCGAGCCGATCCCGGTGTCCAGCGTTCGGCTGACGCCGCTGGCCGGCGCGGCGACGCGTTTTCGCTTTCGGCCACTCCTGTCCGGCGAGCTCAGGCTCTTCCTCAAGGGACAACGCTGGTGGTGGTACGCCGTCGCCGCCGGCCTGATCGTGGCCCAACTGGTCAGCCCATCCGATGCGGTGCAGTACGCCCTGATTGTGGCCTGGGTCTGGCCTACCCTGATCCTGAGCGGGCTTGGTTGCCGGGAGAGCCGGTTCGATACGCGACAGATCGTCTTTTCCGCCCCGCGTCCAACGAGCCAGCTGCTCGCCGGCTGGCTATCTGCCGTGCTGGTCATGGCTTTGCTGGGCTCTGGAGCGTTGGTCCGGTTTCTCCTCGCCGAGGACCCCGTCGCGGCCCTTGGCTGGCTGACCGCCATCGTGTTTATCCCGTCGCTGGCGCTGTCCCTGGGCACGCTGACCGGCTCGGGGAAGGCGTTCGAGGCCCTCTACGTTCTCTGGATGTACGGCCTGACGCAACAAATCCCGGCCGTCGATTTCGCCGGGCTGGTGCCCGGCAGCCACTTCTACCTGTATGCGGTGGTGGCGATCGGGCTGCTGGCCATCGCAACCCTCGCCAGGCGGTGGCAGTTGCAGGCCACATAGACAGCTGTGCTGGTCAAGGGTTCAGCCAGCAGAAGAGTCTTCACGCGGTTATCGCAGGCGGAGTGGCAGATAAAACAGACCAAGGCTGCAGCCAGTCATGGCCTGACCAACACCAATGTTCTGGCTCTGGCGACCGACTGGGCGAGATCAAGGCGCCCACACGTTGGTCATGGCGGGGCGTGACGACTTTCAGTTTTCGCCCGAACATCAGGCGGAACTGGCCGCCGGGATCGCCAACGCGCGCCTGGAGATCATCGAGCGGGCTGGTTATAATGTGCCGTCGGAGCGGCCCGAACAAGTCATCGAGGTGGTCAAGCGCTGTATGGCTACCGCGAATGTACCTGAAGGCCGCCCAACAACTGCTGATGCGGACCCAACCGGCAGGCGGAGATGCAGGGGTGAGATGTTTGCCGCGTTGGGCCCGGATGAGGCAAACCAGCCTGAGCGGCCGTATAGCCCTGGTGCTCGGGTTTGAGCAGGCCTGTCCTGTGCTCCGCTGCCGTTGCAGGCACAGGGAAGCGGGCGATGCACCGCCCCTCGTCATCGGTGTAGAACGGACAGGCGGAGGGCGAGAGCTCTCGAGGCCACAGACGCAACACATGCGGGAGTTTGGTTGTCTTTCCATGAGTGCTCCCGACGATATACGAGCCTGCATCCAGTACGCCATCGCGCTTGGGGCGGTGGAAAGGCACCAATACTCAGTCATACAGACTGGACAATCCCCCCTGGTTGCGGGCTGGGACGAGGCCCTCAGCAAAAAAAGCAGCACTTTATACTATTCACATGATATTAATTTGACAAAGCATCTGGCTGGATGTATACTCAGACTGACTTTGACTGGCGCGGAACCTGTTCATGTGCAGTCGGCCGGAGCATACCTGAGGAGTCTTGGGAATGACACTTGCCACGAAGAGTCTATATCGAACCTATTCAGTTTAGGAAGCCGGTCAGTAGGCCGAAATCGTTCGGTCTGCTCGAATGTTAGGCGGCCACGCCACTCCAGGGGTAGGTTAGCAATGAGGAGGTCAGCAAGATGAGCGATATTCAGCCGATCGTGCCGTCGCTGTGGTTCGACAAGGAAACCGAAGAAGCTGTCAACTTCTACATCTCTGTCTTCAACGGCTCTCCCCAAAAGAGACGCGATTCCAGGATCATTAGCATCACGCGCTATGAAAAAGGGATGGAGGTTCCTGGGGCGGAAGAGATGGAGGGCAAGGTACTCACCGCCATCTTTGAGCTCAGCGGCCAACGATTCATGGCATTGGACGGAGGTCCGCTCTATAAGTTCAATGAGGCCGTGTCGTTTTACGTGGAGTGCGAGGACCAAGACGAGGTCGACTATTTCTGGACCAGGCTGTCCGCGGTTCCAGAGGCTGAGGCATGCGGTTGGCTCAAGGACAAATACGGGCTGTCTTGGCAAATCGTCCCCAAGCAAATGGGCGACCTCCTCGGCAGCCCAAACAGGAAGAAGTCTATGGCTGCCACGAACGCAATGCTCAAAATGAAAAAGATCGTCATCACCGATCTCCGGAGAGCGTTTGACGAGGCTTAGTCGACCTTCTGGCCGCCCGACAACTCGCTGCAGTGGACGGCGCCTGCGGGACGGGGGGCATCTGTAATAGATCAGCGGCGCCGCTCAGCCCGCAGCGGCCAGGCGGCTTCGTTTGACGCCCATACTGATGGAGGAACAATGCAAACCAAACTCAATCCTTACCTGAGCTTCAGGGACAACGCCCGCCAGGCGATGGAATTCTATCGGTCAGTCTTTGGCGGGAAGCTGACAATGAATACGTTCCAAGAGTTCCACGCCTCGGAAGACCCGAGCGAAGATGACAAGCTCATGCATGCCATGCTGGAAGCCGAAAACGGCATCACTTTCATGGCTGCCGACACACCGAACGAGATGGAGTACCGTCCCGGCGCGAACATCAGCATGTCGCTCAGCGGGGACAACGAGAAAGAACTGAGGTCTTATTTCGAGAAGCTTTCGACGGGCGGCGAGGTCACTATGCCCCTGGAGAAGGCACCCTGGAGTGACACATTCGGGATGTGTATCGATCGATTCGGCGTGAATTGGATGGTGAACATCACCGGGCAAGCCAACCCTTAGAGTAGAAGCACCCAAGGACTCGTGGAGCCGGCCCGGCCAGCTGTGACGCAGCCTTTTTGAGGCAGGTTCGACGCGCTGGCCGGGCGGCTCATCTCGAGTCCGTTAGGCGGCGTCCAATGAGGAATTGACAGAGGAAACGATGTTCGTTCATGAGACTGGCACGCCAGGGACCCCAGCAATAGTCTTCCTCCACGGCAATGGGGCCAATGGCACAATGTGGAATTCACACATGACGCAGCTGGCAGATTACCATTGCATGGCCCCTGACTTCCCAGGTTTTGGTCGCAGTCGTCATTTGGAGTGGGAATCCTTGGCTTCAACCGCCGAGCAGATTCTCAATCTCGTCCAAGAGCGTACTCCTGTAGAGCGCGTGAATGTTGTTGGGTTGTCTCTCGGAGGGAGCCTGGCGATGGTCATGCTTGGACTCGCCCCACATCTTGTGGACCACGCAATCATTGACGGAGCTGGTGTCCAGCCGTTGCCGGGCGTACCCTTCATGAGAGTGGGGCTACGCCTCCTGCAGCCTTTCATGCACACAGACCTTGTCATCCGCACAATTTCGGGCATGATCAAGATCCCTTCTGACGACTACGAGGATTTTAGACGGGGAATGCTCTCGATGTCACCCTCATCGTTTACCCGCTCGTTTGTTCAAGCAAATACGTTGCGGGTTCCGCCGGGATTTGAGAATGTAGCGAGTCGGGTACTGTTTGTGGCTGGAGAAAGAGAGCCGGAACCGGTAAGGCAATCGCAGGCCTTACTCGCTCAACGGCTGCCAAACGCTGAGAGCCGGATCGCGCCCCGCATGGGACATGGGTGGTTGGCGGAAGCTCCGGATTTACATCTTCGGATGGTTCGAGCTTGGCTGCAGGATGAGCCTCTTCCTCAGGAACTTGTACGAGCTCGGGAGGTCTAGCCCCTCAAGCATCCCTCTAGGATCTTGCTAGCGTAGCTTTTATGCAGGGCGATGGGGTTGTTGTCGACGCTGCACACAAAACTGATGCGGGAGCTGGTTGTTTTCCCCTGATGTCTTCTCCGGCTGATACGAGATCTTTTTCTGCTGCATCGATTTTAGCATTGAGATTGGCCATGGCCGAACCCCTCTGATCGCAGCTCGGACAGGCCTGGAACAAAAGGAGCATTGTTGATACTATTTACATGATATTAACTTGACAAAGTCTCGGGCTGGGTATATACTCGGACTCACTTTGACAGGCGCGGGACCCTGTCTACGTGGGGTCGCCTGGAGGATCCTGAAAAGTCTTGGGACTGACACTTTCCACGAAAAGTCTGCCGCAGCTATTCAGTGTAGGAACCCAGTAAACTGGCCGAGATGGGTTTGGTTTACTCAATTGCTGGGCGGCGCTTGTTAACGTAGCGCGGGTCTGCACTGGAACTGCGACGGGGTTTCCAACCCAGATCAGTATGAGGAGGTTTCTATGAGCGCAAACAAGGACACACAAAAGTCCGCCAACAGCAGCACCGCGACCGGCAAGCAGTCCAAGGGATTCACAGACGAGGAACGAGCTGCGATGAAGGAGCGCGCCCAAGAGCTGAAGGCGGAAGCGCGCGTAAACAAGGACAAGGCGGCGGGGGAAAGCGCCGTGCTCGCCAAGATCGCCGAGATGCAGGGTTCCGATCGCGCCATGGCCGAGCGGCTCCATGAGATCATCAAGGCCAACGCGCCAAGCCTCTCGCCGAAGACCTGGTATGGGATGCCTGCGTATGCCAAGGACGGGAAGGTCGTCTGCTTCTTCCAAAGCGCGCAAAAGTTCAACGCGAGGTATGCGACGTTCGGCTTCAATGACGCGGCAAACCTCGACGAAGGCGCCATGTGGCCGACCTCCTTCGCGCTGAAGGAGTTGACTGCCGCCGCAGAGGCAGAGATTGGCGCGCTCGTGAAGAAAGCGGCGAGCTGAGGACCGGTCTCGCACTCGCCCCGTCCTGGGCGGTGGCGTGCCTCTTTCCATCATCACCAGGAGCGGCACTCGACCCCAAGCATTCGCCTGGCCCGCAGTCAGGCAGGCTCTGGATTGGTTGAGGAGGCCAGCGTTGCCTCGCAGCTTCGGCGAGAACTACGGCCGTGCCCTCGGACCGTTCCGCGCTGGTTTCCTCGCTACCCGAGAGCTTGATCCGCCCCGACCTCACAGACGCGACCGCTGGCATTCTTGCCGGATTGAACGGGGCGAATACCGCTTTTTTCGAGTTCGGCGAGGTACGTTGTCGAATTTGGCCCTCCCTAGACGACCATATGTTGAACAGCCAATTCTCCGGGGCCGAATATCGACCTGAAGGAGGTTTGACCCACACCAAGAATCGCGGCGGCAACTATTCTGTTCGTAAGGGAGGGACCATGAGAGAACTCATCGTTCATGAATTCATCACGCTGGATGGTGTGATCCAGGCGCCAGGAGGTGCGGATGAAGACACCGAGGGCGGCTTTACGCATGGCGGCTGGACACAGCCGTATTGGCATGATGACATCGGGGCGCGCTTCCTTCAGGCGATGGCCCGGGCTGATGCGGTCTTGCTGGGGCGCAAGACCTGGCAAATCCACGGCGGCGCGTTTGAACCGATGGCGCCGGGCGACCCATTCGGCGATGCGTTGAACAACATCCGCAAGTATGTGGTGTCCACCACGCTGCAATCGGCCTCGGCCTGGCGCAATTCCACCTTGATTCGCGACAACGTAGTTAAAGTCGTACGCCAGCTCAAGCAACAGCCTGGCAAGAACATCCTTATTGACGGCAGCAGCGTCCTGATCCAGGCGCTGGCACAAAGTGATTTGGTAGATGAATACAATCTGCATGTCTATCCCGTCGTGCTCGGCAGTGGCAAGCGGTTGTATCCGGAAGGAAACCGTATCAACTTGACGCTCGTCGAGGCGTCATCGCTGCCGACAGGGGTCATGTTCATGCGCTATCGACGTGCCGCATAGGAAGACGGAGGTCAAGCCGACGATCAGAGTTGCCGTGCAACGGTCCAATGAAGCCGACCCGGCCAGCCCGCGTCCTAAACGTCCATGCGATAGTAGCCTTGGGCTTGCCAGTCGGCTCAGCTCGAGGCCGTAAGGCCATCAACAGCGTCTTCTGACCAAAGTAAGGAGGAACCAGCAGATGGCAACCACTCCACCCAAACGGCAAGTGCCAGAACTACAGAGATCGGTCATGCGCTGGCTGCTTGATTCTGACCCATCGATCCGCTGGCAAGTGATGCGCGACCTGACCGG
>JBFYTF010000425.1:0-2752 GCA_041300865.1 Anaerolineae bacterium
TTCCTGGGATCCGGACACTGCTGAGGGCGTGGCCCTGGAGAATCTGTGTCGGCTCCTCGGCCTCACCCGGATTGCGGCCACCAAGAGCACCGTCACCCTGACGCTAGGCGGCACCCCCGCCACAGTGGTCGCCGCCGGTAAGCGCTCGCGCGTGCCCGGCGGGGTGATCTTCGAGCACGACTCCGACGCGACGATCGGCGGCGGCGGGACAGTGGACGTGACTGCCACGGCCACCGAAACCGGAATCCTTGAGGCCGCAGCCGGAGACGTGGACACCATCGTTGACGCCGTAGCCGGATGGGCGACGGTGACCAACGCGGCCGACGCCGTAGCCGGCACCATCGAAGAGACCGACGCCGCACTGCGCCTGCGTCGAGAGACGACGATTTCAGCAGCCGGATCGACCACAGACCAGGCGGCCAAGGCGGCCCTAGATCGCGTCGATGGCGTCACGGCGTCCACGGTGATCTCGAACCGCACCGACGCCACAGACGCCTATGGTGTCTACCCGCGTGCCCGTTTGAGCATCGTGCATCCCAACACCGTTGACCCGCTCCTGGTGGCTCGCGCGATCTGGGACCACATAGGAGGTGGTCTCTACAGCCAGGGGACACAGTTGTACGTCGTGACGAATGCCCAGGGCTATGAGGAGACCGTCCGCTGGTCCTACGCTTCAGCGGTCAATATCTACTGGGACATCACGATCACGAAGGGCGCCGAGTATCCAGCCAACGGCGACGATCTGGTCGAGGCCGCTGTGCTGGCCTACGGCAATTCCCTCAGCGTCGGGGACTACGTGCTGCCCATCGGGGCCATCGATGCGATTTACGACGCGGTACCAGGGGTGCTGCACGCTGTGGTTCTGGTCGATACGGTCACCCCGCCGGTGAACACCACCGCACTGGCCATGACCATCACCCAGATATCCGACCATGACGCATCCAGGATCACGGTGACCTCATGATCAAGATCACCGACCATGCCGCCCGCGCACTGGCCTTCGTGCTCTCCCAGTACGATGACAGCCCGCGCCTCCGCAAGCTTGTGGAGATCGTCGGCGATCAAATCCAGGTGCTCGAAGACGTGGCCTGGGACGTGCTGTCCAAGCGACTGTTGACGAACGCCGTTGGCGTCATCCTCGACCGCTACGGGAAGATCGTCCAGCTCGATCGGCTGGACTCCACTGACGACGAATACCGCAGCTTGCTTGGCGTGGCCATTGCGGCGAATGTCTCGCACGGGCACCCCGATACCATGGCCGCTGTGGCTGCCGGGTGTGTTGGCGTGCCTGTGCGCTATATCTACGACGGGCCCATGAACGTCGATCTGGAGTACGAGACCGACTCGCCCATGGGAGCCGGGCACGCGGCCCGCGCGGCCGATCTGATTACCCGCAGCGCATCTGGCGGCGTGTCATGGCGGCTGACAGAGGGCAGCGACATCGGCGAGGCATTCCGCTACGACGTTGGCCCCGGGTACGACGTGGGCAAGCTCGGCAGCATCATCGGGAGCGAGGGGAATTAGCCCATGAGTGAGCTCAACGCAAAACCCGCCACCAACGTCACATGGGCCGAGGGACCGGCAGAGTACACCTCCACCGATCCCGGAGCCAAGAAGGTCGTCGGGTACGCGCCGAACGAGATCCCGGCGAGCCAGCACAAGAACTGGCTTCTGAGGGAGGTTTCCCGTTACATCGCCTGGCTCGCCTCTTTCGCGCACCGCGAATTCGACGAGATCAACGATGCCGTGACGGCAGGCATCGCCTGGCCCGAGCGTTTCGATTACGTGAAGCAGGCCGCCGCCTCGCAGCCTTGGGCCCAGAATTACTCCACGCAGGGAGCCGGTGGGGCCGTCGCCATCAACCTCGTCGCAACAGACGGCAGGAACGTCTACTACAACCAAGGGACACGGCTTTACTGCGCCCGCTGTACCTCGCCCGCTACGGAGGTGTGGCACTACGACGCTACGACGGCGTTCCAGTGGCTCGCCTGCGATGGGCGCTATGTCTACGTGGGCGACTCTGGAGTCAACGGCATCCGACTCCTGGACCCCGCAGACGGCTCGACCTACGCGACGTGGAACGATCACACCGGGACCTACCCGATCAACATCGTGGCGTGTGGGCGCTGGATCGCCCTCATGGATGTAGGCGACGTACAGGTCGTACACGTCTACTCGCACACCTCGGCGGGCGTAAAGGGCTATGCGGGCTCTTACGACCATGGCGCCGACATCTACGCCCTGAGCATCCAAGGCAACTCGCTCTACATCGGCAGCCATGCGGCAGGAACCGGCGGCGACTTCTTGCGCTGTATCTCGCTGCCCGCGCTGACGGCGACATGGGAGGTGGATCCCGGGTGGAGCTCCACGCCTACTTTCAACGCCCTCTCGTGTGACGGGCGCTTTCTCTACGCCGCCACTGACCGCGAAGAGGTCGTCGCCGGCACAGCCTACGGGCAGCTTCACTGTTTCTCCCTTGTGGACGGGTCGAGGCTGTGGACTACGGATCTCGGCGTGAGCCTGGAGCTGACGACCCTCTCGCATGACCACGAGCTCCTCCTGGCGGTCGAGTCCGGGGGCGATGCCTACGTCTTTGAGAAGTCCACCGGCCGGCTCATCACGACCATGGCCGCGAACGTCTACCTGCTGGACGGATGCCGCGCTTACGGGCACGACACGAACGACGTGATCCGCTGGTGGCTCGACCGGACAGCCGTCCGCTATCAGATGAACCAAACCTACGACCAATATC
>JBFYTF010000426.1:0-3213 GCA_041300865.1 Anaerolineae bacterium
GATGCAGTGGTGCGGGCGCTGCACGGCATGCCGGAGCGGGCTCTTTGACCAGTGCACAAACCTGGAAGAGATCGGGTTTACAGTGCAGGGGGCGTTCGCCAACTTTGTGGTGGCGCCTGAAAAGCATTGCTGGAAGATCAACGCTATTGCTGAGGCGTATGGGGATGAGGCCAGGGCCTGCGAGATCGGGGCGATGGTCGAGCCTTGCTGTGTGGCGTACAATGGGATGTTCATTTCGGCGGGCGGATTCCTGCCGGGGAGCAACGTAGTGATAGCAGGGTGCGGTCCAGTTGGGATGATGGCGATCGCCCTGGCGCGGGCGTCAGGAGCGGCCAAGGTAATCGTCATGGAGCCATCGGCCCCCCGGCGCCAGATGGCCATGCAGATTGGCGCGGATTTTGCCTTCGATCCGATCGGTGCAGAGAAGGAGGGCACTCTACCCGCGGACATCATTATGGAAGAGACGAGAGGCGACGGTGTCACGTTCGCCGTCGAGGCGGCGGCAGCTGGCCCCAAGACGTACCCGGTGTTCGAAGAGGTGCTGGCGCCCAACGGCAAGATAATGCAGGCCGGGATGGGAGCCGAGAGGGTTCCAGTGTCGGTGCTCAAAATGCAGTGGCAGCGGCTGCATATCCATGGCTCAGTGGGCCATTCCGGGGGGATCTTTCCCTATGCCATCCGGCTTCTGGCGGCCAAGAGGATCGACATCTCGCCGCTTGTGACGGCGCGCTACAGCCTGGACCAGTCGATCGAGGCGATCCACCGGGCAGAGACGTTGCAGGATGTGAAGGTGATGGTGCTGCAATAAGCAATGGTTGCCGCGGGCGGCGTAGACGGACCCGGCAGGTTGTGTGCAGCCTGTCGGGTCCGCCGGGCCACGGCGGTTGGAGAAGCAGCAGCCGATGGATCTGAACAAGCCTTTTGATTTCAGCGGCAGAGTGGCAGTGATCACCGGGGCCAGCGGGGTGCTGTGCGGCGAACTGGCGCGAGCCCTGGGCCAGCAAGGCGCCATCGTCGCTGTTCTAGGGCATGCCAACATGGCCAGGGCCGAGTCGGTTGCGCAGGAGATTGTGACCCAGGGAGGTCAGGCCATCGCACTGCAGGGGGACGTGATGTCTAAAGAGTCGCTGCAGCGGGTGGCCGACCAGGTGCTCGACGCCCATGGCCGGATCGACATCCTGGTCAACGGTGCCGGCGGTGCGAAGAAAGAGGCCACGACCAGCCAATCTCTCTCGTTCTTTGACCTGCCTGAGGACGCAGTGCGCTGGGTTTTTGACCTCAACTTTATGGGGACTTTTCTTGCCTGCCAGGTCTTTGGCCGGACCATGGTGCGGGAAGGCAGAGGCAACATCTTGAACATTGCGTCCATGGGCGCATACCGTCCCCTCACACGCAGCGCTGCGTACTCGGCGGCCAAGGCGGCCGTGGTCAACTTTACGCAATGGCTGGCCGTCCACATCGCCCAGGAGTACACGACCGACATTCGGGTCAATGCCCTGGTTCCGGGATTCTTCTTGACCGAACAGAACCGCTTCCTGTTGACCGAGGAGGAGAGCGGCAAACTGACCGAGCGTGGGCGGCGGATCGTAGCCCACACGCCGATGGCACGCTTCGGCCAGCCGGAAGACCTAGTCGGGCCGGCTCTGCTGCTGCTGTCGGACGTTGCCCCTTTTGTGCACGGGACGACCGTCGTGGTGGACGGTGGCCTGGCGGCCTTTGGGGGTGTGTGAGATCTGCAATCAATCTCAATGCCAGAGAGGAAAGATGAGACACAATCACGTCAAGGAAAAGGTTTTGAGGGGCGAACCGGCCATTGGTGCTGCACTTGGCTTTCCATCGCCGGAGCTGGTCGACCTGTGCGGGTGGCTGGGTTTTGAATGGATATTCATCGACGCCGAACATGGGCCCATCGGCTGGCCCGAGTGCCAGGCCATTGCACGTGCTTGCGATGCCCACGGCATGTCGTCCATCGTCCGTGTGCCCAAGCTGGATCACTCGCTCATCGCCAAGTACCTGGAAACCGGGGTGCTGGGGGTGGCCGTGCCACACATCAACACGGCCGAGCAGGCAGAGGCGGTAGTCCGCTACGCCCGCTACGCCCCCCTGGGCCAGCGCGGGTGTGATGCTGGCTCCAGCCGCTCGTCGGCCTATGGCGTCGTCGAGCCGGCGAGCAACTACTTTGCCCGCTCCAACCGGGAGGTCTTGGTGGCCATTTGGGTCGAGGAGGTCGAGGGCATGAAGAACCTGGCAGAGATTGTCCAGGTCCCAGGCGTGGACGCAATCCACTTTGGCCCGGGTGACCTCGCCCTATCTATGGGGCACCCTGGACAGCCTGAGCATCCAGAGGTACAGGAAGCCCTGCAGGAGGGCGTGAGGGTAGTAAAGGGCGCTGGAAAAGTCCGTATCGGTGAGCCGGAGGATGCTGCAGCAGCACAAAAGATGCTTGACGATGGGGTCTTGCTTCTGTCCACGCAGTTGACCCGTATGTGGGCTCAAACTGCTCGGCAGTATTTGACTGCCCTCGGCTGCTAGGGAGTGACTTGGGCTGCTGCCAGTGAGCTGGGCACGAGCGGGTGGCAGGTGATCGAACATGGTTTTGACGGAGGACAAAATGGAGGAATACAAGGTTCTTGTCACGCGTGTCATTCCCGAAGGGGGATTGGCGTTAGTCCGCGAGGCCTGCGCTGCTGAGATCTGGCTCGAGGAGCTGCCGCCGCCACGTCACGTGCTACTGGAAAAGGCCCGTGGCGTGGACGGGCTGCTTTGCCTGCTCACCGATCGCGTCGATGGAGAGCTGATGGACACTGCTGGGCCAGGACTGCGGGTGATCAGCAACTATGCCGTGGGCTACGACAACGTCGAGGTACCGGCAGCCACGGACCGAGGGATTCCGGTCGGCAACACGCCTGGCGTGCTGACCGAAACAACAGCCGATCTGGCCTTTGCACTGCTCATGGCGGCGGCCAGGCGCGTGGTCGAGGGTGCGGACTATGTGCGTGCAGGAAAATGGCGCACCTGGGGACCGATGCTGCTACTCGGTTACGACATCCATGGCGCGACGCTGGGCCTGGTGGGCTTGGGACGAATTGGGCGGGCCGTCGCCCGCCGTGCCTCCGGTTTTGGCATGAGGGTCCTGTACTACGACCCTTACTGCGCACCGGAGCAGGCCGCGGGGACGGGCATCGAGGCGCGGTCGAGCCTGGACGATGTGCT
>JBFYTF010000210.1:0-3797 GCA_041300865.1 Anaerolineae bacterium
TAGATGAGTGACCCGCCGCCCACGCCGACGCCGGAGGTGACCACGACGTGCTGAAACGGGGTGATCTTGAAGGGTCCATGACAGCCGAAGGCTGGCAACCAGAGCCAGCGCCTGAGGTCCCAGCTGCTGGCCGCGAAGTCCGCGTCGGCGACTTGCCTGCCCTTCTCGAGGACGAGGACGCGATAGCCCTTCTCGGTAAGCCGCAGCGCAGCCACCGAGCCGCCAAAACCGCTGCCGATGATGACGAAGTCGAACTGAGGGGCCTCCGTCATATGAGCCTCCCCACAGGCAAGGGACACAGCGGCGGGATACGCCGGGCCCGGTTGCCGGGGGTCCCTTGGCGGAGTGGCTGCGATGCGGATGTGAAGCGAGGTCAGTGCGGTGCGGGGAGTCGGCCGGACAACCGGACGCGCCCCTAGCCTGCATCCTTATTATACCACTGCAGGGAGAACTGTCAACAGGTTTTTGCTGAGGGAGAACGCAATAAGTCGGCGAGGCACTGGACTGACATAGAAGGGTCTGCCGCGGGGATGGGTTGAGCGAGTTGACAAAGCGAAAATTGGCCCCTGGCGGGTGGCGGCGGCGCAGCAAGTCCTCCAGATCGGGCGGGTTCAGGGTGAGTGACGGGCAGGAGCAGCCGGCGATTGGGCGTTGGAGGGGGCGGGTAGTGGCTTGGAGCGGCGGCGGGAAGGACCGCAGGCGGTTGTGGGGCGCGTGACAGTAGACAGTCGTCGCCGCCGCGACGGCCAAGGTGAACGGTAAGCGGTTAGGTGCGGGGCAGCCCAGCCGGTGGCTGAGCTGCCCCGGGTCAGGTGGCCGCGGTAAGGGCGCGGGCCTGGACAGTGGTGGCCTCGCGCACGAAGCGGGGGAGATTGAGGGCCAGGGTCAAGATGTCGCCCAGGCAGGCGGCTTTGGCGCTGTTGGGTAGGCCAAACCAGGGCGAGCGTTCGAGATGGCGGCGCTTCTGGCTGGCATTGCGGCTCTCGGCGTAGCTCTGGCGACCCTGACGCAAAGCGTAAGAAGGTGAGTCGACCGGCAGATCGCGTGCCAGGCGGAGGGAGCCATCCGGCAGGGTGCGCCCGACCCGCACGACCTGGCCCAGCGGATGGGCCGCGTCCCGGAAGGGACAGAGGCGGATCGCCGGGTCTTGGGCGAGCGGGGATGTTTCATTAGCCGGTGGGGCGGCGGCGGGGCCGGGCGGCGCGACAGCGGGGCGGAGCTGCCGGCGGCACAGTTGGCGGCAGACCCACTTGGCATCGTGGCGGGTGTAATCGTGGCCATTGAAGGCCAGGCGGTAGCCATGCGCACACAGCGGTACGCCCTGCGCATCGTAGCCGCGCTGCAGACACGTCAGCGGATCAGCATCCGCGGGGGCGGCCCGGGGGTCGATCAAGCGCAAGGCCTGCAGTTTGTCGTAGACGTAGGCCAGGATCTCGTCGTAGCCTTCCCCGGCATCAGCGGTGAGTTCGCCGATCTTAAGCGCGGGGAAGCGGCGGCGCAGGTTATCCAGGCCGGGGATCGTTTGCAGATGGTCGTTGCGGTTGGCGGCGGCGAAAGGGCCGACCAGGGGCCAATAGGTGAAGAGGCGGTCGTCGAGGATGGCGAAGGTTTTGTCTTTGTAGCCAAAGACCTCCTTGCCCCGGCTGCGGCCGGCCAGGTCGGCGGCCGGGCCTGGCGTCACTTGGGGTTTCTGGGGTTGGTTGGAGCCGGCGTAGTGCACATAAGCAGCCTCAGGGTCGCGGGGCGTGGCCTGCCGGCACTGCTCCTGACAGGCGGCGGTAGCACAGGCGCAACCCGGCTTGCCCTTGGCTTGGGCGGCACAGGTGCGCTGTTCCCGCGGCAGGAAGCAGATGGCGTTCATCTGGCGACAGCGCAGGCGCGAGCGGGCTTGCAGCAGGCGGCTATCCATGGCCAGGCTGACACCGCGCTCGGGTGGGTCACCGGGGAAGGTCGCGTGCCGCGGGATGAGGCCGTTAGCCATCAAGCTGAGCGCCAGGCTGTCGGCACATTGCACTAACCAGGCCGGGGTGGTGTCGTTCAGGGCCGTGCGCACGGTGGATTCGGCGGGCAGATCGTCCCCCCGGAAGCCCAGCCGCCGCCGATAACCCTGGCCGCGCTCGGTGGAATGGAGCTCCGTGAGCAGCTTGGGCCAGTCCCAGCCGTGCCAGAGCGCCAGCCACCAGGCCAGCCCCAGGCTAACCGGGTCGAAGGGTGGCGGTCCCAGATGACTGGCGAAACGCTGACCCAGGATCGGCCGCCAGGCCGTGAAATCGTAGAGGCGCAGGATCAGGTCGAAATCATCCAGGCCCAAGAGGTCGTGGGCCGAGCGAATATCAGCAGGTGGCAGCCACTGGTAGTAGGAGCGACAATAGCGCGGTTGCCAGTCCGGCACGACGGGCGGCCGGTCAGCACCGCGGGCAGGCTGGGTCGGTGCCACAACCAGGCGCAGCGGCAAGAGCGGACGCACGGCGGGCCAGTCAAACGTTTCAACAAAGTAGGGCGTCAAGAGCCGGCGTTCGGCGGCCGGGATGTCCCGCGTGGCGCCCAGCAGGCGGCGGGTCATGCTAACCAGACGGTGAAACGGACTGGCGGGCAGGCGGGTCTCGCCGAGCACCTGCTCGGCAGTGGCGGCAGGCACCCAGAGGCTGCTCATGTCAGCCTCCGCGCCGCCGGCGCCGCCGCCAGACTTGATTCAGGGCGTGCGCCCGTTGGTAGGCGGCCCGGTCGTTTTGCTCGCACAAACGGCGCAACCGACCGGACAGGGCGGGCAGGCGCAAGAGTACCAGGGCATCGTTACGCCACTGGCGGACGCGTTCCCGGCTGACACCGTAGATGCGGCCAATCGCCGCCAAGCTCAGGGGCGGTTGGCCGTCCAACCCGTAAGCCGCCACGATCGTGTGGTAACGCTTTTCTGGCAGACCAGCCAGCATCTCGGCCAACGCGGCCCGCACCGCCCGCCGTTGCCAGGCCATCTCGGCTGCCGCAGCCGGATCGACCGGCGCTGCCGGCGGCGACCAGCCCTGCAGACGTTGGGCTTTGGCGACGGCCGTCCACAGCCGGTGCCGGATGACGGTCACCGCGTAAGTCGAGAAGGCGACCTGACGACCCGGATCGTAGTGCAGGATCGCTTGCCATAAGGCAATCTGGCCCTCGTGCAGCAGTTCCTCGTAAGTCAGGTCGCCGCGGCACGTCTGCCGGATTACCCAGTGGACCAGACCCTGGTGTCTGCGCAGCACCCGCTCCAGGCAGGCCGGACAGCCGGCCTGCGCACAGCCGAACACGGTTGGCCCTGCCAGGGCCGGACGGTGTACACTGGACATGAAATACCTCCTGTTTTCGGGCTCGAATCGGTATTCTTACCGTACAACAAGAGGTATCTTTTTGGGTTGAGTTTTTAGCCGCGACTTACTGCGCTATCCCTGCTTTGCAGAACGATTGACACTCCGCCACCCTGCAGTTAGAATGACGTCGACTCCACGGAGAATAGGTATATGTTCGAAACTACGGCGATTCCGGGCGTGCTCATCTTCACGCCGCGCGTGCACAGCGACCCGAGAGGGTTCTTCCTCGAAAGCTACAACCAGGACTTGTGGCATCAGCAGGGCATCGACACCGTGTACGTGCAGGACAACCATTCAAAATCGTATCGCGGAACGGTGCGGGGGCTGCACTTTCAACTTCCGCCTGCGGCGCAGGTGAAGCTCGTCAGGGTCATGCGAGGCGCGGTCTGGGATGTCGCGGTCGATATCCGGGTAGGTTCGCCAACCTTCGGTCAGTGGGTGGGCGTCGAGCTGAGC
>JBFYTF010000216.1:0-3066 GCA_041300865.1 Anaerolineae bacterium
GTATACCGGCGGCCTCTTGTCTGCCTGATAACGTGAGGGGGCCCTGCCGCCAGGCAGGGCCCCCTCGATGGTCGTCCTGAAGCTCCGTTACTTCTCGGCGTCGACCTTGACCGCCCGGCGCTGCAGGGCCAGGCTGCCGATCATGAGGGCCGCGCCGCCCGCCACGAGGGCGATGAGCCACGGGTTCACCAGCCCGCCACCGGTGGTCGGCAGGGTGGTGGGCGCAGGCCTGGCATCCACACTCGGGACTGCCGTCAGCGTGCCATCACCGGCCAGTCCCATGGCAAAGACGGTGTAGACCACCTGGTTTTCGAGGGCCAGACCTGGCACTTCCAGGGCGACCGTGTCTGTGCCGGCGAGCCGCACTTCGAGGTCATACGTCCCGGCATCCACGGGCAGGTAGTCACCCACGCCCTTGAAGGGGATGTTGGAGAAGAGGACCGGGCCACCCTTCACCGCGATGTCGACTGCCGGGGCATCAGGCGAGGCGTGCACGAAGCGCACGTGCGCCTTGCCGGCCGCGGGCAGAGCGTTGTTGTCGACCAGGACCAGGGGCTCGATGTTCGCCAACTGGCCAACAGCCACGACAGAGTAATCGGTGTCAGCTGCCAGGTCAAGTGTGGCGCTGATGACCGCAGGGGTGCTGGCGCCGGTGGGCTTGACCTGCACCTGGTAGGAAGCCGGGGCCAGGCTGGCATAGTCGGTGATGCCCTTGTAGGGCGCGTTGCTAAAGGCGACACTGCCATTGACCCAGACGTCCACCGCCGGGGCGTCGGGCGACGCGTGTACGACACGGACCCTGGCCTGGCCGTCCGCGGCCAAGGCAGCACTGCTGACGCCCAACGTGAGGGCCAGGACAGTTACTAGCAGGAACAAGCGTTTCATCTTTCAGATCCTCCTTACGAGTTGGTTTGATAGTGCGAGTATAGCACATCGAGACGGGGTTGTCAATACCTTGTAGAGGTTTTTTCCATCTTTTAACGCATTCTTAATGCGAGCGCGAGCTGAGGCGAATTCTTCTTTTCACGGGACAGGCTATGCTCCGCGGGCGGCAGCCGGTGAAATGAGGGCTGCGCCTGGAAATCCCGTCTCATGATAGAGCAAGAACGGGATAGCGGACGCTGGAATTGGTTGAAAAAGGAGGAGGATTGCGTTGGGAGCATAACGGATGGACATCGGGCGAGTAGGCGCGGGCAGATAGGTCTGGACAAGCATGCAGGAGTGTGCAGGCGGCCTTGGTGGGCTGCTTCACGCCTGTAAGCGCGCCGGCTCCGGGTTGCACACCGGTCTTCCAAATGGTATAATAGTGCCCGCACCAACTTCGCGGCTCCAGCCCAGCCGAAGGCGTGAACCCGGCGCACTGCGGGCGCCAAGAGATGAACACGCTGCGCGTGTCGCACGAGCCCGCCCGCGTACCGGGGCGGGCTTTGCGGCTGCCGGTGCCGTTGTGCCGGGGCCGACCAGCGCACAACGAGCTCGGCCCACGTGCGCGGGGAACAGGGGCCCCCGTGGGACGCAAGACAGACGATGAGAGGTTCACATGGACAAGCAAGGACGCTTTTCGCTGGCCCTCTGCGCGGGGCTGCTCGCCGGGGTTCTGCTCCTCGTGAGCTCGTCGGCCCAGGCGGAGAGTAGTGTGCTCTATGTTGCACCCGGTGGCCTGTGCGGCGGGGTTGAGCCGTGCTATGCCGACATCCAGAGTGCCGTGACTGCCGCCCACGAAGGCGATACGGTCAAGGTCGCCGAGGGCGTGTATACGCGCAACGGCTTCCAGGTGGTGTACATCAGCAAGGGCATCACGGTCATCGGTGGCTATGCCCCTTCCGACTGGCTTACGTCCCAGCCAGATGCTCGGCCCACGGTATTGGACGCCCAGACCGTGCTGAGCCGGCGAGGAATCCTGGTCGATACCAGCAGCAGCGTCCCCATCTGGCTGGAGGGCTTGGTAGTGCAGCGCGGCAACGCCGCACCGACCGCCGATGGTGGTGGGGTGTATGTTGCTGCCGGCAACGTCACGCTCCACAAATGCACGGTCATGGCCAACGTCGCCACGGGCACGTATGGTGGTGGAGGTGGTGGTGTCTTCCTGCAGAACGGAGCGCTGACCATCAGCCAGAGCACAATTCTGAACAACAGATCCGCCCGCCACGGTGGGGGGCTCGGGGCGCGCGGTGGCACGCTGCTGGTCTCGGACAGCGCCGTCAGGGACAACACCTCGACGGAGGACGGGGGCGGGGTGTTCGTCAACGGAGCAACCGTCACCGTGGAGCGCAGCACGATCGCCGGCAACT
Organism: Anaerolineae bacterium; assembly: GCA_041300865.1. GTDB lineage: Bacteria > Chloroflexota > Anaerolineae > JAAYZQ01 > JAAYZQ01 > JAAYZQ01. Next base: position 2,292 of record JBFYTF010000216.1, read on the forward strand.
CGCCCATGGGTTTGTTTGTCGCGGGTGGCACAGCCGTGGTCGATCACAACACCATCGAAGACAATGAATCGGCCGGCAACGGGGGTGGCATCGGCGTCGACGGCCTGTATCCGACCACCCTGACCGCCAGCTACAACCTGATCCGGAACAACAGCGCGGTGTCCGGCGCCGGCGTGGGCATTAGCGCCGGCTCTGCCATGCTGCTCGCCAACGACATCGTGGGCAACGTGGCGACTTCCAGTGGTGGGGGAGTCGCCGCCTGGGCCAACGGCAGCCAGATCACCCTCGCCGCGAACCGCATCCGGGAGAACACGAGCGGCCCACAGGGCGGGGGTGGGTTGTACGTCGACGATGGCAACCTTACCCTGGAGAAGAACGACATCCAACAGAACTCGGCTCCCGGGACGGTCGGGGGAGGCATGGTCATCGCCGGCGGTCACGTTGTGGGCGTCAACGACATCATTGCCCGCAACCAGTCTCTGGCCGAAGGCGTGTACGTGTCGGGCGGCACGCTCGTGTCCCGGCATTGGACCATGGTGAGCAACGGCGAATACGCCGTGCGCTGCAGCGGTGGCATCGCGTCGCTGACCAACACCATCGTCACCTCTCACACCGTGGCCGGGTTCTGGGGCCAGGGGATCGAGGCGGATGCCACCCTCTTCTACCATGCCGGCAGCCGTTGCGGAGACGGGGCCGTGTGCGACAGCTATATCAGCGGCGCGCCATCCTTTCTCGGCGAGGCCACGGGCAACTATCACATCGGCCAGAACTCGGC
>JBFYTF010000290.1:0-48667 GCA_041300865.1 Anaerolineae bacterium
TCCCCTCTTCTAGGCCTGGCCTGTTCATCCTTCGCTCCCCCCGGAACGTCCTTCCGAGCGAAGCGAACGATCCCGGCCAGATCAGTCCAACTGGTCGGGAGTAAAAGCCTCGGGCAGCAGCTGGGCAATGGTGAAGGGCCGAACATTGCCCTCGGTGTCGGCCACAAGGACACGCAGTTCACCCCTGGGCCCACCAAACTCACGGAGGATCTGCCGGCAGGCGCCACAGGGTGTGGCTCCCGTCTCGGTCACGACGGCGATGGCCTCAAAACTCCGCTCGCCCTCCGACACGGCCTTGGTCAGCGCCGTGCGTTCGGCGCAGCTGGTCAAAGGGTAGGCCGCGTTTTCGACATTGCACCCGGTATAGATCCGTCCCGAACGGCCCAACAGCGCCGCTCCCACGGGAAACTGGGAGTAGGGCGCATAGGCCTTTTCCCGGGCCTCGGCCGCCCTGGCAACCAGCTCACGGTCACTCGTACTTTCACTCAAGCTGTCCACCGTCTCTTTCCGTTGCCGTTTCCGTTCGCCTGTTTCTCGCCGGGCAGGTCCCCCTCCCTTTCTGGCTGCTGCGCCGAAGGGGGCGGCTGCCGGCGGACGCGCACTTTGCGAATGCGCCGGCCGGCCACCGACTCGACGAGGAACTCCATGTCGCCGTAGGCCACGTGGTCACCCGGCGTCGGGACCTTGCCCAACTCGGTGTAGATGAACCCACCCAGGGTATCGTTGTCTTCCGTCGGCAGAGAGACGTCCATCAGGCGGTTCAGATCGTCCAGGTCCACCCGGGCATCGAACACGTACTCGTTCTCGTCCACGAACTCGACAAAGGGCTCTTCGGTGTCATACTCATCCTGGATTTCGCCCACGATCTCTTCCAGCAGGTCCTCGATGGTCACGAGGCCGGCCATGCTGCCGTACTCATCGACGACGATGGCCACGTGGACCCGCCTCTGCTGGAGATCGGGCAGGAGCTCGCTGGCTCTCTTGGTCTCGGGCACGAAATAGGCGTCGCGCAGCAGGTTCTTGAGAGGTACGTCGGTGTGGCCGTCGCGCAAATAAGGCAGCAGATCCTTGGCATACAGCACCCCTTCGATGTTGTCGATGGTCTCGTCAAAGACCGGGATGCGCGAGTGGCCGGCCTGCATGATGGTCTCCAGCGCCTCGAGAAAGGGTCTACTGACGTCAAGGGCTACGACGTCGATGCGCGGCACCATCACCTCGCGGGTCATGGTGTCGCCGAGGTCAAAAATGGAGTAGATCATCTCCTTTTCTTCTTCTTCGAGGACACCCTCTTCTTCGCCGGCATCGACCAGGGTCCTGATCTCTTCTTCCGTCACAAACGGCATTTCGCTGCGCGTCCCCGTGCCAAAGAGCCGGGCAATCGCGTTGCTGATCCAAACCACCAGGCGCACGAGAGGCATGACGAGGGTCGAAAGCAGGCTGAGGGGTCGCGCCAGAGCAAGCGCCAACCTTTCACTGTGTTGCACCCCCAGGGACTCGGGCACGAGCTGAGCGAGGATCAGCATCACCAAGGCGGCAAAGAACACGACCAGCACAAACGCCACGGGATAGCTGGCTGTGCCAAGCCAGGGTTCGAGCACCGCGGCCAGGGGAGGTGTCGTCGTCACGGCCACCACGGCGCTGACAAAGGAGCTGGTAAGTACCAGGCCCAGCTGGGTGGTTGCCAGGAGCCGGCTAGCATCCTCAGCCAACGTCTCGGCAACGCGCGCCGAAGCGACGCCCTCTTCGACGAGCTGGCGCAGACGCGCTTTGCGCACATTAATGAGGGCCGTGCGCGCCATGCTCAAGATGGCATTGACCGTGACGAGGCCCGCCAGCAGGAGAACCTCTAAAGGGGTCACCTTACTTCACCTCCGACTCACCGGCCTGCTCCTCTGGCGGCCGGGCAGCAGAGCGGGCGGGCACGCCAAAGACCAGCTCACCGGGCGGCACGTCGCGGGTGACAACGGAACCGGCACCCGTCTTGGCGCCCTCGCCGACGGTCACCGGCGCCACCAGCATGGTGTCGCTGCCGATGAACGCTCCTGCACCGATTTCGGTCCGGTGCTTGCGCGTGCCGTCATAGTTGCAGGTAATGGTTCCCGCGCCGATGTTGGCCTTCGCGCCGACGGTGGCGTCGCCCAGGTAGCTAAAGTGCCCCATCTTGGCCCCGGGCCCCAGGGTCGCATTCTTGATCTCGCCAAAATTGCCCATGTGCGCGCCCTGGGCCAGGTGGCCGCCTTTGCGCATGTGGCCAAAGGGACCGATCTCGCTGCCGTCATCCATGACCGCCTCTTCCAGTACGGAAAGCTCGACCCGGCAGCCGTCGCCGATACGCGAGCTGCGGATGACTGCGCCAGGGCCAATGGTGCAGCCGGCACCGATCCGCGTCTGTCCCTGCAGGAGGGTGTTGGGCCAGACGACGGTGTCGGAGCCGATCTCGACGCCGGCGTCAATGTAGGTTGCCTCAGGGTCGATGAGGGTCACCCCGGCCAGCATCCAGTCCTCGTTGATGCGCCGCCGCAGCTCGGCTTCAGCGCGAGCGAGCTTGGCCCGGTGATCAACACCCATCACCTCCAGGGCATCGGCCACCGGCAAGGCCACAACGGTTTCGCCCTGGCGGATTGCCATCTGCACCAATCCGGTGAGAAAGAACTCGCCCGCCGGACTGGGCTCCAGGGCCGCGAGATTGGGCCACAGCCAGGCATCGCGGAAGCAGAGGATGCCACTATTCACCTCGCCGATGGTCCGCTCCCCGGCAGTCGCAGCCACGTCCTCGACGACGGCCAGCACCCGCTCTGTTCCTGCCTCACGGATGATGCGCCCATAACCGGCAGGGCTCTGAGGCCAAAAGGTGAGGAGGGTGACGGCCGCACCCGCCGCCCAGTGCTCCTCGAGCATGCGGCGCAGCGTTTCCGGCCGCATCAAGGGCGTGTCACCATGGACAACCAGCACCGTACCGGCCCGGCGGGCAGCTGCTGCCGCGGCCTGTTGGACGGCGTGGCCCGTGCCCAGCCTCTGTTCCTGGCGGGCATAGGCCAGATCTGGGCCCAGTGCCTGGCGCACCTGCTCATCGCCATGCCCGGTCACAACCACCAACTGCACAGGTTCAAGTGCACGGGCCACGTCGAGGACATAGGCCACCATGGGCCGGCCGGCCAGGGGGTGGAGGACCTTGGGCAACGACGATTTCATGCGGGTGCCCGCCCCCGCGGCCAGTACGATGATTGTCAAATTCAAGGGTTTGCTCCTTGGGCCAAACGCAAAAACGACCAAGAGAGCCTACGCCCTTCAGCGTTAGCTCGATCCTGGTCGCCAAACTACCGCGCTTTGATTTTGCGGGTGAGGGTCGGTACCCTCAGAGGACAGCTCGTCCATCCAACTCCAGCCCCGCCGGGCTTGATCTCGGCAGGGCCTGACACGTGCCTGCTTGAAAAGTCAACGGCACTCACTCTCTAGTCGCCGGGGACACGAGCTGGAGGTGACCTCCGGCCGGTAACCCGACTTTCATGCCAGACATTGTACCCCAGCTCTGTCTATTTGGCAAGAACCATCTGAAAGGGTGCCGCGGCAGTTGCATTGTTGCCGAGCTCGGCTATGGTCCAGACGGCTCGAATCCCGACGGCAATCCGGGGTGGATCTGGGTGCCGGCCGCCTTTAACGTCGACGCGGGCAACAACGACGAGTTCAAAGCCCGGCTGCTGCCCGAGGCCGTGGCCGCCGACGAACGTGCGCTTGATGGAGGCTGCGCTCAGCAGGAGGATGCGAATCTCGGCATCCTCCGTGCTCCTTGTGTCTCCGCGTCCCCGCGTTTCGCCTATAGCGGGTACACGTCGCCATCCTGTGCCAGAAAAGCGTCGCCGCCAAAGCCGGCCGCCCGCGCCAGCCAGGCGTCCAGGTCGGTGCCGGGCACGGGATAGTGGATGAGCGCCAGGCGCGCCACCCCCGCCTCACGGGCCACTTCCGCCGCCTGCTCGGGGGTCGAGTGACCCCTGTCCTCGCCCGTTGCCTCGTGGATCAGCAGCTCCGCGCCTGTGGCCAGGGCCACCACCGCCTGCACCGGCTCTGTGTCGGCCGAATAGACAATGGCCCGGCCCGTGTCCACATCCTCGAAGCGGAGGGCCAGGGTGTCGTTGCCCGCGTGGTCGACGGGACTGGCGCTGATGGCCACGCCTTCCATCTCCACGACACGGTGGCCCTCGCGCAGGGCCACGGGGTGCCACTCCAGGGAGAACATGTCCGCCCGCTCGTCCAGCTCAAAGAGCTCGAGCAGCCGGCGTGCCCGTTCCAGGGCCTGCTGCGGCCCGTAGATGGGCAGCGTCTCCTGCCGGCCGCCAAGCCACAGCCCCTGGACGAGGATGGGCAGGCCGTACAGGTGGTCGGCGTGGTAGTGGGTCAGGATGACAGCGCGCACCTGGTCGCGGCTCACTCCGGCGCGCGCCAGCTTATAGAGGGGGCTGCCCCCACAGTCGACCAGGATGGCCCAACCGGGGCCGCGCAGGGCCAGGGCCAGGGTGTCGTGCTCGGCATCAGGCACCGACGCCGCGGTGCCCAGGACGATCACCTCCGGCATGCATCAGCCTCCATAGGCCCACAGGACGATCTGGGGCGTGAGGTTGGCCTCGACGAATGCAGCGAGGAAGAGCAGCGGCACAACCAGGAAAAGGAAAACCTTGGCCATGTCGGCGACGGCCGCCAGAAAATTCTCGCCGACGGTCATGCCCTCCGGCGGTGCGGTCAACGACGCACCGATGCGGAGAGCAAAGGCGGTCGCGATGACGGCCGCCGGGACCTCGAGGAGACCGTGGGGAAGAACAAAGGTTGCCAGAAAGGTCAGAGGGTCGTTACCCTGCAGCGCGACCTGGCCGGCGATAAAGCCCACGAGGCCCATGGGCACCATGAGCATCAGGATGGCCAGCACACCCAGGGATATCACGGCCAGGACGGCAGAGAGCAACAACACGCGCACGTTGTGCCCCATGATGCCTCCCGTCGTCAAGGCCGGCAGGAAACTGACGTTGGACAACGAGTCGAAATCCTGCTGGGACAGATCCTGCAGCGCGAGGCTGCCCGGGGGCAGAGGATAGTCGTCCACGAGGACCCAGCCAATGGCCAGGGCAAGCAGGACAAAGAACGCCACCATGGCCAGGGGCATCCAGTGACGTCGCAGCAGATAGGGCACATCTTGGCGATAGACCCTCACCAGCCAGCGAAGCGGGCGAAGGTCGCGGCCCGGCTCGTCAGCCGCCGCGACCCTGGACGGGTGCGCGAGGAAATAGTGGCCCAGGAGCCGCAGCGAGTGGCGCAGGTTCAGCTCGTCGATCTCGCGCCCGAGGATCTCCTCGCGGTTGAAGGCCCGCACGCCCATGCGGACGAGGATCAGGGTGACCATCACCAGCGCCAGGAGGATAGCCCACAGAACATCATAGTATCCCCAGAACATGATGATGCTCTCGACCTGCATGAGCAGGGCCGTGGGCACGATGATAAAGCTGGCTAGCAGGTTTGCGGCCCGCACGCTCGTCGTCTGGCTGGAAACCACCACCGCTCCCGAGACCATCATCACCGCCGTGACAATGTTCAGCATCAGGATCTGGACAAACAGCTGCAATGAGGGAAGATAGCCGATGGACAGATACAAGCTGGCCAGGTAGACGGTGATGCCCAGGACGGCACCGAGCAGCGGCAGTGCCGTGGCCGCGAGGGTCTTGCCCAGGTAGAGCTCCAGGTCGGTAATGGGCATCGACAGCAGCGGCTCGATGCTCCGCCGCTCCTTCTCGCCCACAAACGTCTCCAGGCCAATGATGAGCGAAAAAGTTACGGGAAAAAAGCCAACGATCATCAGCAAGAACGGAATGAGCCGCTCGCCAATGATCGCCGCGTCTCGGCGCTGCACAAAGTCGATGGCCAGTTGCGCCGTCCAGTTCATCAGCCAGGGAAAGACCAGCGTCAGGACAAGGATGGGCGTCACAATGCGCCAGTCGCGGAGTGTGTCTCGCAGCTCTCGCCGCGCGATGGTCCACACCAAGGCGACGGAGGAGCGCTGTGCCCGGATCCCGGTGTCAGCTGACATGGCCATCGGTTCCCACAATGCGCAGGTAGACGTCCTCCAGCCGGCGCGGGATCTCGGCCAGCGACAGCACGCGGGCGTGCAAGCTGGTGAGGCGCGCCAGGACTTCGGGGTTGGTTCTCTCGGGCGAAGCTGTGCGGTAGCGAAACCAGGTGTCACCCTGGTCTTCGATGCTCACCAGGTCGCCCAGCTGGGCCAGCGAGCCATCCAGGGCATGGGCGAGTCGTACCTCCTGCAGCGGCGGCCCCAAAAACTCGGCCTTCAAGCGTTCGGCCGTGTCGAGGGCCACCACCCGCCCGCGATGGATGATGGCGATGCGATCGGCGAGCAGCTCAGCCTCGGCCAGGTTGTGCGTGCAAAGCAAGACAGTGTGATGCTCGCGCCGCAGGTCCAGGATGGCGTCGCGCACCTGCTTGGCGCCCTGGGGATCCAGTGCCGAGGTGGGCTCGTCCAGAAGCAAGAGGGCAGGATCATGCAGCATGGCGCGGATGAGGGCCAGCTTCTGGCGCATGCCCTTGGAGTACTCGGCCAGGCGCTGGGAGAGGTTGTTGGCGAGGCCAAACCGCTCGCTCAAGGCTGCGGTGCGGAGGCGGACCGTGGCCGCGTCCAACCCTTGGAGCTCGCCGAAAAAGGCCAGATATTCGCCGGCCCGCATGCGCAGGTAGAGGCCGGGAAACTCGGTCAGCAAGCCGATGGCCTGGCGTACCTGGCGGGCCTCGTGAACGGTATCCCGCCCGGCTACCCGGGCGCGGCCGGCACTTGGCATCAATATGCCCGCCAGCATCCGCACGGTGGTCGTCTTGCCGGCGCCGTTCGGCCCGAGCAGCGCCAAGATCTCGCCGGCCGGCACCTGCAGGCTGACTCTATCTACCGCGGTGAACCAAGACGGGTCCTGGCCGCCAGGGCGCGCGCTGTGATCACGCCTTTGGCCCTTCCCGGCCGCGGAACGGGGAAAGCGCTTGGTGAGGTTATCGGTCTCGATCATCCATTCTGGCATGGCAGTACTTGATTGTCGCTCCCGGTTGTGCTCATTATACCAGCTTTCGGGGAGGGTGGCAATAACCGGGCGCGGGCTACTACGGGCTGATGCGAGGTCGAGCCCTGGGCGTTGCGGGCTAGCTCCCGAACACCGGCGAGGTAGGGCCGGCTAGCGTTTTTCGGCCAGGTAGGCAAAGAAGCCGGCCCGCTTGAGGGCCCGAAGCGTAAGGGCGCCCAGCAGGCCACCCAGCGCTCCAAAGACCGCGTAGCCGATCATTGCCCGCAGCAGTCCAAGAGCGACAAAGCCTAGGGGCGCCCCGGTGAGCACACCCATACCCCACTTGACCAGGAACTTGGCCATGTGTCCAAATGTAGCCGCCAGCATGGCCACTGCGATGTTCTCGGGATGGCCGCCCAGCAGCCAGAGGGCCACGTCAGTGCCCAGGCCAACAGCGGTGTAGGACAGGAAGGTGTTGAGCGCGCCAAAGTCGCCCATGCCCAGGAAGGCAGCCAGCAGGCCGGACGTCAGGCCGACCAGCGTCGCCGCTCCCGGCTTGTGCACGACCCCCGCCGCTACGATAACGATCGCCATCCAGAAGATCCCCGAGTGCCCGGACAGTTGAACGGGCAACCGCAGGGCAATCTTGGCCACGACAATGAGCGCTGCCAGCATGGCCAGCAGGATCAGTTCAAAGGTCGAGAAATAGCGTTGTCTATGGGCCCCGGGTTCACCGGCTCTCACGGGTTCGTCACCTCAATGCGATCCACATCCTGGATCCACTCATCCCGGACGTCCAGCCTTTCCAGCATCGATACGAGCTTGAGGGTCCCGCGCCCCGAGAGGTCAAACTGCACCCTGTTGTCCGGGTTCTCGACTTCGGCCCAGGTCAGCTCTGCCGCCTTGTTCCGGCTGCTGCTGCTGACGACGATGTAGGTTTCTGGATGGAGCTGGCCGGCCGGAACGTGGAGCAAGAGGACGTCGGCCAGCCGCCAGCCTTCCTGGGTCTTGCCCTCTTCGGCGTCGACAAAGCTCACCTTCTCGAGCTGTTCGAGCTGGGCCGGGTCAAAGGCGCCTGCCAGACGGCCGTCCAGGTAGACCGGGATGCTGCCCGGGGCGAGGGTTAGCTCACCCGCCGCCACCTCGGGGGGCCTGGCTGAGGACCGCTGCAGTGTATCGACGGCGAACACGGCGCCGACCAAGAGCAGCAAGACCACGACGCCAATCAGAATCCGAGTCCGTTGGCTCATGTTACCTCCAAAAGATCAGCGCCGCCGCGACAGCACTTGTGCCGGCCAGCAAGATCCAGTCGAGACGGCCGATGGCCAACTGCCGGTAGGGCCGGCGGTGAGGCGAATCAAAACCCCGGGCGTAGGCAGCCTCGGTGATGGCCCAGGCCCGCCGGGTGGTCATGACGATGGCCGGCACCGACAGGGAAACCAGATCGCGCACCCAGCTAATCAGTTGTCGCCAGCCAGTAGGCGGGGCCCATGCGCCGCGCGCCCGCTGCGCCTCGCGGATGGCCCGCCATTCGTCGTCCAGGAAGCCGACACTCTGGAAAGCCAGGCTGAGGCTGAAGGCATAGCGGTACGGCACCCTCAACCATTCCAGTGCCAGGCGCAGTTCGCCAGGTGTTGTCGTCGAGAAAAACAAGGCAAAGGCACAGGCCAGCAGAGCAAGGCGCAGGACAATGACCACGGCCAGTTCAGGGCTGACGAGCCACCAATCGACGACCAGGAGCACCAGCAACACCCACTTCAGCCGCCACACCTGCCTGGCCGCCTCTGGAAACAACCGTGCCCAGACGAGCAGCACGATGTACAGCACTATGAAGGCAACCAGGCGTTCCAGCTCCAGCATGACGGCCAGCGAGGCACACAGGCTGAGCGCCAACTTTGTGCGGGGATCGGCGCGGCGCAGGGGAGAGTCCTCTCTGAGGGCCAGGTTCCGTGTTCGCCCCGCCGTGCCCAGGCGGATCATGCCCGCACCCCTTCCTGCCCCTGCTCCTCGGCGTCCAGGATCCAGGGCGGCACCGACAGCCCCAGGCTGGTCCAGGGACTGGCGTCGCGCAGCACATCGCCGGCAGGGCCACAGGCCACGAATCCCTGGGTCCCAAGGAGGGCGATCAGGTCGGCCTGGGCAGCGAGCGTGAGGTCGTGCGTGGTCAGGATCACCAGCTGACCTGTAGCGGCAAGGGCCCGGGCGAGCCGCATGAGAGCCGCCTTGTGAGCCGAGTCCTGGCCCAACGATGGCTCGTCGAGGAGAAGGCCGTGCCGCGGCCGGCGCATCAACACGGTGGCCAACGCCACGCGCTTCTTCTCGCCCTCGCTCAACAACAAGGGAGGGGTTTCTTCATAACGGTCCAGGCCCAAGACCGACAGCAGCCAGTGGTAGAGCTCTTGGTCCGGTGCCGGCACGCGGTACAGGATCTCTTCCCGGACCGAGGCATTGAACAGCTGCAGGTCGGCGTTTTGAAAAACCAGCCCCAGATCGGGCCGCTGACCGTCAATCAGGACGTTGCCTTCGTACTTTTGCAGGCCGGCCAGGGCACGCAGCAGGGTCGTCTTGCCGACACCATTGCGCCCGACAACAGCCAGGATCTGCCCTGACTCGGCACGAAAGCTCAGGTCGCGCAGGACAGAGCGTCCGCCAAGGGTTACCACCAGATTCTCGACGACGAGGGCAAAGGATGCCGCGCGGACCCTGGGTCGATATAGATCGGGCACCGGGGGATCCTGCAAGGCGGGCCCTGCCAGACGCATCGTCTCCAGCCTGGGAACTGCGCGCAGGTACTCCTCGCGGTGCTCGGCCACGACGACCGTACTTCCCTCGCCGGCCAGATCGGCCAGGTAGTCCACCAGCTCCACGGCGGCAGTGCCGTCCAACATCGACAGGGGCTCGTCAAGGACCAGAAGCGCAGGCCACCGGGCGGTGATGGCCGCCAGTGCCAGCTTTTGTTGCTCGCCCCCCGACAGCGTCTGCGGGGAGCGAGTACGCAGGTCGCCAAGGCCGAAGCGCTCCAGCGTTGCTTCGAGCCGCTGCCGGATGGTGGCTGCATCCAGGCCCAAGTTCTCCAGGCCAAACACGATCTCCTCGTCGACGAACTCGGCCAACATTTGGGCGGCAGGATTCTGGAACACCAGCCCGGCCTGTTCGGTCAGCAGCCAGAGCGGGTGATCCGCGGTGCGCAGGCCATCCAGCCAGACGGAGCCTTCCAGGACCCCACGGTAAAGATGGGGGATCAGCCCCGCCAGACAGCGAGCCAGGGTGCTCTTACCGCAGCCTGAAGGCCCGGCGATGAGGAGCCGGTCACCTGGCTCGAGCTCGAGGGAGATGGGGACCAGCCCGCGGTTGTTCTGCGGATAGCGGTAGGCGACGCGCTCGGCCCGCAGGGTTCCGGGCATCAGTCCAGCTTGAGGGGCAGCCAGTGATCCCCGGCCCATTGCACTACGGCAATTGGCTCTCCGCCGCGGCGGGCGGGGCGCAGCTTGTCGACGGCCACCAGCCCACTGGTGACCGGCTCTCCGTCCAGGGTCTGGACCGCGGCGATGCCCGACCGCAAGAGCACCTCCACGGGCTGCAGTCCGGTGAGCTCGCGGGAGCGGCCGACGAGCACATAGCGACCATCCTGGCCTGAAGCTGCCAGTCCGACAGCTGCCAGGGCACCAATGACGCCATCCTGCGTGCCCCCGAGGCCTAGCAGCTTGAGGTCATGCGCCGCGGCCAGAGCCCGGGCCTCGGCCTGCGTCAACAACTGCCGCTGCGCCCGGCGGCCAAACGCGACCACCGCGGCCGGCACCGGGCCCGCGATGCACAGCCCCGGATCGCTTCCCGGCTGAAAGTCGCCCAACATCACCTCGCGCACCCTGTCCGCCAGGGCCGAGAGGTCCACAGTTCCATTGCCATCGAGAACGACTGTCGCGCTGCTGTTGTTCCGGGTGCAAGGTACGCGGGGATCCACCAAAAGCTGGTGCCGCGTCACACCAAGTACCCGGTACGTCCCGGTCAGTTCAGCCGCAATCATGCGCGCCAGCTGTCCCGTCCCCCGCGATTCGGCGTTGTCCGTATCATCCAGTCCCACAAAGATCATTGACTGCTCTATCCCTTTCCAGGAGGTTTGGCTATTGTACAGAACACCCGGCTATTCGTCAAAAGCGGCTCCAGGCGTAACCCGGCAGCGCCCAGAATTTGCGCTTGGCGGCCAGGAAGACGGCGGAAGTCGCTACTACGAGCCCAGTGGGCTCGTAGTAGCGGCTTGGATTGCGGGCAGCAGCCCATTACTTGAGCTGGATCTCGACCACGCCCTTGACCTGCAGCGCCCCCGGAAAGCCGGGTAGCACCGTGCTAAAGCCACCCTGGGTTCGGAAAGAGGCGATACAGTCCGGGCAGGCAAGCAGCTCCGCCAGGCTCACCTCAGCCGTATAGCCATCATCGGCCACAAAGACGACGGTCGTCGCGTCGGCCTGAGGCACCGCCAGGGCCAACAACGCACTGAGGGGCACGCCCGTGTAGGTCTCGGTCTCGCCCTGCTTGTTGGTCGACTGGGCGTCCATGGTGGGCATGGCTCGCACCTCTTCCTCGGTCCAGCCGATCTCGTTTTCAACCTTGCCGGTCACCTTGAGCGCAGCGTTCTCGGGGATCCCCCCCTCGGGCATCTCACCACCACCACCGCCGCTGACCTGGATCTCGACCAGATCCTTCACCTGGAGTTTCCCACCCATGTCGGGAAAGACCGTGCGCAGACCGCCCTCGGGATCAAAGGCGACGACGCAGTTGGCGCAGGCTGCCAGGTCCGCGAGAGCCACCTCGGCAGTGAAGCCATCGCCCGCCACCAAGACCAGGGTCGCGTCGTCGGCTACGCCGGCCTCTGCGACGAGGAGCGCGATGGGCACGCCGGTGTAGGTCGTGGTCACGCCGTCCTTGCCGGTATAATCCACGTCCATGGTCTCGAGGCCCTGGAGGTCGGCCAGCGTCCACTCCAGGTCGGGGCCTCCACTGAGCTTCAGGGCCACCTCCTCCCCAGCCGCCGCGCCGGACTCGGCGTCCTCGGCAGGATGTGCCTCGCGGTAGGGCACCGAGTCGGGCACAAAGAGGGGAGCGCCAAAGTCCTCGACGCCAAACTGGCCGATCTTTTCCTGGACGGGCACCGAGATCAGCCAGTCGATAAACTGGTCGGCCAGCTCTGCCTGGATATGGGGGCCCTTGTCGGGATTGACGGCGATGACCCCGTACGGGTTAAAGAGGACAGGGTCCCCTTCGACGAGGAGGTCCAGCTCCAAGCCCTCGAGGGTACGGGCCAGGTAAGTGGCCCGGTCGCTCAGGGTGTAAGCCTCCTGTTCGGCGGCCATCGTCAACACCTCGCCCATGCCCTGGCCGGCCGAGATGTACCAATCGCCGGCAGGCTCGATACCGGCCGCTTTCCACACGGCCAGCTCCTTGGTGTGGGTGCCCGAGTCGTCACCGCGCGAGACGAAGGGCGCTTCCGCTTCTGCGATCTTTCCCATGGCCTCGGCCGCGTTCGTCATGCCCATGATGCCCGCCGGGTCATCGCCTGGGCCGACGATGATAAAGTCGTTGTACATGACGTCTTCGCGGCGCACGCCGTGACCGGCGGCCATGAACTCGTCCTCCCTGGCTCGGGCGTGGACCAGTACGACGTCCGCGTCGCCCTTGCTACCGATCTCCAGCGACTGTCCGGTGCCGACGGCCACAACCTCGACGTCGACGCCATACTCCTCTTCGAAATCGGGCAGAATGTAGTCCAACAGCCCCGAGTCCTCGGTGCTGGTGGTGGTCGACATTAGCAGCTTGGCCTCGCCGGCAGGCTCGGCAGCCTCTGTCGGTTCGGGGGCAACCTCTGTCGGTTCGGGGGCGGCCGCGGTAGGCTCGGGGGCGGCCGCGGTAGGCTCGGGGGCCGCGGTGGGTTCGGCGGCTCCGCAGCCGCCCAGCAGGCCGGCCAACAGGGCCAGAACAGCGAACAGGACCAATATGCGCTTGGACATTTCTCCTCCCTTTCCTCTACTGATTGATCTGAATTTCTTGCAGCTGGAATACCCAGCGATTGCCAGGGCTGTGGGGACAAACAAGGCGGATGGGACCATGGTCCGGGTCCGCGGTGGCGATCCACTCCTCGCCCTCCTTGAGGGCGACGATGGCGTCCTGCATCTCGTCGCGGGTAATCTCGATGGCATAGCCATCTCCGGCAACGGCAGTCACCGTGGACCAGTCGGCAGGCGCCCCGGCGTCCTCGAACAGGCCGGCGACCGGCACGCCGCTCCAGGAGGTGATGACGTCATCTCCCGTGGACTTTTCCATAAGGATGTCGTTCAGATCCACCTGCTCCATCTTGGCCAGGTCGTCGAAGCTCAGGGTCAGGGGGTTGTTCACCGCCCCACCGATGTTGAGCTCCCAATCGACGTCGGGCGCTCCGCTGCCGCAGCCGGCCACAAGCATGCTCAGCAGCAGAAATACGATTACGAAACCCGTCTTGCGCATCTCTCCTCCTTTTTTCCTCTCAATTGGGTGCACCAGGCACCTGGGTTATCAAAATGGGAATGAACATGTCTCGCTCGATCAAGCTGCCGTGGTTGCCCAGCCTCCCTTCTTCGTCAACGTCGTGCATCCCATGGTCGGCAAAGATGACGGCCATTGTCCCTGGTGGGAGCGCCGCCAGCAGCTCGCCGACCGCCGCGTCGACCCCATGGATGGCAGCCACTTCCTCCTGGCTGCCTACTCCGTAACCATGCCCGGCATCGTCGATGCCGTGGAAGTGGACAAACAAGAGCGGAGGCATGCCTCCTTCGAGGACCGCCAGGGCGTTGGCCAGCACGTTGTCGTCGGTGCTGCCATTCTCGTCACGGTCGCCCGAGAGCTGCAGCTCGGCGTTGCGCAGGTTGAAGGCGAGCGCGTTGCCTTCCACGGCCACTACTTTCAGGCCGGCCGCGGTAGCGACGTCAAAGAGGGTCTCGACCTCCGTCTGGCGGATGCCCGCGCGATCGGCGCCATGGACCGCGGGCAAAGCCCCCGTCAGAAGCGAGGCTGTAGCGACGCTCGTGCGCGGCGGGTAGGTGGTCAGCGCCAGCAATGGCTCACCAAGCGCTTCCAGGTTTGGAATGAGGCCCTCATCCCGGACTTCAGCATACCGCCTGTAGCCCAGGCCGTCGAGAAACAGGAGCAGCACCTGGCGCGCGGCCGGCGCTTGCAGGGCACGGCCGGTGGCCTGGCCAGGGGACGGGAGCCCAAGGGCCGCTGCCACGGTGGG
The DNA here is from genome assembly GCA_041300865.1 of Anaerolineae bacterium. Taxonomy (GTDB): domain Bacteria; phylum Chloroflexota; class Anaerolineae; order JAAYZQ01; family JAAYZQ01; genus JAAYZQ01. The sequence continues at coordinate 14,305 of JBFYTF010000290.1, forward strand.
CGCCACATCGGTGATACTCGCCTGCACACCATCAAGCAACGCCGGCGGCTCCACTTGTACCCGGTTGACGGCCACTGTCTCTCCGGCGACAGTGATCTGCCCGTCTGGCTGCCACCACGTATCGGCTGCTACCTCGGGCCAGGAGAACTGGAGCTCGATGCCCTCCTCCCCGGTGAGGACCACGCGCTCCACCGCCCGGTGCCCAGCGGCCCAGAGCACCGCATCCAGCGCTACCGCCTCCCCCTCCTGGTCCGGGCCTGCCAGCCGTTTCAGCAGGCCGGCATCGACCCCGAACAAGCTGCCGTCGGGCGCGACAACCTCCGCCTGCCAGCTTGGCCCAAACAGGGGCGCACAGCTTGCCAGGATCAGCAGCAGGGTCAGGCAAGGAAGAAGCGCGACGCGAGCCGAAGCCCTCATCGCCGCACCTCGATGCTAACCACGTCGGCGATCCATTCCGAGCGGCCGCGATCGGGCAGGACCAGGGTTACCCGGCCCGACAGCTGGGCCAGCAATGCGCCCTGCACCTCGGGCGCTGAAAGGGTCCGTTCCTCCCCCCTGGCATCACGCACCGTCAGCGCCTCAAAGGCGCTCCCGCCGGTTAACACCTCGACGGGCGCTCCCTCGATGCGTGCTGCCGTTAGCGCGCTCCGTATCTGCCCATCGGTCTCGCTTTTGAGCATCACCGTGGTCTCCTCTACCGTGACCGAGCGGGTGGGTCCGAGCAACAGGCGGCCGATGGAGGTCTGCCGGCCGTCGATTGTCAGAGGGGTCTCGGGGCCCACCACGACCACGCGCCACACACCCTTGAGCCAGGTTGAGACGTGAAGGTCCTCGGCGGCAAAGCGCACCCCGTCGGTGTGAGGCATCAGCAGCGCTCCAGCTGTCAGGTGGGCCCGGTCCAGTGTGACGAACCCCTCATCCCGCGAAGCAAGGGTCACCGTCTGGAAGTCGCCTGCTCCGCGCTCTGCAAGCAAGTCCAGAAGCGCTATGTGCGTGTTGGGCTGATCGCGGTAGGGCAGGATCTCGTTGACCGCTACGTAGCCGGGCTCTGGGAAGTCGCCCGCGAGTAGGATCAGGTCGTCGAAGGGCACAGCCGCGAGCTCCGCCGAGCCATGATCGTCGTGGCACGTTTCACAGGTATGGAATGTGTCCGGCTCATGACATTCGACGCACTCGACCATCGTCCTGGACTCCGCTGAGAGCAGCGCCCACGGGAAGTGCAGCGCCGCGGTCGCCGGCGCCGCGACGGGGGCGCCGAGGACAACCAGCAGCCCCGCTCCGCCCAGGAGCACGATCCCCAGAATCAGCAGCGACACGCCCCACCACCTCATACTCCCCCTCCTCGTTTCAGACTGAAAGCCAATAAACCAGCAGGGCCAGGAGCACCGCCAGCACCGCCAGCGCCGCCGCGTCCAGCCATCCGGCCCTCACGCTCCGCACAAAGGTGCGGGTCGAATGTTTGCCAAAGCAGCGGCCCTCCATGGAAACGGCCAAGGAATCCACCTTGCCGAGGGCTGAGACGAGGAGCGGCAGAAAGAATTGCCGGGCCAGAGCCAGGAAGCGCCGCGGGCTGTGGACATCGTACTGAACTCCCCGTGCCAGTTGGGCACTGTAGACGATCTGGCCTTCCTGTTCAAAGACGGGCACCAGGCGCAAGGCCGTGATCAGGGCAAAGCCATAGCGATAGGGCAGCCCGGCCCGCATCAAAGCATAGGCCAGGTCGTTGGGCTCGGTCGTCAGGACAAACAGGTAGCTCAAGAGCACCACGCTGAGAAACCGAGCCGCGACATAGGCCCCTGCTTCTACGCCGCCCCGATAGACTGTGAGCGGCCCTGCCTGGAACAGGACCGCCCCCTCGTGCACAAACAGGACCTGCAAAAGCCCCAGGAGCAGCGCCGTGGTGGCCAAGAGCCGTGTGCCGCGCAGGCCGGCCAGGCGCAGGCCGGCCAGCCGGAAGGCCAGGAGAAGCAGACAGACCACGGCCACGACCGGCCAGGGACTCTGCACCAGAAACACTCCGGCCGTCCCCACGAGCAGCCAGAGGAGCTTGACCAGGGGGTGCAAGCGGTGAAAGAGTGAGCCGCCGGCTTGGTAGGTGATACGCGATGTCATGCGGTCGTACCCCTGCTGCACTCGACCAAAGGCAGCGGCAGCCGGCTGGGTCCCGATCCGGCCATCGACCGGGCGGTGGGCAGATATGCCCGCCGGCCGCGCCTGGCAAGCCAATCGAAGGCCACGGCGGGCGGGGCATCCTGGACCAGGCGGCCGCCCTCCAGGAACAACAGGCGATTGGCGTACCAGCGGGCTACTTCTGGCGCGTGGCTCACCAGCAGCACGGCTCCACCCTGCCGGGAGTGTTCGGCCAGCAGGGCAAGCAGAAACGCCGCGTTGGCCGGATCCTGGCCGATGAGCATTTCGTCCAGAAGCAGGAGGCGCGGCTGCGACGGGAGCACCGACACCAGGTTGAGGCGCCGCTTCTGGCCGTAACTCAAGCGGTAGGGATGTTCGTGGCGGCGGTTCTCCAGGCCGCTGCGGGCGAGAAGGCCGGTAATACGCTCCTCTACCCTCCCATCCAGCACGCCCAGATTGTTTGCGGCAAAGGCGGCCTCCTGCCAGACGCTGTCGGCAAAGATCTGATGGTCCGGGTTTTGAAAGACGAGACCCACCTCGCGGGCCAGCCTGGAGACCGGCGTCTGCCGCGTGTCGTGCCCCAGCACCTCGACGCGGCCCTGCATGGGCTTGACCAGGCCCAACACGCTGAGCAAGAACGTGGTCTTGCCCGAGCCGTTGTCGCCCATGACCGCCACGAATTCTCCAGGGTGCACCTCGAGAGAGATATCGTGGAGCACCTGCCGGCCATCGTGGCCTGCGCACAGGCCCTGGACACGGAGGAGAGGCTCGCCCGTGACCGGGATGGGTGCCGACCCGCAGGACTCGAGAGACGGCGGCAGAAAGACCTCGTCAAAAGGCCCGTCGTAGGTGACCGCCCCCTTGTCCATGACCACCAGCCGCGGTTCGAAGGGCAGCAGGTAATCGACCTTGTGCTCGATGACGAGGACCGTCATGCCGGATCGGGCACGGATCCGGGCTATGACCTTGAACAGGTCGGCGGTGGCGGGAGGATCCAGGTTCGAGGTTGGCTCGTCGAGGATCAGTACTTGTGGCCTTGCGGCCAGGATGGCGGCGATCGCTACCTTTTGCTTCTCGCCGCCAGAGAGCGTGGCCAGCCCCCGGTTCACCAGGTGCGAGGCGCCAACGACATCCAGGGCCCAGATCACTCGCTCCACGATCTCGCCCCTGGGCAGGCAGCGGTTCTCCAGCCCAAAGGCCACCTCGTCGCACACGGTCAGAGTGCAGAACGCGGCCTCCGGGTTCTGCTGCACCAGGCCCACGGCTTCGGCCACGTCGTACAGGGGCGAGCTGCGCGCGTCCATGCCGGCCACGATGACAGAACCGTGCCCTTCGCCGTCGTGCTGGCGCCAAAGGTGGCCGCCCAGGGCCAGGCCCAGGGTAGACTTGCCGCAGCCAGACGGCCCGGTAATGACCAGGAACTCCCCGGGCCGGACGGCGAGGCTCACCGCCCGGAGGGCATAGTCCTCGCTGTCCCGGAAGCGATAGCTCAAGCCTTCGACTGTGATCAAGGTTGCCACCGCCCTTTGGTCGCGACCGCGGAGCGCAGGCGGGAAAGCGCTGCCCGGCACGCTTTACGCTTCACCTTACTGGACCTCGATGCGCGCCAGGCGAGGCACCAGGACCTCCCCCTCGAGGCGGGCCAAGGCATACGAGACGTCGGCCGCGCCGATGACGGTAAAGATGCGCAGGCCATCGTCGGCCAGCACGGAGTCCAGGGGCAGCGACAAAGGGTCGCCCCCGCCGGCCGGGTACAGCACGACCGACTGGGCCTGGGGCCGTGGCTTCATCGCTGCCAGGACCTTGCCCAGGGCCACGCCCTGGAGCTTGGCCGGGCCCTCGCCGACGTCCACGCGCGCCGCATCCATGTCGAACTGCCACTCGTCGGGGTCGTAGGGCAAGGGCTGTGCCAGCGCGCCGCCAACTTCCAGCGTGGAGCCGCCCACGACCACCAGCTCGCTGACGCCGCGCACCCAGGCCTTGCTGTTCTCGGCGCCCACGAGGTTGTACGAAGCCTCATCACCTTCGCCCGCCGGCGCCAGGAGCAAATTGGCGTTCTGTTCCACCTCGTCCATGCCCAGGAAGAAGGCGTACCCGTCGGAGGCGCGGATCAGGAGCAACGATGCTTCGGCGCGCGCGCGGGCGCGGGCCACAAGCTCACCAACCGGAACCCCGGTGTAGCGCCGGGTCACGCCCTGCAGCGTGGCCTCCTTGGTCAGGCTCTCGACATCACCGTGCTGCAGGGGATAGTCATAGGGCATGTCGACGGCGCCACCGACGTGGACCGTGGCCGGGCCACGCAGTGCACCGCGCAAGAAAACGAACAGGAGCACCGCCAGCAGGCAAGCCACACCAAGCAAGAGCGGGTAGGTCTTGCTCCCTCTGGGGGCCGGGGCGCGATCCTTGACGACTCCCGCACGCCGCAGGGCGTTGACCAAGCTCCAGCTAACCAGCCCACCGAACAGCAAGCCCGAGAGGCCGGCCACGGCCGCCACGATGAGCAGGGCGCCGTACGTCAGCAGATCCGCGGGCAGCGAGGCAAAGAGCTGGAAGACAAAAACATTCGACGCCGAGGCAAGGGCACCGGCGAGGCAGTAGGCCGCCAGAGAGTCCTTGTTCTTGAAAGGCAGAAACCCGAGGTCGACGAGCAGGCCGGCCACCAGGTCCACGACGACGACCAGCAACCCGTGGGTGTTGCCCGTTAACAGCTCGACCCCACCCTTGAGCAGGCCGGTGACCGTTCCGGCGCCCCGCTTGCCCGTGAGCCCCACGGCCAGCGTGAGCCACAGGACGTGCAGGCCGGCAGCCCACTGAGTCGTGCCGGCAAAGCCGAGGATCGACTGAAAAAAGTCGCCCACGGCATTGACGTATGTGCTTACCACGCCACCCAGGGCCGCCAGGGCGGCCATCATCAGCAAGTCCCGCGTCGAGAAATAGGTTCGCCTCTGAACCACGTCTCCCCCCTCGTGGCAAGCTCTACAGGCGCAAAAAAGCGGCGCCTCCGAAAAGGAGACGCCGCATGTGGCAATCCTACTGCCGGGACAGGATGCGCGACAAGCACGCACCCCCTGCCCCTCACGGGCGCATCTCCTTTCCAAGAATGGGAGGCACGGCCGTTTCCAACCGCACCCTACCGGCTTTGCCCCATAGGCAGGTCCTGTTCCAACGACCACCCTTAGGCGACAATGCTCGGAGATGCTGCAATCGAGTGTTAATGACCTGTGAAAATTATAACAGAAGTGACGCGGGGTGTCAAGAGCGAAGGGCAGCGTGGAGAGAGGGTCAAGAGCTCGCTCCCGGCTCTGTCCATCGCCACCTGTGCCTTGCACAAGGCGACGGCAACCTGGCATCCAGAGCGCGAGCGCTCTGCGCAAGGTGAGGCAGGCACCCGCGGTGACCCAGACCGTCGCGGCACGATTCACGGGTGGAAACTTGACCACATGGGCAGGCTGTGCGATAATGGATAGTGGGCGGCGTCGTTTAGCGACACCCCGGCCGGGAGCTGGGGTGTTTTGGTGTTCGGAAGGCACGCGCCGCAAAGCGACCAGACAGGAGAAAGAGAACACCCATGAAAGTCACAAGCGAGCGACTGGACAACTGCCAGGTCAAGGTCCTGGTCGAGCTCGACGCGGAGGAAGTCGAGGACAGGCTGCGCCAAACCACCCGCAAGCTCTCGCGCCAGTTCAACGTTCCCGGTTACCGGAAGGGGAAAGCTCCGCACCACGCGGTGATACGCGTCTTGGGGCGCGAGGCCGTGCAGCAGGAGGCCCTCGAGGACTTTGGCAACGACCTCTATGAACAGGCCATCGCCGAAATCGAGTACGAGCCCTACGCGGTCGGCGAACTGCAGGAGGTCGAGTGGGACCCCTTTGTGATGTCAGTCCTGGTGCCCGTGCCGCCGGAAGTCGACCTGGGCGAATATCGTTCAGTGCGCTTGCCTTTTGAAGTCAAAGAGGTCACGGACGAAGCCGTGGAGGAATACCTGGAGCGGCTGCGTGAGGAGCACGCCCAGTGGCTGCCTGTGGAGAGGCCTGCGGAGATGGGCGACCAGGTGGTCGTCTACGTGCGGGCCCAGCTGGGGGACGAGACGATCCTGGAGGAGGAGAATATGGAGCTCCTTCTCGAGGCCGGCTCCCGGAATCCATTGCCCGGCTTTGCCGAGCAGGTCGTGGGCCTTCGCGCCGGCGATTCTGCAGAGTTTGGGCTCGACCTTCCCGGGGAAAGTGGCGGGGAGGAGGCGCAGCCGCAAGAAGCGCACGTCTATATCGATCTCAACACTGTCCGTGCCCGCGACTTGCCTGCGATGGACGACGAGCTGGCGATGATGGTCGGCGATTACGAGACACTGGACGACCTGAAAACCTCGGTGCGCGAGCGGCTGGAAGTCGAGGCCCGCCAGGGGGCCGAATCGCAATACCTGGACGAGGTCCTGAACGCCATGGTCGAGGCGGCAGCCAAGATCGAATACCCACCACAGGCGATCGACCACGAGGCTGAATCGGCCATGGCCCAGATGGAGCGGAATCTGTCTGCGTCGGGCCTGCCTTTTGAGTCGTTTTTGCGCATGGTCGGCAAGACCCGCGAGATGTACCGCCAGGAGTTGCGGCCTGCGGCGGAAATCCGCCTCAAAAGGCGCCTCGTCCTCGAGGAGGTTGCCCGCCGTGAAGGCCTGATGCCTGAAGCGGAAGAGATCGACGCCGAGATCGATCGCGTCAGCGAGCTGATGGGCTCCGAAGGGGACCAGATGCGCGCGGTTCTCGACACGGCCGGGGGCCGGGAGTCGCTGTCAACCGATCTGGCCATCAGCAAGGCACAGGCTCGCGTGATCGAGATCGCCAAGGGCGAAGCGCCTCCCCCGCCCGAAGCGCCCGCCGCCGAGCCGGGCGCGCAGCCAGAAGCCGAGCCGGCTCCTCAGGAGACAGAAGCGGAGGCCGCCGGCCCGGAGGCCGATACGCCCGGCGCAGAGACCGAGGCGGGTGCCGAGGCCGGCCAGGAAACACCGGCCGGGCCCGAAGAGGTCGCCGATTAGGGTGGGGAGCCATCTTACAGACCGTCCGAGGATCTCGTCTTATACTGGTCCCTTGAAACACAATTCAGGAGGCTACCCAATGCACAACGGCTTGATCCCGATGGTGATCGAGACAACAGGGCGGGGCGAGCGAGCCTATGACATCTATTCTCTCCTGTTAAAGGAGCGGATCGTCTTCCTGGGCACGCCCATCAACGATCAGGTCTCGAACCTGGTTGTTGCGCAGCTCCTGTTCCTCGACCGCGAGAATCCGGAACGCGAAATTCAGATGTACATCAACTCCCCGGGAGGCGAGATCTACCCCGGCCTCGCCATCTATGACACGATGCAAATGGTCCGGGCCCCCATATCGACCATTGCCGTGGGCTGGACCGCCAGCCTGGGCACCGTCTTGCTGGCAGCAGGGCGCCAGGGGAGGCGCTTTGCGCTGCCGCACGCCACCATTCACATGCACCCCGCCGGCGGTGGGGCCCGTGGTTACGCGCCCGACGTCGAGATCCAGTACCGGGAGCTCAAGCGCATGCAAGATCTGCTCCACGGTATCCTGGCGCGGCACACCGGCCAGACGACAGAAAAGATCGCCGAGGACTTTGACCGCGACTATTTCATGGATGCCGGTCGGGCCGTCGAATACGGCCTCATCGACGAAGTACTCCATTCGGAAGAAGAGCTCAGGGAAAGCAAGAAGAAGGAAAAGAACGGCTCTAAGGGATCGTCATAGGAGAAGAACCATGGGGCGCAGGCAGCCACCTGCCATACAGCAGTGCTCTTTTTGTGAGAGAAGCCACGACGAAGTCAACCGTCTTATCTCCGCACCGGACGGGGCCTTCATTTGCGACGAGTGCGTCTACTTGTGCGTGGAAATCCTCGAAGAAGAGAGACAGAAAGAGCAACAAGACCGCGCGGCGGTAGGTATCGAGCACCTGCCCTCTCCGCAAGAGATCTTCCAGCGACTGGACGAATACGTCGTCGGCCAGGACCGGGCCAAGAAGGTCCTGGCGGTGGCGGTTTACAACCACTACAAGCGCATCCGCGCCGGCAAGTCAGTGGACGACGTTGAGCTGCAAAAGAGCAACATCCTCCTCGTCGGGCCGACGGGCTGCGGCAAGACGCTGTTGGCCCAGACCCTGGCCCGCATCCTGGACGTGCCCTTTTCCATCGCCGATGCCACGGCCCTCACTGAGGCCGGCTACGTGGGCGAGGATGTCGAGACCATCCTCCTCGGGCTCCTCCAGGCAGCCGATTTTGACGTGGAGCGCGCCGAGAAAGGCATCATCTACATCGACGAGATCGACAAGGCGGGGCGCAAGTCGGGCGATAACCCCAGCATCACCCGGGACGTGTCGGGCGAAGGGGTGCAGCAGGCGCTGCTCAAGATCGTGGAGGGCGCAGAGATCAACGTTCCACCCCACGGCGGGCGCAAGCACCCGCAGCAAGAGTTCATCCAGATCAACACCACGGACGTTCTGTTCATCTGCGGTGGTACCTTTGAGGGCCTGGACAAGATCGTGGGCCAGCGCGTGGGGGCGAAGGGGCGGGTGGGTTTTGTTGCCGGCCGAGAGGGTCAGCGCCGCCGGGAGATGACCCCAGGGGAACTGTTGCGGCAGATCACGCCAGACGACCTCATGTCCTTTGGCCTCATTCCCGAGCTGGTCGGCCGGTTGCCCGTCCTCACCAGCGTAGACGCGTTGGACCTGAAGGCCATGGTCGCCATCCTCACCGAGCCCAAGAACGCGCTGGTGCGCCAGTTCAAGCGGCTCTTTGAGCTGGATCAAGTGGAGCTCGTCTTGACCGACGACGCCCTGGAGGCCGCAGCCGAGGAGGCGCTGGGCCGCAAGACGGGGGCCCGGGGACTGCGCACCATCCTGGAAGAGACGCTCCTGGATGTGATGTACGAGATCCCGTCCCGCAAGGATGTGGTCAAGTGCGTGGTGAACGGCGAAACGATCCGCCGCAAGGTGCGCCCGCTGTTGTTGACCGAATCGGGGCGCGTGGTTTCAGACGAGCAAGAGCTGCAGGAAACGGGTTAGCAGCACTTCGAAGGAATTACCCACGGCCCGCCTGCACCTGCAAGCGGGCCGTTGCAGTTTCTAACCGGCGCGGAAACCGGAACCCCGGCAGTGGCTTACCTTCCAGCCAACGCCCGTGAGGCGCCATCTCGGACAATGCGCGGCAGATCGCCACATCAGATCGCATTAAAGATGTCAGTACTGCTCACAATCCCCACAATGTCCTGCCCATCGAAAACCAGGACGCGGCGAATGTCGGCGCGGGCCATGAGCGCCGCGCAGTCCTGCAGGCTGGCGTTGGGCGGGACGGTAATGACGGGCTTGTGCATGATTTCGTGCACATAGACGGCGTCGGGGTCGAGGCCCTTGGCCACGACTTTTTCGACGACGTCGGTTTGGCTCATGAAACCCCACGTGTCCCGCGAGTCCTGGCGCTCGACGAGCAGGCTTGAGACGTTCAGCTCCTTCATCTTTTCGACGGCTTGCGCCACCGTCGCGTTGGAATCAACGTTCACGACTTGTTTTGTCATCACATCGGCTGCGGTTCTCATTCTTTTGTCTCCTTACTGGCAATCATCTCTACCTTGAGTATGATAGAAGCGACAAATCGCGTCGGACAGCCTGGCAGCATCGTGCCGCCAGGGCACCGTCCGATCGCACACATCAACCTTCACAACCCGGTAGCCGGCGTTCTCTGGATAGGTCGGAGCCACGCGGTCGAGGTCCCGATCCCTTCCGGCGCAGGCAGAGCCGTCGTCGGCGAGAACATGGGGAAAGACGCCCCGTCCTAGATGCCGCTCCAGCGCCGCGACGTGATCCCCAATGTCAAAGCCATCCGTTTCCCCGGGCTGCGTTGCCACGTTGCACACGTACAGCTTGGGCGCCGCCGAGGCGGCGACGGCCTGGCGAATGCCGTCTACCAACAGGTTGGGCAGAATGCTCGTGAACAGGCTGCCCGGACCGGCGACGATGAGATCGGCGTCCAAGATGGCCCGCACCGCCGCGGGATAGGCGCGCGCATTGTCGGGCCGCAAGAACACGCGGTCGATGGGCTGCCCTGCCTTAGGGATGGACGACTCGCCCTGGACGCGGAGCAAGCCCGAAGGCGCCGCCCGGCGGAGATCCGCCACCAGGGTGACGTTGTCCAGTGTCGAGGGCAGGATTCGCCCCCGTATGGCCAGCACCTGGCCTGCCTCGACCACGGCCCGCTCAAAGCTGCCGGTCACGGCCACCAACGCTGTGATAAAGAGGTTGCCAAAGCTGTGCCCATCGAGGCCCGTCCCCTCACCAAAGCGGTACTGAAAGAGCTGCGTGATCAGCGCCTCATCGTCTGCCAGGGCGGCGATGCAGTTGCGAAAGTCGCCGGGGGGCAGAACGCCCAACTCGCGGCGCAGACGGCCCGACGAGCCGCCGTCGTCAGCCACTGTGACGATGGCAGTGATGTGGGGGGTGTGGGCTTTCATGCCCCGCAACAGGGTTGAAAGGCCGGTTCCTCCGCCAATGGCTACGACCTTGGGAGCCCGGTTCTCTTGGTCCACCGTCCTGCCTGTGCCCATACTTCACTCAATTCATGATTATAACGCAAGAGGATTGGCACGTCAATGCTCCGCCAGCCACAGACGACCATTGGCACTCCGCGTCGAATGATGTTAGAATGTCACGACTCTGGCACCAGGTGGGCGCGCTTGATCTCGCGACCAGGACAGTTTTGGCGCACACATCACGCTTTGAACCAGCCGGTTTCTTGCGCCGAGTTCGCCGCGCCTGAGCAGTCACGGAGCAAGGACGATGTCGAACGCAGCAGGCATTTTGCAGGATCTGAACGCGGCCCAACGCCAGGCAGTGGAGGCGGTAGACGGGCCCGTGTTGGTGTTGGCCGGCCCGGGTAGCGGCAAGACGCGGGTGCTGACCCACCGCGTGGCCTACCTCGTGCGCGAGTACGACGTGCCACCCTGGCAGATTATGGCCGTCACCTTTACCAACAAGGCCGCCCGGGAGATGAAGGAGCGCCTTCACCGCCTGCTGGGCGAACAGTCCCGCAGGCTAACCATCGGCACGTTCCACGCCATCTGTGCCCGCATCCTGCGGCGCGAGGCCGAAGCCGCCGGCATCTCGGCGCGTTACGTCATCTACGACAGCGGTGACCAGCTCAGCCTGGCCCGGCAGGCGGTCCGGGACCTCGACCTGGACGACAAGCTCTACCGTCCGCAGGCCATGCTCAACCGCATTTCGGCGGCCAAGAATGAGCTCCTATCGCCGGCCGACCTGCCGGCCCTCACCTATCGCGAAGAGGTCGCCCGGCGCGTCTACGAGCGCTACCAGGCGCTCCTGGCCCAGAACGGCGCCCTCGATTTCGACGATCTGTTGATGCGGGCCGTGGAGCTTTATCGGCAGAATCCCGAGGTTCGGGCTGCCTACCAGCGACGCTACCCTTTCATCCTGGTCGACGAGTGGCAAGATACGAACATGGCGCAGTACGAGCTCGTCAAGCTCCTGGCCGGCGAGCGGGCGAACCTGTTCGTCGTAGGCGACGAGGACCAGTCCATCTACCGTTTTCGTGGTGCGGACTACCGCAACATCACCCGCTTCAGGGAGGATTACCCGGAGGCACGCGTCATCCTCCTGGAGCAGAACTATCGCTCCACGCAGACGATCCTGGACGTGGCGAACGCCGTTATCGCCCGCAACCCTCATCGCCACCCCAAACAGCTCTACACGGTCAAGGCCGGCGGTCCCCAGATTCGCGCGCTGGAGGCCTATGACGAGCAGGAGGAGGGTGACCTGATCGTCAGCGAGATCCAGCGGCTGGCGGCCCGCGGCGACGCGCAGCTGGGCGACTGTGCCGTCATGTACCGCACCAACGCCCAATCGCGACCTATCGAAGATGCCTTTGTGCGGCGCGGCATGCCCTACAAGCTGGTAGGCGCCACCCGCTTTTACGAACGCAAAGAGATCAAGGACGTCGTTGCCTACCTGCGTCTCATTCACAACCCCTACGACGGGGTCGGCCTGTCGCGCATCATCAACGTGCCGCCTCGGGCGATTGGCGATCGGACAGTGGGCACCCTGGTCGGCTGGGCCCAGGCCAAAGGTGTGCCCGTCTATGCCGCGCTTCAGATCCTGCGCGAGACGGAAGAGGACCCTTTTGGCACCCGCGCCCGGCGGGCACTGGTCGAGTTCACGGCCATGATTGAGGAGCTGAGCCAAGCGAGCCGCGAGCGCGACCTGCTCGACGTGCTGGACCTGCTGCTGGAGCGCACGGGCTATGCTCGTTACGTGCAGGATGGCACCGATGAAGGACAGGCGCGCTGGGAGAACATCCTGGAGCTGCGTACCGTGGCCCGCCAATATGCCGACCTGCCGCCTGCACAAGCCCTGACCTCCTTCCTGGAAGAGATCGCACTCGTGTCGGACGTGGACAACCTCGACGAGCAGGTCGACGCGCCCACGCTCTTGACGCTGCACGCGGCCAAGGGGCTCGAGTTTCGCGTGGTGTTTATCACCGGAGTGGAAGAGGGCCTTTTTCCCCACAGCCGCTCCATGGACGACCCCGACGAGATGGAGGAGGAGAGGCGGCTGTGTTACGTCGGCGTGACCCGCGCCAAAGAGCGCCTCTACCTGCTGCGTACCTTCCGCCGCACCCTCTACGGCGAGAGCCAGGTCAGCGAGCCTTCGCGCTTCCTGCTGGAACTGCCGCCTCACCTGCTCGAGGGGCACCCGCGCCCGGGAAGGAAAGGGATGGACAGGCCGGCGGGCAGCAGCCCGTGGGGAGTGCGGCCGCCGGCGAGGGAACAGGGCAAGCGCCCGGAGGCTAGCTCGCGAGCTCCGGCAAGCACCTTTGCCGGCAGCCGGTCAGGGCGGCCCGAGGGCCGCAGGGAGCCTCCCGTACCGCCTGCTTCAGAAAGGCCTCGGCGCGCTGAGCCAAGGGTCGAACTGCGCTTCCGCACCGGCGACCAGGTCCGCCATGAAACCTTTGGGCTGGGGATCGTCGTGGAGAGCAAGCCGGTGGGGGGCGACGAGCAGGTCAGCGTCGCCTTTGCCGGCACAGGAGTCAAGCGCCTGTTGGCCAGTATGGCCCCTATGGAGAAGGTGGACGGCGACTAGGCGCGCCCGGGGCGAGGGCCAAGGCTCTCGGCAACTGCCAGCAGCCGTCGCCAAGCAGCGCCTCCGACCATGGTGTCGGCAACAGCCAGGATGTGCCGGATCAGGTCCAGCAGGTCCACGCTGCCTTCCCAGTGCTCCATCACGAGTGACGGGTCTGTGCGCTCCAGGAGATCGTGGAGCACGAGGCCGGCCAGGGCCACATCGTCGACAAGACCTGGCGGCCCCAGAACAATCTCGGGCACCAGGTCAAGCGGATTCAGGAAATAGGCCACAGCGGCTGCCAGCTTTGCCTTGTCGACACCTGGCAGCCGGTCGTCGCGCGAAAGGCGAACCAGGAGCATAAAGAGGTCCGGCCCGGCGAGGATGAGATCCACGTACTTGCTTGCCTTGCCCTTTTCCCCCCCGGCCCAGATGCGGACCGTCTTGCGCAGCTTTGTGTAAAACTCGCGCTCCTGCGACGAGGCGTAGCTCCTGGGCATCGTTCTTTCCTTTCGCGAGTCAGCACCTAGCCGATGATGAGGGCGAGAACCACCAGCAGAACCAGGAGACCCGCGGCTGTAAACGCAATGCGCCGCAGATCCTCCAGGACATAGTGGTACTCTTGGGCAAAGTTTACCTCTTTCGGTTCGATCGGTGCAGTCAGGGGGCGGGCCGGGCGAGAGATCTGCACCCGCTGTCCGGCACTGGGGGCCCGGTAGGCCCGTCGACTCTTCTTCGCCATGCTTGTTGTGTCCTCCGTCTCGTCTTATGATACCGCTTCGCGGCTGCTAGTGCAGCTCGGCAATGACCACGATGCGGTGCGTATCTACCATGTAGGGATAGCAAGAGATCAGGGTCGCTACCGGCCGCGTTGTCGGCGCCATGACGTGCACGTCGGTCGGCGCGACAATCTGCTTGGCCGTGACGGTGTAGTGATAAGGCTGCACGCCGGCATAGACAATGACCTCGTCACCCAGCTCCAGATCTGAAAGGCGACGAAAGATCTCGCCGTAGATATCGTTGTGCGCCGAAAGCACCAGGTTTCCCCGCTCACCGGGGTTGGCCGAGCCCGGGTGATGTCCGACTCCCAGCTTGAGCTGCTCCTTCGTATCGCCGGCCACGACGAGCGCATCGACGCCGATGGCCGGCACGACGATGCGGGTGGGCGCTTCAGGCCCGGGTGTGGCGATGGGAACGACCGGCGGCGCTTCCCCCTCCACCAGGCCGCGCAGGTGGCTCGGCACGCTGCCCGGCTCTTCAGGTGGGGCGTGCTCGCCAGGCAGGACGCCACCGGCCAGCGCTGTAGGCGTCGCGGTGGGCGCCAGGCTCGCCTGGGCGTACTCGGTGTTCAGGGCCCGGAGATTGAGGAGCGAGCTGCCCACGACGCCGACCAGGCCCAGTAGGGCAGCCACCTCGAGCACGAGCAAAAGGCGGTCGCGCACGCGGGCCCAGCGGCTGGGCGCAGTACGCCGTTTGCGCTGCTTAGCCCGCCCGCGCCGGCCCACGGGCTCGACGTAGCCGACCTGGCGCCACGGCAGCCGGGCATGGGCCCGAACCTCGGGCGATGGCCCGGGCGCCGGAAGATCGTTGGCCACCTGGACCAGATCCTCGTGGGGCAGGGCGGCGTCGGCGGGCAGGCGGCCGACTTCGCCCAGGCGGCGCATGCGCTCGGCACGCGCCTCGCGCCGCTTGACGAGGAGGATCTCTTCCAGCTCTTTGATGGTCAGCTCATCTACCGTTCGCCGGTCTGGCATACCCTACACCCAGGCACCGTGGATCGAAGGCGCCCCTCCGCGGGTTTGTACATTATAGCCCAGCCCGCCCTTCTAGTCAAACCGGCGACCCCCGAACCGCGCGCGCAGCCGGCCGCCGAGAAACATGAGCTCCTGGAGCTTCAGGAGGCGGGCACTGAGTACGTAGACCAGCACGCCGGCAGCTCCGGGCACGGCGACGGCTAGGAAGCGGCTCCCCAATCCTGCGCCAGGCCAGAGATAGGTGACGCCGGCAAAGGTCACGAGCATCGCTACAGCCATGGCCGCGGACGCGAGGAGCGCTTTGAGGGCCGCCGGCCCGAGCCCAAGCTCGCCGAGGCCGCCGATCCGCCGCCGCGTGAGAATGAGCATCGTGACGGCGTGGCTGAAATGCTTGGCCGAGTCGGCCAGGACGAGCCCCAGCATGCCGAGAGGCGCGAGCAACGACAGCGCCACGCCGAGGTAGACGATCACGCTCAGCACGCCGACGAGAGCCGGGGTCAGCGTGTCCTGGCGCGCATAGAATGCATAGTTGAGGGGCCAATCGATGCTGGCAAAGACCAGGCCAAGGAGGTAGTAGCGCAGCGCCGCGGAAACCCAGACGGTATCGTAGGCCGAGAACTTGCCGTGCTGGAAGAGAAGGGCGATGACGGGCTGGCCCAGCACCAGGAGGCCCACGGTCGCCGGCAGGATGAGGGCCAGAACCAGGCGCAGGCCCTGGCCCAAGGTCGAGCGAAAGCTGCCTTCGTCGCCGCGGGCACTGAAGCGAGAGAGGGTGGGGAGGACGGCCAACGAGATGGCCACCGCGACCAGCCCGTGGGGCAGCTGGAAAAGGGTCGTGGCGTTGGCCATCCAAGCGACGCTGTTCTCGCCCGTCGAGGAGGCCAGGCGGCGATCCACGGCTATCTGCAGGTTGCTGACGATGAGGCCGAGGGCAATGGGTACGTACAGAGTCAGGATGCGGCGCAGCGCGGGATCGCGGAGTTCCAGGCGAAAGCGCAGGCGAACCCCGCGCAGGCCGGGGAGCTGAATGGTGAGCTGCAGCACCGAGCCGAGCAGGACACCCACGGCCAGGCTCATGGCATCCAACCGGCCGGCCAGCAGCGGCGCGGCAATCAGGATGCCCAGGTTAAAGACGGCCGCGCCGAAGGCCGGGTAACTAAAGCGCCGGAGCGCGTAGAGCAGGCCGGTGAGGACACCCGAAAGTCCGAAAAACAAGACGGCCGGGGCAATGATGCGCAGCATCTGTGCCAGCGCGGCCTGGAGATCGGCGTCAAAGCCGCCGCCCAGCAGCCAGGCAATCTGGGGGGCCAGGAGCTCGATGGCCAACACAAGGGCAGCCAGGATGACGGCCACTAGGCTCGCTACCCGGCTGAACAGCGCCCACAGCGCCGGCTTGCCCTGCTGCTCGGCCACCTGGCTGAAGACGGGCACCAAGGCCGCGCTCAACATGCCGCCGATGAGCAGGTCATAGATCATGGTCGGGACGGTGGAGGCCACCAGGAAGGCACTCACCAGCCCACTGGCGCCAAAGAGGTAGGCGATGAGCTGCACCCGGGCCAGGCCCAGGACGCGGCTGGCGATGTTCCCCAGGGCAATGACACCGGCTGCCCGGGCGATGCCGCCTTCTTCAACTGCGGTCTTGGGCGCGACTTCGGCCAAGGTGCGTCCCGGCTACCGCTGCACCGTGACGGTCACCTGGCACGGCTCGGGAAAATTGCCCGTCTTGTCGACGACGACGAGACGGATGGTATACACTCCGGGCGGGTAGGCAGCAGCGTTGAACGTCTCCAGCACGCCGCCGCTCACCGGCGCCCGGTGCAGATCGCCCACGACAGTCCACTGCCCCGGATTGGTGCCCGTGCCTACCTCGACCTTGTAGTAATCAAAGTTGGGATGGTCGGCCGTGCCCCGCACCGGGACGCTGCCCTGGACAGCCTGGTTGATGCCCGGCGAAGTGATGCGCCGGTTAGGATCGGGGCAGGCAGGCGGACGTACCGCGGGCACTGGCGTGGCCACGACGACCTGGACCGTCGCGGTGGGCCGGTTCGGGGGGGTGGGCGGCACCCTCGTAGCCGTCGCGGTGGTGGTGATGGTCGGGGGTGGCGCGGTCGGCGTCAAGGTGGGTGCCAGGAGCGGGCCGGTCGTGACCGAGGGAGAAGGCTCGGGCGTGACGGCCGGCGTCAGGCGCAGGGGATTGCCCAGCATGAAGATGCTGACCATCACCAGCAAGACGACGGCCGAAACCATGACACTGCGCCTGTACTTCAGGTGCAGCTGCTCTTGCTCCAGCTTGAAAATCGAGCGCACGCCCTGCTGCCGTGAGGCGATGGCTCGCCGCAGGTAGAACAGCAGGACGACGGCCAAGACGGCATATATCCACCACTGGTAGTCTGCGATAAATCGCAGCACCTGTTCCATAGCCTACTCCGTGTAGGGCGAGATATCAAACGTGTTTCCGGCCAACGGTAGGGGAGGGACTTCCCCCGGCCTGCCCCCTTCTCGCCGGGACCGGATCCGGGCTATTCCTTTCCTGCCAGGCGCTCGAGCACGCCGCAGATCAGCTTGGTCAGCCGCGGTACGATTTGCTGGCCGGCTGCCAGGACCTCCTCGTGGGTCGTCTTGCTGCCGGGCAACGCCTCGGCCAGCAACAGGTTCGAGATTCCCGAAACTCCCAACACCTGCGTCCCGCCGTGGCGGGCGACAATTACCTCGGGCGCGGTGGACATGCCGACAGCGTCGGCGCCAGCGTTGCGCAGAAAACGGATCTCGGCCGGCGTCTCGAAGGAGGGGCCGCTGAGGCTGGCGTAGACTCCCTCGTGGAGCGGGATGTCGTGCTCACGGGCCACCTCGCGCGCAATGCGGCGCAGCTCGGGATCGTAGGCCTGTGACATGTCGGGAAAGCGCGGGCCAAAACTCTCGTCGTTGGGCCCGAAGAGGGGGTTGTTGCCCGTCATGCCCATCAAGTTCAGATGGTCGGCGATGAGCATCAGCTCGCCGGCCTGGAAGTTGGGGTTCAGCCCTCCCGCGGCATTGGTCACGATGAGCGTCTTGATGCCCAGGACTTGCATGACGCGGACAGGAAACACGACCTGCTGGATGGGATACCCCTCGTAAAAGTGTGCCCGCCCCTGCATGATCGCGACATCGGCCCCCTGCAAGCGACCCAACACCAGCTGCCCCACGTGCCCCTCCACGGTCGGCCGTGGAAAGTGTGGGATGTCAGCATACGAAATGCGATCCGCGTCCTTGACTGCCTCGGCGAGGGGGTTGAGACCCGAACCAAGGATCAGGCCGATCTGGGGGCGGTAGCTGCTGCGCCCCTGGATCAGGTCCCTTGCCGCCTCGTACTCCTGGCGTGTGTAGTTCTTGACCATTTACATCCTATCCAACAAGTCTTTTTTCTTTGCCTGAAACTCTTCCTCGGAGAGAATGCCCCGTTGGCGGAGGTCTGCCAGCTCGATGAGCAGGTCGGGGATGCGGTCGCGGTCATCCACCGGGGCGACAGGCAGGGGTACGGTCTCCAGCCGTCTCTCGGGCAGCTCGTCGGGGATGTGCAGGCGCTCCTTGGCATTCAGCATCTCGCGCTTGAAGCGTATCGGATCGTTGATGCGATGGAAGTCGTTCACCCCGATGTCCGAACCGGTGATAATCCGCACCGTGCCATAACCCAACACGCGGCCGACGACAGACTGGTTTAGCTCGACGTCGTTGACCTTTTCTAGAGCCGAGTCGGTCACGTGCTTGTTGACGATGCCCTGGACTTCCATGACGCGTCGATTGGTGATGATGTATCTCTCGTTCAGCCAGTCGGCCACGTTGCGAATCACGCCGAACAGGGGGATGGCCGCCAGGATGAGGGAGAGCCAACCTACCAACCAGAAGTGCGTGCCGACCAGAAGGTAGAGGGCCACGGCAAAGATGAGGATCGCGGCGAGGGCTGAGCGCCAGACGCTGCCCAGGAGCTCGCGCCCGCGAAGGCCACGCTGCCAGGCACGCAGGATCACGTAGAGGGGCAGGATCAGGCTGCCGATGGCAGCCAGACCGACGATGAGCCGCGTCTGCTCTCCCGCCGCGCCTTCCGGTGTAAGGAGCAGCACCAGTCCCAGCGTCGCAAAAACGACGACGGCAAACATGAGCGTCGCGACCCGCTCGAACAGGACGATGACGTGCTGGTGCGTCCTGTATACGATCTGCTCAGTTTCGCCCATGATCCGTTCCACGTATCCCATAAGGTTCCTCCCACAACCGGCGGTGGCCGGCGGAATCGCGACTAGTCTTTGTCGGCCGGCTCTGACTTGCCCATCTGGGTATAAACCTGGGTCGTCGAAATGCTGGCGTGGCCCAAGATCTCCTGGACGTACTCGAGATCGGTCTTTCTCTCGATGAGATGAGTGGCAAACGTGTGGCGCAAGGTGTGTGGTGTCACGTCCTCGACGATGCCTACCTGACGGACATAGTGCTTGACGATGAGCCACAGGCCCTGCCGGGTCAGCCGGTGCCCGCGGTGGTTTAGAAAGAGAGCAGGCTCTTCAGCATCGCGCAAGAGCTGCATACGGCCCTGTTCCAGGTACTCGTTTAGTGGCTCGATGGCGCGGGGGTAGATGGGGACAATGCGCGGCGCCTTGTCCCTGGCGCGCACCAGGCGCAGGGAAGAGGAAGCCAGGCTCACGTCGTCCACGTCGAGCGACACGACCTCCGTTACTCGCAAGCCCGTCGCGTAGAGCAACTCCAGGAGCGCCCGGTCCCGTAGACCCTTCGCACTCCGGTCGTTTGCCGGCTCCGCCAGAAGGCGTTCGAGGTCTTCCGACGAGATGGCTTTGGGCAGGCGCTTGTTCACTTTGGGTGAGTCCAGGGTCGCAGTCGGATCATCTTCCAGGAATCCTTGGTCGACCAGGTAATGGAAGAAGGACTTGATGGCCGCGACCTTGCGTGCCACTGTCGACGACGCGTATTCCTGGTCAGCCTTCATGGTCATGATATAGTCCATGATCAGATCGCGGTCTACTTGTTCCCAGCTCTCAGCTTTCGATTCCATCCGTTCGACGAACTGGGAAAGGTCGTTGCGATAGGCGGCGAGGGTGTTGTTAGAATAGCCCTTTTCCTCCATGATATAATCCAAGAACTTCTGGATCTGGTCTCTCATCTTACTCCCCCTTCCTTATCCGTCACCACAAGCCGGCCAAGGCCCATCCGTTTGGGCCGGTGACAACTGTATTCTACCACAGCTTTTCATAAAACTCAAGAAGGCAGGCATAGACGTCAAGGCCGCGGGGCAGTGGTGGCGCGGGCTGTCTCAGCGAGCGGCCGCCAGATACTCCTCGACCCTGGCCTTGTCCGGGATGCCGGTCACCCCGGGACCTTCGACCGAAAAAGAAGCAACGACATTGGCAAAGGTGGTAGCCTCGCTGACGTTACCGGTCTCGTTCAGGCGGATGAGAAAGGCAGCAGCAAACACGTCGCCCGCTCCTGTTGGGTCCACCTGGCGGGCAGGCCGGGTGGGATAGTGACGCATCTGCCCCTCGTGGAAAACCGTGGCACCCCGCTCGGCATGCGTGACGACCACGATCTCGATGAACGCCGCCCAGGCGCGCGCCAGCTCCAAGGGGCTCGGCACGTCCAGCTCGCTCATGACCAAGAGGTTGATGTGCCGCAGCAGAGACTCGGGCGGATTCCATTCAGTAAAGTAGACTTGGCCGCGCTCGTCCCACCTGCGGAAGAACCCCTGAGGCATGACGCCCGTCTTGACACCGGGCTCGAAGCAGTGAAAGATGCTTGGGTCGATCTCCTGGTCGATGGAGCCCAGGTAGACCATGGGTGCATGGCGCCAAGGCGACGGGATGTGGCGACAGGTGAGGAGATTGGCCTGGCGGTGGAGAATTTGGGTTCGCTGCCCATTGTGATAGATGTTCTCGAAGAGCGTTGTCTCGGCTGCCCGGTCGCACCGGATGTCAGCCCCGGGCAGCGCGGCCGCCAGATCCATGTCGGGTCCGGCGCTGGTCACAACGCCTACGCGATAGCCCAACTGCAGTGCAGTGGTGGCGGCATAAGAGACGGAACCACCCAGGCTCAGCCCGCCATTGGGCAGCAGATCCTGGCATATGTGGCCTATGACGACAAAACTGGGAATTGACTCCATGAACGGCTTACTCGGCATTTGCACCATATCTATAGTCGCGACAGAAGGCTTTTGAACGAGTGCTCGACAAAGAAATACGCCGCCCGCGGCAAGTTGAGCTTCAGACCCTTGAGGGGAATGTTCAACTCGGCCTTGTCGCACACCGTTGACAGATTGGCGTCGTCGACTTGGGGCTTGATGGCCCGCAGCAGGTTGGCGCGGTGCACCTTGTCCTCGACACTCATGATCTCGTCAATTTGGGCGATGAGCCGCCGGGCCTTCAGGATGCGGGCTTCCGTGCGCTGGGCCTGCTCCTGCTCCACCAGGCCGTAGCGTGCCTTGAGCCGGTTCAGGCGCATGCCCGCCTCGTAGGTGCTGTCCACGATCTCGCCGCGGGTCATCCAAACCGTCTCGTAGTTGAGAACATACTTCCAGCTGGGCTGCACCAACGCCTGGCGGTGCTCCTCCAAGCTGCGGGCAAAGAAGCGGTAGCCGTGGCGTTCTGGATTTTCGAACACCGGGCTGCCCGGATCCAGGAACGGCGCGAGGGGTGAGATAAAGGGGATCAGCCTCCGCTCCGCACCCTGCGCTGCGGCGTCCACGTCGCGCATCAAGTACTCGCAGTAGTCGACGGTGTCCATGACCGATTGGTAATCCTGCTTGGGCAGACCGATCATGAAAAACACGTCCAAGCGCTTCACCCCCGCTTCCAGGGCGTAGCGCATCGTGTTCTCAATGTCGACATTCTTGTAGCGCCGGCCAAAGGCCGAGCGGACCTCTTCGCTATGGCTCTCCAGTGAGATCTCGAGCGTCCAGTTAGGCATGGCTTTGGCCAGGCATTGGATGAAGGCTCGATCTGCGGCGTCAAAGAGCTCGACGATGACCGGACCCTGATAACCGTTGATGGCGCGTAGGAAACGGTCCGCGTACTCTCGCCCCGCCTGGCGGATGTCGCCGAGGATGAACACCGGCCCCTTGCTAAAGCGCGAGATGTTGCGAATGTCCTGGGCGAGATCCTCGGGGGCGCGAAAGGCCGGCTTGCGCCGGTTGTGCAGAGCGGCAAAGGTAGCTGCCGAACCTCCGCAGGTACGGCAGTTGTGCGAGCAACCCCGCACGCTCAAGGCAGCGGTAATAGGATAGCCCAGCCAGCCCTTGAAGGGCACAAAGCTGGCCAGGTCCCGGTAGCGGGCCACAGCCTTGACGACATAGCTGTAATCGATGAGGACGTGATCGAGGTTGTCGGGACTGTAGCTCAGCTCGTTGACCTGGACGACGCCAGCGTCGTCCTTCCAGGTGAGGTTAGGGATGTCTGCCAGGGCCGGTGCCCCAGGATGGCCGGCCAGATGTTGCATCAGTTGCAGAAGCGGCACTTCTGTCGAATCACCACGCACCACATAGTCCACTTCGGGGCGCTGTACCAACTCCTCGTGAAAGTAGCTCGAGGAAAAGCCGCCAAAGATCACCGGCGTCTGCGGGTGGAACTGCTTGCACAGCCGCGCGACCTCGACCGCGCCGTGGGCGTGCGGCATCCAGTGCAGGTCGATGCCAAAGGCCAGCGGCTTGAGGCCCCGAATCTGTTTTTCCGGGTCAAAGCGGTCTCCGCTCAGCATGCGGACCGCGAGGTTCACGATCCGAACGCGAAAACCGTGTCGCTCGAGGTACTCGGCCATGGTCGTAAAGCCGATAGGATACATCTCGAAGACGGGGGTGCTGGGCACCAGGTCGCTCACCGGTCCGTATAGAATTGACCGCTGGCGAAAGTCATACACGCTCGGCGCGTGCAAGAGCACAAGATCAGCGTTGGCCATTCAACTCTCCCTGTTCCAAGCCACCCTGCCAAGAGCCAGGCGACAAGACCTGCCGGGCAACACTGCTCGGCAGGTTCTTCATGGCGCTCTCTGCGAGCGACGGTTCGAGGCGCCTATCACGCACTGCGTACCCGGGCACCGGGCACCGGCGTGCTGTCCAGGACCTCCTGGATCACGGCACGAGCGTCGACGTTCTTGATGCGCGCCGACGGACTGATAATGAGGCGATGGGCCAAAGTGGCCGACGCCAGGGCCTTGACGTCATCAGGGATGACATAGTCGCGGCCCAAAATGGCAGCACGGGCCTGCCCGGTTCGAAAGAGGGCAATGCTGCCTCTGGGGCTGGCCCCCAGGTAGACGTCGGGATGCTTACGCGTGGCATTTACCAGCTTGACGATGTATTCCTTGACCAGGTCGTCGAGGTATACGTTCTTGATGCGCTCCTGGGCATCGACCAGCTCTTCTCTCGTGACCACCTGCTCCAAGCGGTTGACCGGATGTGAGTGCTGCTGGCGATCGAGCATGGTCAGCTCATCCCGCGACTCGGGATAGCCAAGGCCGATGCGCAGCATGAAACGGTCGAGCTGCGCCTCGGGCAGAGGAAAGGTGCCCTCGTACTCGATGGGGTTCTGGGTAGCGAGCACCAGGAAGGGCTGTTCCATAGGATACGTCACCCCGTCTACGGTGACCTGCCGCTCTTCCATCGCCTCCAACAGGGCCGACTGAGTCTTGGGCGTGGCGCGGTTGATCTCGTCGGTAAGGACGATCTGGGCCAGGACAGGGCCGGGGCGAAACTCGAACTCGCGCGTCTTCTGGTTGAACACGGAGACACCGGTCACATCGCTGGGCAGCATATCGGGCGTAAACTGAATACGGCGGAAACTGCAGCCCAAAGACCGGGCCACAGACTTGGCAAGCATCGTCTTGCCGGTGCCGGGCACATCCTCAATCAGCACGTGCCCCTGGCAGAGCATGGCTACCACGGTCAGCTGAACGGCATCGTGTTTGCCCACGATGACCTTCTCCACATTCTCCGTGATCCTCTGCGCAATCAGCTGAACATCCTGCATGTTTTCACTCCTAGCCGGGACATGTCTTCACCGGATCGTAGTCGCCGTCTGGCAAAGCGCAATTATAGCAGGTTTTCCGGGAAAAGGGTAGTTGGAGAGTGCCGTACGCTAGAAGAGGGCCAACCGGCTGTGCCGCGGTTGCCGTTTTGCCCATCCTGGGGTAAAATGGTGTGAACTCGTAGGGAAGGAACTGCCTATGACGCCGGGAGATGAACCAGAGACGGATGGCGAGCGTGTCTACTGCCCGGACTGCGGCACAGAGGAGAGCGGCTACTTCTGCCGCAGCTGTGGCAAGCTTCTCCAGGGGCAAGACATGGTGCTCTGCCCACGCTGTCACGGCATCGTGCCGGGCGCGGACTATTGCCCACGCTGTGGCCAGAGCCTCAAGGGCATGGCCCTCAACTTGCAGCAGCTGGCCGTGGCCGGCGCGGACTTCTGGGTGGCGGGCAGCGGAGTGGTCGAGCAAGCCGTGCCTGGTGAGGAAGCGGCTGCCTGGGAGCCCGACGAAACCACGAGTCTGGCCGGCCCAGAGCTACCGGACTGGCTCAAGGAGCTAAGCAGGAACCAGGCACCGGCCGAGGCGCAGCAGCGCGTCTATCCCGCGCTGCAGCCCCTGGCAGAACAGCCCGTCTCCCGCCGCCAGAGCCGCTTCTTGACCCTGGTGATCCTGCTCATGGCGGCGATTCTGATCGGGCTGGTGGCCGTGGCCGTCTTTCTCCTGGGCGGAGGCAGCATCTGACCAGGGCTCGCGGGGCCGCGGCGGCGCTCTACCACGTGAGTGGCCAAAGCCACTACCGTCTCGCGTTTTGCCCGAGTTGACAATCCGGCGAAATGGGGTATAATCTCACGGTGTAGCCCCCGTGGCGGAATTGGCATACGCGGCAGGTTGAGGACCTGTGCCCGCAAGGGCGTGGAGGTTCAAGTCCTCTCGGGGGCATGTGACTACAGCGGGCGGCTGGTTGCCCTTCCTATTGAAAACGATCCCTTTCCCGGGATCGTTTTTCTATTGGCGCGGGCCTCGCCCTCAATCCTCTTCTGGTCCGGGCCGGTACGGCTTCTTGCGCATGCGTGCCAATCGGCTGCGGGTGGCATGGTTCGCCATGAGGAGCAAGAGCGAAGCCAGGAGCAGGACGGCCGGCAAGGTAAGCAGCGTGCCGACCACGAGCAGCAGGAGCATGAGCAGGCCCATGGCGATGCTAAAGCCGGGCGAAACGATAACCAGGACCATGGCGTTGCGCAGCCCGAGCAGCACGCGGTCGTCTTCCATCTCCAGGATGATGGGAAACCAGTAGATCTGGACCAACATCCAGTACCCGGCCAGGACCAACCAGATGCCGAGGGCCAGGTTCGTCCAGGCGCCCTCGAGCATCACCCCATAAAAGCGCAGGTTGCTGGCCACGAGCAAAAGTGCCAGGACGTTGACGGCCGCCACGACCAGGGCCTTGCGCCAGTAGCGCCGTGCTCCGGCGACAAAGGTCCCCATGCTCACGGCTTTGGCGCGCGTTACGTGGTTGGCCACGAAGCAGATCCCGGCGCTTACGACGGGCAGCGGTATGGCCAACAGGACGCTCAGGAGCAGAAACCAAGGGGAAGGATTCTCGAGGAGCAGCCACGGTGCCACAGGCAGCACGGCGGCCAGGCTCCAGAGTGCGTTGAGCCCGATGAACAGGACCAGTTCTTCCCAGAAGTCGGCCAGGCTATAGCGCGCGACGCGCAGGACATCCAACATATTTGTTCCCCTTGATACAGAACTGGGTTGCGGTCGTCGTCGGGGCTCCGCAGAGTGCAGCGCCCTCGTCCGTTAGCGGCCATGCTCCTGCCCCTGTCGTCAACGTCAGGCCTGGAGGTTATTCAGGCTGTGACGCAATTCTGTTGGCGCCCCTTTCGTGCCAAGGCTCGCGCTGACCGTGTGTGACCAATGACCAGGACCAACCGTCATCATTCTAGCATTCTCCCGGCAAAAGCGCAAGGGAGCCCCGACGCGCTTTTGGTGGCGTCGTTTGGGCACACCGGCTGCCCGCCAGGTTGACAAGACTGTGACTGGATGTTACAATAATATGAACAGAGTCGGAAAAACAATAGGGAGAGCCGCCGCGTTCTCCCTATTGTTTTCGACGTCAACCGGAAGGGAGACACTCGATCCCGATGCCTTGGCTCTTGGTGCTCATCACCGCCATCGCCCTCGTCTTTGATTTCCTGAACGGAGTTCATGGTGCCAGCAACATCGTCGCGACCATGGTTTCGTCCCGGGCCATGGCGCCTCGCACCGCCCTGATGCTTACAGCTGCGGCCGAGCTCGTCGGACCTTTTCTTTTTGGCGTCGCCGTCGCCACGACCATCGGCAGCCAGGTCGTGGACCTCACGGCCATTACCAACGCCGTGATCATTGCCGCGCTGCTGGGCGCGATCGCCTGGAGTTTGATCTCCTGGTACTTTGGCTGGCCATCGAGCACGTCTCACGCCCTCATCGGCGGCCTGCTCGGCGCTGTCTTGGTTGCGTCCGGCTCCTCCGCCATCCAGCTCGCCGGCCTGGC
This sequence comes from Anaerolineae bacterium, assembly GCA_041300865.1. Classification (GTDB taxonomy): domain Bacteria; phylum Chloroflexota; class Anaerolineae; order JAAYZQ01; family JAAYZQ01; genus JAAYZQ01. The sequence continues at coordinate 40,837 of JBFYTF010000290.1, forward strand.
AAAGGTTCTCCTCACCCTGTTCCTCTCGCCGGTACTGGGGTTTGTCCTGGCCTTTCTGCTCATGCGCTTTATCTATTTTCTGGCGCGCGGCGCCACGCCCAAGATCAACACGTTCTTTAAAAAGGGGCAGTTCGCAACGGCTCTCGCGTTGGCCTTGGGCTATGGCACCAACGACGCTCAGAAGACGATGGGCATCATTGCCATGGCCATGGTCACGAGCGGCTACACCGCAGAATTCTACGTACCCCCGTGGGTAGTTGCCATCAGTGCCGCCACCATGGCGCTGGGTACGGCCACCGGCGGTTGGCGCCTGATCAAGACCGTTGGAGCCGGGTTCTACAAGATTCGCCCGGTGCACGCCTTTGGCTCACAGCTCACGTCGGCGGCCGTCGTCCTGGGGGCCGCCCTGTTGGGTGGGCCGGTGAGCACAACTCAGGTCGCCAGCTCGGCGGTCATGGGCTCCGGCTCTGCCGACCGCCTGTCCAAGGTGCGGTGGAACGTGGCTCGGGAGATTGCCGTCGCCTGGTTGATGACCATTCCTGTGGCGGCCTTGATCGCCGCCGGCCTTTATCTTGTCGTTTCGTTGGTGCTTCCATTGTGAGCGTAAGAGGCGAGCACACGTTTGCGCCTTTGTGGGAGGAATCAGGGCCATGGGCCTGAAAGAGTTTTTCAAACCGCGCAAGGATAGGTTTCTGGAGCTGCTGATCCAGCAGGCAGAACAGACGCTCGCCGGCATGAATGCGCTGGAAGCGTACATGAAAAAGCGCTCCGACAAGTACGCCACCGCGGTCAGGCAAGCCGAAAAGGACGGCGACGAGCTGCGGCGCATCCTCATCGACCTGCTCAACCACACGTTTGTCACTCCCCTCGACCGGGAGGACATTTTTGCCCTCTCCCGGGCTATCGACGACATGTTAGACTATGCAGACACCACCGTCGAAGAGATGCAGATCCTGGACGTCGACCCAAACGACTATCTGCGGCGCCTGGTGTCGCTCCTACAAGACGCGGCCGAAGAGATCCACCTGGCCATGCAGCGCCTGAAGGAGAACCCCGGCGTGGCGGCCGAGCACGCGACGGCGGCCAAGGCGCTCGAGAACCGGGTGGAGCGGGTGTACCGTGAGGCAGTGGCCGATCTGTTTTCGGGGCCGGAGGACATACACCACGTGATGGAGATGCTCAAGCTGCGCGAGCTGTACCGCCACTTGAGCAACTGCGCCGACCGGGGCGACGAAGCAGCCAATATCATCCACGACATCGTCGTGAAGATGACCTGATAGAGGGAGGGGAACCATGCGCTTATCAACGTTGATGGGCAAGACCTGGCGAGAGGCACCGGCCGAGGCGCAGCTGGCCAGCCACCGGCTTCTGCTGCGAGCGGGCCTGGTACGCGCCCTCGAGCCCGGTTTCTTTGGCATCCTGCCGCTGGGTGTCCTCAGCCTCAGGCGCCTGGAAGATTTGGTGCGGCGTGAGATGCTGGCTGCGGGCGGCCAGGAAGTCGCCCTCCCCGTCCTGGCCGAGGCTTCGGCCCACGACGCCTTGGTGCGCCTGGCCGGCCGGGAGATCGACTCCTACCGGCAACTGCCGGTGGCGGCTTATCGCTTCGCGCCCCTGGTCGGGCCGGAACCCAGGATACGCCTCGGGCTCTTCGGGGCTGCGCAGCGGCCTTCAGTGGCGGTGGACGTCTTTCACGCCGCGCAGGCTGCGGCGCCCGGCCGACCGGTGGCGCTTGCCGTGGAGCACATCCTCCAGGCCTGCGGCGTGCCCGTGACTTGGGCCCAGGCCGGCGCCGCGGAGCAGGCTGCGTTCCTGCCCCATGGCGCCGGCGACCAGGACGTGGTGGTGTGCGGTGGATGTGGCTATGCCGCTGAGCGCTCCTGGGCAGCGGCGGCCTGGCCCGAGGCGCCCGCGGAGCCAGATCTGCCGGTCGAAGAGGTCGAAACGCCGGGCTGCAACACCATCGCCCAACTGGCTGCCTTCCTCGGCATCCCCACGGCCAGGACCCTCAAGATGGTCTTCTACTCGGTCGGGGGCAAGGTGACGTGCATCGCCATCCGGGGCGACCGCAGCGTCGACGAGGCGAAGCTGACCCGAATCCTGGGTACGAGCCAGTATTACCCCAGCCTGGAGGACGAGCTGAGCAGCATCGGCGCCGTAGGCGGCTACGCCTCGCCGGTTGGCTTGGATCGCCGCCGCGTCCGCATCGTCGCCGATCCCTCCTTGCGCTCGGCCAGGAACCTGGTCGGGGGCGCAAACCGGCCCGATTACCACCTCCGCAACCTCAACGTCCCCCGCGACTTTGAGCCGGGCGAGTGGGCCGACTTGGCACTGGTCGACACGGGCGACCTGTGCCCGCGATGTGCTTCAGCCCTGGCAGTCGAGCCTGCATTTGCCCTGGCAAGCCACTCCCTGCCTGCCCCCTGCCGGCCGGCCGTCGAGTATCTGGACCAAGAGGGCCGCGCCCAGCCGCTGTGGCAGTCAAGCTGGCAGCTCGACGTGGGTCGCTTGTGGGCTGCCGTCCTCGAGCAGGGTCACGACGAGCACGGGATCGTTTGGCCGCCGGCTTGTGCCCCCCTTGATGTGCACCTGGTGGGCCTGGACCTGAAGAAGGAAGCCGTGGCCGCCCGGGCTGAGGGAGTCTATGCCCAGCTCCAGGCAGAAGACTATGCCGTGCTGTACGACGATCGAGACGCCAGCGCGGGCGTCAAGTTCAACGATGCCGACCTGATCGGCTTGCCGCTGCGTCTGACCGTTAGCAAACGGTGGGAGCAGGATGGCTTGACCGAGGCCAAATGGCGAAATGAAGCAGATCGCCTCAAGCTCGACGACGAAGGGCTGGCCCACGAGCTGGCCAAGCTCCGCCAGCACAAAGCCGGGGCATGAGCGAGAGCCAGAGCCTGCATCAGGCCGGGGTGCTTTGGGAGATCCTGGGCTGCGATGATATAATGGCGGGCAGTGCCAGGCCAGGGAGATGAACCATTGTCGCAGGCAGCGGAGCAAGCGATCATCGCGATTGAGGGCCTTCGTTACGTCTACCATCCCCAGTCGAGCCATCCCATCCAGGCCCTCGATGGCATCGATCTCGGCATAGAGGCCGGAGACTATGTGGTCATCATCGGCCACAACGGCTCCGGCAAATCCACCCTGGCGAAGCACTTGAATGCCCTGCTACTCCCCACGTCCGGCAGCGTGTCGGTCAAAGGCATCGACACTCGCCAGCGGTCCCGGGTGCTGGACATCCGCAGCACGGTTGGCATGGTCTTCCAGGTGCCCGACAACCAGATCATTGCCACCGTCGTCGAAGAGGACGTGGCGTTTGGCCCTGAAAACCTGGGGGTGCCCGAGGAGGAGCTGCGCAGCCGTGTTGATTGGGCCCTGGACTTGGTGGACATGGCCGAGCATCGCCAGCGGTCGCCCCACGGCCTTTCCGCCGGCCAGAAACAACGGGTGGCCATTGCCGGGGTCGTGGCCATGCGGCCCGCAGTGTTGGTGTTGGACGAAGCGACGGCCATGCTGGACCCCCTTGGCCGGCAGGAAGTCCTGGCGGCCGTTCGGGAATTGAACCGGCAGGGAGTCACGATCGTCGCCATCACCCACTTCATGGACGAAGCCGTCGAAGGACAGAAGGTCGTCGTGCTGGATGGCGGGCGCATTGTCATGGCCGGTTCGCCCGAGCAGGTTTTTGCCCGGATTGACGATCTGCGCCGGCTTCAGCTCGACGTGCCGCACGTGACCGAGTTGGCCCACGAGCTTCACCAACGAGATCCTTCCTTTCCTGCCGTGCTGCTAACCGTCGACGAGCTTGCCGGCGAGGTCGAGCGCCGTGTGCAGCGGCCGCGGGCCGAGTCTCGCCCCGCCGCTGCGGGTACCTCGGGCGAGTTCCGCCCGACGACAGGCGAGCCGGCTGCCGAGGAGCGCTCGTCCCAGCCGCCCCTGATCCAGGTCCAAGACCTGCACTACACCTACATGCGAGGCACCCCGCTAGAGACCACGGCCCTGCGCGGGGTCAGCGTTATGGTCCGCCGCGGCGAAGCGGTGGGCATCATCGGCCGAGCAGGCTCGGGCAAGTCCACTCTCGTGCAGCACTTTAACGGGCTCCTGCGCCCCCACCAGCCGGGCACGGTGATCGTCGATGGCCAGGACCTGGCACAGCCGGGGGTTGATGTCCGTCGGGTTCGCCAGAAGATCGGCCTCGCGTTCCAGTACCCGGAACAGCAGCTGTTCGAACGCCTGGTGGGCGATGACATTGCCTTTGGCCCGAAAAAGATGGGGATGCCTCAGGCCGAGCGACGTGAGCGGGTGCGATGGGCCATGGAGGTCGTGGGCCTGGACTTTGAGGCGTTCAAGGACCGCTTCACCTTCTCCTTGAGCGGGGGTGAGATGCGCAAGGCGGCCCTGGCCGGAGTTCTGGCCCTCCAGCCACAGGCGCTGATCCTCGACGAGTCTACGTCGGGGCTCGATCCACGCAGCCGGCGCGACCTGCTCGACAGGCTGCTGGCCCTGCATCGCGATGCCGGCTTGACCCTGATCTTGATCTCGCCCAGCATGGAAGATGTGGCCGGGCTGGTGGACCGGGTCTATGTCTTGGACGAGGGCCGGGTGGTCATGAGCGGCACCACGCGCGAGGTGTTTGGTCGGGCCGCCGAGCTGCGCCAGCACGGGCTCGACTTACCACAGGTGGCGGCCGTGGCCTACGAGCTGGAGCGGCGGGGGCTGCCGATCGGCCAGGTCCCGCTGACGGTGGCCGAAGCGAGCAGGGAGCTATGGAAGATTTTGAGCTCCTGAGGTACGTCACCGTCGGCCAGTACCTGCCCGGCGAATCGCTGGTGCATCGCCTTGATCCACGGACCAAGCTATCGGTGTTTCTCTTCCTGGTGTTGGCCGTGACCTTTAGCACTTCGTACACCGCCAACATCATCCTCGTGACGGCGACGCTCCTCCTCGTGCTCCTGGCCGGCATTCCCCTGGGCTATATCCTGGGCGGCCTGAAGCCCGCACTGCCCCTCATCGTCATCCTGGCCGTCCTGCAACTGTTGTTCTACGGCGACGCCTACACACCCTATGGCGTGCAGAACGAGACGCTCTTCGAGTGGGGCTGGATTCACATCACCACGGGCAGTGTCCAGCTTGTCGTCGTTTCGCTGCTGCGCTTCGTGGTGCTTTTGTTTCTGACGAGCCTGTTGACCAACACCACTCCCCTGACCGAGCTCACCCACGGCATGGAGGCCATGCTGCGGCCCTTCCGGCGGTTGGGATTGCCCTCCCACGAGCTGTCGTTGGTGGCCACCATCGCGCTGCGCTTTGTGCCCCTGCTCGCCGAACAGCTAGAGATCATCCTGAAGGCCCAAGCCTCGCGCGGCGCCGACATTGCCTATGGTGGGCGCCTGGGCTTTGTGCGGACGGCGCGCCAGGTGGCCGTGCTCATCGTGCCGCTGTTCGTCGATGCCTTTCGCCGGGCCGAGGATCTGATCCTGGCCATGCAGGCCCGTTGTTATGTCGGTGGGCGCGGCCGCAGCAGCTACGTCCGGCTGAAGTTCGCCCGAATCGATGCCGTGGCCTACGCGGTCGGCGGTCTTTTCTCGCTGGCCATCCTTGCCTTGCGCAACAGCTTTCCGGTATAATAGAGCTGACAGTCTAGCGACGAGGAGAAGAACGTGGAAGACGAACGCTTGTCGGTGCGCAAGATCGTGATCGCCGGGGTGTTGAGCGCCATTACCATCCTCCTGGGCTCGACACGCCTGGGCTTTATACCGGTGCCCACGCCCGCGGCCAACGCGACCATCATGCACGTGCCGGCCATTGTCGGCGGCATATTGGAAGGCTGGGTCGTGGGCGGCATCGTCGGCACGATTTTCGGGATCTTTAGCTTTATTCAGGCCGAAGTGCCCATGTTCAAGGATCCGCTGGTGGCAATTCTGCCTCGCATCTTTATCGGCCCCGCCGCCTACCTGGCTTATCGCCTGGTGCGGCGGCTGACGGCACCCTGGATGTTGTTGTTTGCCGCCCTCCTCCTGGGCCTGGCCGCCGTGTTCGCCTACGACGTGGGCCGGACCAACCTGTGGCTCGCGGGCCTGGTGGTCGTGCTCGCCCTGGCCGGCGTCGGCGTCCTGGCCTACCTCATCCTGAAGGGCCAGTCGGATGTCGTCGCGGTGGCCGTCGCCGCGGCGTTCGGCACCATCACCAATACCGGGCTGGTGCTCGGCATGGGCGTCCTGCGCGGCTACATGGCCCCCGGCGTTGCCTGGGTGGTGGCCGTCACCCACGGCGTCCCCGAGATCATTGTCGCGGCCATCATTACCGTCGCCGTCGTGGTCACCTGGAGGCGGGTCGAGACGGGCCGCGGCGAGGCCAGGATGTGAAATCCACAGAGAACAGGGCGGCATGACCGGCCGCCTCACGCTTTGGGAGATCAAGAGGAGAGTTCAATGACGAAGCGCCTTGTTCTCGTCGCCGGAAACATTGCATCGGGCAAGACCTCCCTGGCGGAGCGGCTGGGTGCTCGCCTGGGGTGGCGGACCGCCTTCGAGTCAGTTGCCGACAACCCCTACCTGGCCGACTTTTACACGGACATGCGCTTGTGGTCCTTCCACCTGCAGATCTTTTTCCTTGGCCACCGCGCCCAGCAGCACCTCGAGCTGGCCCGTGCACCGCAGTCGGCCATCGCCGACCGCAGCATCTATGAAGACGCTCACATCTTTGCCCGGGCCCTCTATCACCTGGGCAACATCAGCGAGCGAGACTATCGGGCCTATCGCAAGGTGTTCGACATGGTGACCGCCGGCTTGCCCCGCCCCGACCTGCTCCTCTACCTCCAAGCCCCCGTCTCGGTCCTCGTGCAGCGCATCGGCGAGCGCGGCCGGTCCATCGAGAAGGGCATCACCGCCGATTATCTGGCACTCCTCGAGTCATTCTATGCCGAGTGGATGCAGACCTTTGACCTCTGCCCGGTGCTCACCATCCGCACCGACGACCTGGACTTCGTGCACCAGGCCCCGCACCTGGACATCGTCGTCGGCCGCATCCTTGACCGGCTGGCCGGCAAAGAAGAGGTGCTGTTTGGAAGCTAGTGAACTGCAAGGAGGACGCGATGTCCAAGGTTGATCTCAAGAAGGATCTGAAGCACCTTTACTCGCCGCCCGCAAGCTTCTCGCTGGTGGACGTGCCGCCTCTGCGCTACCTGATGGCCGACGGCCACGGCGACCCGAACAGCGCGCCCGAGTACGCTCAGGCCGTCCAGGCCCTTTATGCCGTCGCCTACAAGCTCAAGTTCCTGAGCAAGAACCAGACGGGACAAGACTATGTGGTGATGCCCCTGGAGGGCCTGTGGTGGGCAGCGGATATGAGCGCTTTCACCACGGCCCGCGATAAAACGGCCTGGGATTGGACGATGATGATCCTCCAGCCGGACTGGATTACCCAGGAGATGCTGGAGGACGTGGCCGGGCAGCTGGCGAGGCAGAAAGCTCTGCCTGCCTTGCCCCGTGTCCGGCTCGAAACCTACCACGAGGGCCTTGCGGTGCAGATCCTGCATATTGGCTCTTACGAAGAGGAGGCGCCGGTGCTGCAGCGGCTACACCGGGAGTACCTGCCGGAGAACCGTCTGGAGCCGGCCGGCAAGCATCACGAGATCTACCTGGGAGATCCGCGGAAAGTGGTGCCAGAAAAGCTCAAGACGGTGTTGCGCCAGCCGGTGCGCAGGCTATCCTGAGCCCAAGGCCTGTTCTCGTTTGCCCATGAGGGAAAAGGTACAACGTTATTATCGGGTCGGTGCCGGGCGTGGTACTAGGTGCCGTGCGGCGTGGAGTCAGCCCTAGGCAACGCCACGGTCTGC
>JBFYTF010000444.1:0-2794 GCA_041300865.1 Anaerolineae bacterium
ACCGTTTTATCTTGTCGGGAGGGCATGGCTGCATGCTGGTGTACAGCCTGCTCTACCTGACCGGCTATGATTTGCCCCTTGATGATCTGAAACGCTTCCGGCAGTGGGGCAGCCTCACGCCGGGCCATCCCGAATACGGCTTGACTCCCGGTGTGGAGACCACCACGGGGCCCCTCTGCCAGGGGCTGAGCAACGGCGTTGGCATGGCCATTGCCGAGGCGCACCTGGCGAGCATCTACAACCGGCCTGGCCACGAGATCATTGACCACTATGTCTATGCCATCGTCACCGACGGCGACCTGATGGAAGGCGTGGCGTCCGAGGCAGCATCGCTGGCCGGGCACCTGCGCCTCGGCAAGCTCATCTACCTCTACGACGACAACAAGATCTCGATCGAAGGCTCTACGGACATTGCTTTCACCGAAGACCGCGGCAAGCGGTTCGAGGCCTATGGCTGGCACGTCCAGAAGGTTGAAGACGGGCTGGACGTGGAGGCCATTGACCGGGCGATCCAGGCAGCCAAAGCCGACCCGCGGCCTTCGATTATCATGGTGCGCAACATCATTGGTTATGGCCTGCCGACGCGTGCTGGGACGGCGAAGGCGCATGGAGAACCGCCGGGTGAAGGCGAGCTGAACGGCGCGAAGGATGCGCTGGGGTGGCCCAAGGAGCCGCGGTTCTATGTGCCAGCCGAGACGCTGGCGTTCTTCCGCCAGGCAGTCGCACGGGGTGCGGAGCAGGAAGAAGCGTGGCGGGCCAAGTTCGAGGCCTACCGGGCCGAGTATCCAGACCTTGCGGCCGAGCTGGAACGGCGGCTGGCAGGCGAGCTACCCCAAGGTTGGGCCGGCGGGCTGCCCGAATTCCCGCCAGACGCGAAGGGCATGGCCACACGCGCATCTTCTGGCAAGGTGTTGAACGCCATCGCAAACAACCTGCCGGACTTGGTAGGCGGTTCAGCCGACTTGGCGCCTTCGACCGTCACCTGGTTGGCCAACAGCCCGGCCTTTGCTGCGGACTGCCGCGAGGGGCGAAACTTTCACTTTGGAGTGCGCGAGCATGGGATGGCCGCGATCGTGAACGGCATGGCCTATCACGGGGGCGTCATCCCCTTTGGGGCGACGTTCTTTGTGTTCGCCGATTACCTGCGACCTGCTTTGCGCCTGGCAGCCATATCGCACCTGGGCTCCATTTGGGTCTTTACCCACGACAGCATCGGCGTGGGCGAGGATGGCCCTACGCACCAGCCTGTGGAGCAGATGGCCGCGCTGCGCAGTATCCCTAACCTGGTGGCGCTGCGGCCGGCCGACGCCAACGAGGTGCGCGAGGCGTGGAAGGTCGCCGTCGAGAACCGGAAGCGCCCCACGGCTCTCGTCCTGACCCGGCAAAACGTGCCCACACTGGATCGGAGCGTGTACGCGCCAGCCGATGGCCTCCGGCGCGGTGGCTATGTACTGGCAGACCTGGGCGCCGGCAAACCCCAGGTAATCCTGATGGCCAGTGGCTCGGAAGTAGCCCTCATCGCCGAGGCCGGGCGCCGCCTGGCGGAACAGGGCCTTGCCGTCCGCCTGGTGTCCTTCCCGAGCTGGGAGCTCTTTGACGAACAGGATGCAGCCTACCAGGACGCCGTTCTGCCTCCGGATGTCACCGCGCGCGTGGCCGTCGAGGCAGGTGTGCCGCAGGGCTGGCACCGGTGGGCGGGCACGAGAGGCCGCGTGCTCGGGCTCGAGCGCTATGGCGCCTCGGCACCCGCGAATACGGTCTTTGAGATGCTAGGCTTCACCGCAGACCGTGTCGTGCAGGCGGCGATGGAGTCTGCGGGTCAAACGTAATGGGCTGGGAGGTTGCAGGCCCGGCTTGGCTAACCTGCAACCAGCCACCTGGCAGCAGCAACGTCGAGTCTCGGAATAATGGAGTAGCGTGTGAATACTGTACAGCAACTGTGTGCCGCCGGCCAGTCGGTCTGGTATGACAACATCCAGCGCGGGCTGCTGAAGAACGGCGAGCTGGCCGGGATGATCGAGCGTGAGGAGATCCGGGGGGTGACGTCCAATCCCACGATCTTTTTGAACGCCATCACCAAGTCGACGGACTATGACTCGGGCCTTGAGCCTCTGGCAAAGGCCGATAAGGGCGCCGAAGCGATCTTCTGGGTGCTTGCCGTCGAGGACATCCAGGGGGCGGCGGATATGTTCAGGCCGCTCTACGAGCAAAGCAGCGGGGGGGATGGCTATGTTAGCCTGGAGGTCAGCCCGTACCTGGCGCACGATACGGAAGGTACGCTGGCAGCGGCCACAGAGATCTGGCGGCGCGTGGACCGGCCGAACCTGATGGTCAAGATCCCTGCCACGAAGGCTGGCCTGCCGGCCATCACCGGGGCGCTTGCCTTGGGCATCAACGTCAACGTCACCCTCATCTTTTCCGTCGAGCGCTATGCGGCGGTCATGGAAGCCTATCTCAAGGGGCTAGAAGAATGCGTCGCGGCGGGCAGGCCGGTCGGGACTGTGGCCTCGGTAGCGTCGTTCTTTGTGTCGCGAGTAGACACCAAGGTTGACGGACACCTGGCGGCGATCATCGAGCGCGGTGGCACGCTTGCCGACAAGGCTGCGGCCTTGTTGGGAAAGGCCGCCATCGCCAACGCCAAGATTGCCTACGCCAACTTCAAAGAGGTGTTCGCCTCGCCGCGGGCCCAGGCCCTTCTGCGCCAGGGCGGACGCGTGCAGCGTCCATTGTGGGCATCCACGGGGACCAAGAACAAGGCTTACAGTGACGTGATGTACGTTGATGAGCTCATTGG
>JBFYTF010000377.1:0-5310 GCA_041300865.1 Anaerolineae bacterium
GGACGAAGGCCGCCCGCTGGTCCGGCGGCGTTTTGACGAGACGCGGCATAAGCTGGAGGCGGCGTTGGGCGTCAAGGGCGAGCCGCTGCCGCCCCGGCCGCCGCTCGAAGGCCAGGCTCCCGCGCTGGCCCACCTGGAGGCCTGCCTGTACCGCGCACCCGCCGCCCAGGTGGACGCCGGCGGCGCCGTGGAGATGGTGGAGGCCCCCGACCGCGCGGCCGAGGTGCGGGCCGCCCTGCGCTGGCTCAAGGCCAGCCTGGTGGAGGATGGGCTGCGCCCGGGCGACGTGGCCCTCCTGGCCCGCGACCTGCCCGCCTACCGCCCTTTCGTCGTCGAAGTCGCCGCCGAGTTTGGCCTGCTCGTGCGGCTGACCGGCGGCTTTCCCCTGCGCGCCAACCCGGCCGTGGCCGCCCTCCTCGACCTGCTGCGGCTGGTGCTGCCCGCTGCCGCCGGCGAAGCCGGCCCGGCGCTGCCGCGCCGCGGCGTCGTCGAGGCCTGGCGCTCGCCCTACTTTGACTGGTCGGCGCTGCCGGCGGAGGGCGCCTTGGAGCCGGTGGGCATCACCCCGGCCGACGCCGACGCCCTGAACGCCGCCGCCCGCTGGGGCCGCGTCATCGGTGGCCTGGCGCAGTGGCAGGAGGCCCTGGCCAACCTGGCCGGCCAGCACGGGCCGGCGGGCGACGAGGACCCGGCCGAGGAGGAGGAGGACGACGAGGAGCAGGGCCGCCCCCAGGGCGTGCCCCGGGGCCGCGCCGCGCGCCTGCTGCGGAGCAAGTTCGCCCGCTTCCTCGAGCGGCTCACGCCGCCGCCCGGCGAGCACTCGAACCGCACCTTTGCCGGCTGGCTGGAGGACATCATCGGCCCCGACCCGGAGCCTGGGTCGACACGCTTTCCCGCCCGCGACGAGCCCACGGCACTGCACCTGGTAGCCCGGGCGCGGAGCGGACCGGCCGAGACCGCCGAACGGGACCTGGCCGCGCTGCAGGCCCTCAAGGACGTCCTGCGCGGCCTGGTGTGGGCTGAAGAGGCACTGGCGGGGGAGGCATCCCCGCGCGTCACCTTCGCGGCGTTCTTTGCCGAGCTGGCCGGCGCCGTGGAGGCGTGCACCTACCAGCTGCCCGCGCTGCGCGCCGGCGCGGCCGGCGACGAGGTGGTGGCCGCCGGCGTGATCCAGGCCCGGGGCGTCCCCTTCCGGGCCGTGGCCGTGCTGGGCCTGGCCGAGGGCGAGTTCCCGGCGGCCATCGGCGAGGACCCGTTCCTGCGCGACGCCGACCGGGAGCGCCTGCGGACGGAGTGCGGCCTGCCTCTGGAGCCCTCCACCCTGAGCGCCGAGGCCGAGTTCTTTTACGAGACGGTCACCCGCGCCCGCGAGCGGCTGCTCCTCACCCGGCCTCGCCTGGCCGACAACGGCGCGCTGTGGCAGGCCTCGCCCTATTGGGAGGAGGTGCGCCGCCTGGTGCAGGCCGATCCGCTGCGCCTGACCACCGAGAGCGCGCCCCCACCCCAGCAGGTCGCCTCGTGGCCGGAGCTGATGGAGAGCCTGGCCTGCCACCCGGGCTACGCCGAGGTCCGGGAGTGGGTGTGCCGGGCCGCTGCCCCGCGCCACGCGGCCCTGGAGCTGGCCGTGCGGGTCCTGGCAGCGCGCACGCGCGGGGCCGGCAGCGCCTACGATGGCGACCTGCGCGCCCTGGCCCGGGCCGGCGGGTCCTGGTTCGCTCCGGACCGCACCTGGAGCGCCAGCCGCCTGGAGTCGTACCGCACCTGCCCCTTTGCCTTCCTCGTGGGCAGCGTCCTGGACCTCGAGCCGCGGCCTGAGCCTGCCGCGGGGCTCGACGCCCGGCAGCTCGGCACGCTCTACCACGAGCTCCTGGAGGCGGTTTACGGCGCGGAGAGCGTGGCCGATGCGGCCGACCCGGCGCAGCTCCTGGCCGCCCTGGCGACGGTGGGCGAAGCCATCCTGGACGCGGCGCCGGCCGAGCTCGGCTTCAGGGAGACGGCGTGGTGGCACCAGACCCGGGCCGAGATCCTGGACAAGGTGCGGCGCTCCATCGAGGCGTTGGCGGCGCTGCCCGGCGACTTTGTGCCCCTGCGCCACGAGGCGGCTTTCGGCCTGGAGATGCAGCCGTCCCTCGTGGTGCGCCAGGGCGACGACTCGTTCCGGCTGCGGGGCCGCATTGACCGCGTGGACCGCGCGCCCGGCGGCCAGGTGCGGGTCATTGACTACAAGACCGCCGGCCCGTGGGCCTACACCCCCAAGGCCGTGGCCGAAGGCAAGAAGCTGCAGCTGCCGCTCTACGCCCTGGCGGCCCGCGACGCCCTCGGGCTGGGCGAGCCCGTCGAGGGCTTCTACTGGCACGTGCAGCACGCCGAGGCCAGCTCGTTCCGGCTGAGCCGGTTCGCAGGCGGGCCCGAGGGGGCCATGGACGTCGCCCTGGAAAAGGCCTGGGAGGCGGTGCGCGGGGCGCGCGACGGGCACTTTGTGCCGCACCCGCCTGGCGACGGCTGCCCCGGCTATTGCCCGGCGGCCGGCTTCTGCTGGCCGTACCGGCCGGGGTGGGGAGGCTGAGGCATGCACCCCATCGTCGCCCAGATGCAGCCCAGCGCCGAGCAGGAGCCGGCGGTCCACGAGCGCGGCCGGGACGTGGTCGTCACCGCCGGCGCCGGCACGGGCAAGACCCGCACCCTGGTCGCCCGCTACCTGTCGCTCGTGGCAGAGGGCCTGCCGCTGCGCTCCGTCGTGGCCATCACCTTCACCCGCAAGGCCGCCCGAGAGATGCGCAACCGGGTGCGCGACGAGATCCGCCGCTACCTGGAGCGGCCCGACCTGACCGGCGACGAGGGGCTGCGCTGGCAGAGCCTGTACGCCGAGCTGGACGCCGCCCGCATCGGCACCATCCACAGCCTGTGCAGCGAGATCCTGCGGGCGCACCCGGCGGAGGCCGGGTTGGACCCCCGCTTCGAGGTCCTCGGCGAGGGCCGGGGCGCCATCCTGCTGCGCCAGGTGGTTGACGGCGCCCTGGCCTGGGCCGCCGACGACCAGGGCCTGGTGGGCCTCTTTGCCCTGCTGGAGGAGCACCTCCTGCGCGGCACACTGGAGGCGATGCTCGCCGCGCGGCTGGAGGCCGAAGCCTGCTTCCGCAGCCTGCCCGATCCCCTGTGGCCGGCCTGGCGGGCGCTCCTGCTGGGGCCAGTGCAGGCCTTTGTCGACGATCCGGGCGTCCTCGGCTGCTTTGACGAGCTGCGCGCCGTGCGCGCCGGCGGCACACTGGCCCGGGCGGAGGCAGCGGGCGACAAGCTGGCCGCGCCGCTGCAGCGCCTGCTGGCCGTGTGGGACGAGATGGCCGCCGCCCGGGCCGGGGGCGACTGGGCGGCGCTCCTGGACGGCCTGCCCGGGCTGCGGGCGAACATGCCCGGCGTGGGCCAGGCCAAGAACTGGCAGGCGCACGACCCGCGGCCCGCCGTCGCCGAGCTGCGGGCGCGGTACGACGGCGGGCTGAAGGAGTGGCTGGGCCAGGGCATCGACCTGGCCCTCGAGGAGCGGCTGGCCTGCGCCGTGCCCGCCCTGCAGTCGCTCTATGAGCACGCGGCGGCGGCCTACCGGCGCCTGAAGGAGGAGCGCGGCGCCCTCGACTATGACGACCTGGAGGCCGGCGCCCTGCGGCTGCTCCAGGAGCAGGCGGCGGTGCGCGCCCGCTGGCAGGACGAGGTCCGGGCGCTGCTGGTCGACGAGTTCCAGGACACGAACGGGCGGCAGCGGGACCTGGTGGCGCTCCTCAACGGCGGCCGCGGCCGGCTGTTCATCGTCGGCGATGCCAAGCAGTCCATCTATCGCTTCCGCGGAGCCGACGTCGCCGTCTTTCGCCGCGAGCGGGAGCGGATCGAGGGTGAGGGCGCCGGCTTTTCCCTGGCGACCTCGTACCGCGCCCACCGTGACCTCATCGCCGGGCTGAACGCCCTGCTGCGGCCCGTCCTGGGCGACGACGCCGACCCCGGCCGGCCGTGGGCCGAGCCGTTTGCCCCACTGCGCCACGACCGGGAGGAGCCGGGGCCGGGGTTCGCCGCGCCCCACGTCGAGCTGCACCTGGCAGCCGGTTCCAAGACGGGCGGCGCCCTGGACCGGGCCGCGGCTGCGCTGGCCGCGCGACTGGCCGAGCTCATGGCCGGCGGCCTGCAGGTGGTCGACCACGGCCGCCTGCGCGCGCTGGAGTGGGGCGACGTGGCCATCCTGTGCCGCGCCTCCACCTCGTTCGGCAGCTACGAGGATGCGCTGGAGCAGGTCGGTGTGCCCTTTGTGACGCTCGCCGGCCGCGGCTTTTACGGCCGGCCCGAGGTGCGCGACGTGCTCAACGCCCTCCGAGCGCTGGCCGATCCGACCGACGACCTGGTCCTGGCCGGGACACTTCGCTCTCCGGCCTGTGGGCTGTCGGACGCGGCCCTCTACCACCTGTGCCGGACCCGCAAGGAGACCGGCGCCGGCCTGTGGGCCGTCGTGTGCGGGGGACTGGCGGACCAGGCCCTGGACGACGTCGACCGTGGCTGCGTGCGGCGGGCAGCCGAGGTCATCGCCGGGCTGCACGCGCAGGTGGGGCGGACGACGGTGGCCGGCGTGCTCAAGGGGTTCCTCGACGCCACCGATTACCGGGCGGCGCTCATCCAGGCCGGCCAGGCCCGGGGGGCGCGCAACGTGGGCAAGCTGCTGGCCGACGCCCACGCCAGCGGCATCGTCGGCGTGGGCGAGTTCCTGGAGTACGTGGCCGGGCTGCGGGACGCGGGGACGCGCGAGGGCGAGGCGCGGGCCACGGCCGAGGGCGCGGTGCAGCTCATGACAGTCCACGCCGCGAAAGGGCTGGAGTTCGCGGTGGTCGTGGCCGGCGACGTGACCTCCTCGCCGCGGGGCGGCGGCGGGCTGCTCATCGACCCGGAGCTGGGCCCCCTGCTGCCCGTCAGGGACGGCCAGCGCCAGCTGCCGGCCGTCTACCGCGTGGGCCAGAAGCGGGCCGCGGACCAGGAGGCGGCCGAGTCGGACCGGCTGCTGTACGTGGCCGCCACCCGCGCCCGGGAAAAGCTCATCCTCAGCGGCTGCCTCGACTGCCGCGAGGACGGATCGGTCGGGAAGCCGGGCGGCTGGCTGGGCAGGCTTGCCGGCCCGGGAGGGCTCGCCCTCGAGGGCCAGGCGCTGGCCTACGACCCCGAAGGCGCGCGCGCCCACACGCTGCAGCTCGTGGCCGGCTCGACGCCCGTGGCCTGCACCGTCTACGAGCCCGGCTACATCCCTGCCGCCCGGCCACCGGCGCAGCCGGCCTCTGCCGG
>JBFYTF010000385.1:0-6289 GCA_041300865.1 Anaerolineae bacterium
CCGAGCCCCGCAGCCCCCGCACCGGCACCGGCCCCGGTCGCCGTGCAAGACGAGGACCTGGCCCGCATTTGGGGTATCGACGAGCAGGTCGCCGCGCTGCTGCGCGATGCCGGCGTCAGGAGCTACGCCCAATTGGCCGAGAGCGATCCGGAGCGCCTGCGGGCCATCGTGGCCGAAGCCAAGCCAGAGTTGTTGCAGGGCGCCGATCCGGCGAGCTGGCCCAAGCAGGCCAGGCTGGCGGCAGCGGGCAAGTGGGAAGCCCTCGGGCGTCTCCAGGAAAAGATGAAAGCCAGGGGGGAAGGCTGAGCGCGTCGCGCCCGGCCGGACCCTGGCTGTCCCGGGAGGTTGATCACGATCGCGAGCCGCGTTGACCTGCATAGCCACACGACCGCCTCCGATGGCGGCCTGTCACCGCAGGACCTCGTTGCCAGGGCCGCAGCCCTGGGCATCGAGGTCTTGGCTATAACCGATCACGATACGACGACAGGCGTGCCCGCGGCCCTGGCCGAGGCTCGCCGCCACAACATCGTCGTCGTGCCCGGCGTGGAGATCAGCGCGCTAAGCGGCCGGGAAGAGCTCCACCTCCTGGGCTATTTTGTCGACGTACAGAATGCGGATCTCCAGGCCCTGCTGACCCTGACCCGCGCCGCGCGGCGCGAGCGCGCGGAAGAGATGTTGACCCGGCTGGCACAGCTTGGCCTGCCCCTCGAGTGGCAGCGCGTCGTCGATCTGGCCGGCGAGGAGGGTTCTATCGGGCGTCCCCACGTGGCCACCGGCCTGTTGCAGGCTGGGCTCGTGGACACCTGGGACGAGGCGTTTGAGCGCTGGATCGGCCGCGACTGCCCGGCCTACGTGGAACGGTACAAGCTGACTCCCGAAGATGCCATTGCCCTCGTGCGACGCAGCGGGGGGCTGCCGGTCTTGGCTCATCCCTACCTGTACAACCGCAAAGGGGAACGGAAGAAGGATCTGGACTTGAAGCATTGGCTGCCGCGGCTGCGCGAGGCCGGCCTGGCAGGTATCGAAGTCTACTACCCTAACTATCCCCGCCGCGTTAGCCGCGCTCTCCTGGAGATGGCCTTGCACTATGGCCTCACGATCAGCGGGGGCAGCGATTTCCATGGCGGGGTGATGGCCAACGGGCCGGGCAGCGTGGATGTGCCCTGGGCGGCCTGGGAGGGGCTGGAACGACGGCACCGGCTCTGGCCCGTCGCGGCCGTAATACATTAGCCCCAACTGCGTCTATGTAAGAGCCATCAAGCCGGATGGACCAACTGAGGCTGTTGCTAGTCAGGTAGCTTTTAATGACTGTTAACCCAAGAACCGAGTTGTTGTTTCCCCCGCACCTGATCCCCGATCTGCGAGATCTGCGGGGCGAAGAATGGCGCAAGCTGGTTGATCGCGTCAGCGCCTTGCCCGAGACCCATGAAGACACGCTGGCCTTCTGCCTGATGATGATCCGCCTGAACGCTTGCCTGGGCTGCGTGTCGGGCAGCTACCGCTTCATGCGCGGCTGCGAGCTGTGCTCGCAGCAGACCATCTCCCGTTACCAGGGCACCGATGAAGAGCTCATTGCCCTCTTTGAGAGGGCAAGGAACGACCTGGAGCACTATGGCCAGGATCCCATCGAGCTCGTGGCCGACGTACCAGACGACGTACCAGATCCCGAGATACCTGAATGAACCCGACCAGAATTGGCATTATCGGCGGTGGCTATGCCGGGCTGACGGCTGCCTACGAGCTCCAAAAGCGGGGTTATGCCGTCACCGTCCTGGAAAAGTACGGCCAGTGGGGCGGCCAGGCCGCCACGCTGCCCATCCTCGGCACCCGCATCGAGTACTACTACCACCACCTCTTTGGCAGCGACCAGTACATCCTGGGCCTCATGGACGAGCTCGGCATCGGCGACCGCCTGCGCTGGATCGAGTCCAAAGTGGGCTGGTATCACGCCGGCCGGATCTATGACCTCGTCACCCCCCTGGACCTGATCCGCTTCAAGCCGGTCAGCCTCGTTAACCGGGTCAAGCTGGGGTTGATGTACCTTTACCTCGGCCGCGCCGAGAACTGGCGGCGCTATGAGAGCATCACCGCCCGCGACTGGATCCTGCGCTACATGGGCCGCGAGATATATGAGAAGTTCTGGGGCCCGCTCCTCCGGGGCAAGTTCGGCGACCTGGCCGACCAGGTGAGCATGACTTGGCTGTGGGGCAAGATCAAGGTGCGCGGCAGCTCCCGCCAGGGTGCCGAGGCCAAAGAGCTCCTGGCCTATCCCGACGGCAGCTTCGAGATCATCACCCGGGCCCTGGTAGAGCGCCTGCAGGCCGGGGGTGTCGACCTGCGCACCAACCAGGAAGTGGTCAAGCTGCTGACCGATCCGCAGGACCCATGCCGCATCACCGGCGTGGCGACGAAAAAGGAAACCATCCCCTTCGATGTCGTCATCGCCACGGTGCCCGGCTACAACCTGCTCGCGATCGCACCCCCCGCGCTGGACGGCGACTATGCCGCTCGACTGCGCTCTGTGCGCTACCAGGCGGCCGCGGTTCTGCTCCTGGTCAGCAAAGAGAGTCTCAGCCACATCTACTGGATGAACATCGCCGATCGTAGCATGCCCTTCGTCGCCGTCATCCAGCACACGAACTACGTACCACCGAGCGAGTACCAGGGCCGCCATCTAATCTATGTATCCAACTACCTGGAGCGCGACGACCCACGCTACAGCATGACTGCCAGCGAGCTGTTTGGCCTGTACGCGCCCCACCTGAAGCGCATCAATCCGGCCTTCGATCCTGCCTGGATCGAGAAAAAGGTGGTTATGCGCGCCGAGGCGGGCCAACCGGTCATCACCTGCAACTACTCGGAGCGTATTCCCGATCATCGCACGCCCATCAAAGGGCTTTATCTGGCCAACACGCTCCAGATCTATCCCGAGGACCGCGGCACCAACTATAGCGTGCGCCTGGGCAAAATCATCAGCGGTATCGTGCAAGAAGACCTGAAAGGCTCCTAGGCCTTCCCCCGGAGCAAGCAGAGGATGTCTCGCCAGGAGGTACTCGGGGCACCCGTTCGCCGTCCTGATCGCTCCTCTGCCCGGCCAGGGGCTTGGGCGGCATCCCGGGCCGTCGCCCACGCCCTGGCCCTCGCCATCCTGCTGCTGAGCGCTGCCCTCATCTGGTACGACCTGGGCAGCCGCGAGGTGTTGGGCCGCGACGAGAACGTGACCATCGTCCACGTGGACCAACCGGGCCTGGCAGCCGTGCTGGACACCATTGGCCTGAAGTTCACGGGCGAACCGGGCAACATGCAGCCCCTCTACTTTCTGCTACAGCACCTCTTCTGGCCGCTGGTGCGCAACAGCGCCTTCGTGCTTCGTTTCCTGCCCTCGGCATTTGGCATCCTGACCGTCGCCTTGACCTACAAGCTCGGCGCTACCATGTTCCATCGTCCGGCCGCGTTGCTCGGAGCGCTCCTCGTGGCCCTCCTGCCGCTCCACATCCGTTACGCTCAGATCGTGCGCCCCTACTCCCTTTTGGCCGCCTTGTCGCTGGCGTCTGCCTACTTCCTGGTCCGCGCCTGGCAGACCGGCCGCGCCCGCTATTGGCTGGGTTTTGTCCTGGCGGCGGGCCTCGCTTTCTACACCCACTACAACGCCCTCTTTGTCCTGGTCGCCGAGGGCCTGGCGTCCGCTGTGGCCTGGCTTGCGACGCTCGTGGCCGTCGCCCGGGGCAGCGTGGCGCCACGGCGCCTGTTGCTGCCGGTGCTGGCCTTTGCCCTCCTGGTCGCCGTCTGCCTGCCCGCGGTTCTGCACCTGGGCGGCATGTCCTGGGCCAACGTCAACGCGGATGGCGAGGCGGCGGGGCAGGTGACCGTGGAGCTGACGAAACCCTTCTTCCGCGGGTTTCTCTTTCGCAGCGGCCTGATGAGCGGCTGGTTGCAGGCGCTCGTGGTCGTGCTCGCCGCCGTGGGCCTGCTGGGCACTGCTTTGGGCGGGCGCCCGCTGCTGGCCCTCCTGGCCGCCCTCTGGATCTCGCTGCCTTTTGTCATCCTATCCGTCGCCCCCTCGCCGCGCCCCTTTGAGGAACGCTATGTCATCTTTGTCTTGCCCATGCTGCTGCTGCTCGTAAGCCAGGGCGTCGTCGTGGTCGGCCAGGGCCTCGTCCGCCTGGTGCCGGGCGGCCGCGGCGTGCTGGCAGGCAGAGCGGCAACCGCGGGGCTGGCGGCTGCTCTCGTCCTGCTCTTGCTGCGCCCTTTGCAGGTCTCTTATGCTTACAACCGCTCGGCCAGCCGGCTGGAAGAGGTGCTGAGCATCGTCGAAAGACACGCCGGACCTGGGGAGACAATTCTCGTCTCGCCGCGCTTTATCGTGCGCCCCTTGCGGCCCAGCGGCGCACACGTCGTCTACCTGGCCGGGGATCCATCGCCGGCCGAGATCGGGGCCTATGCCCGCGACAGCAAGCGTCTTTGGATCCTGTGCACCTCCTACCTGCCGCCGCCCGAGCTGCAGGAGCCACTCGACCGCTGGCTGCAGGCCCACATGGAGGACTTTGTGCGGCTGCCCATCAAGGCGGTGAACGCCCTGGCCTTTGGGTCCGTTGCAGGCGTCGACGCCGAGGCCCATCTCCAGGCCCAAGTCGCAGTCCTGGAAGACCTGGCGCAGCAGACCGTGGGCAAGCATGAAGCGCGCGAGCGGCACACAGCTTTGGCCGCGGCCTACCAGGCGCTGGGGGACCTGTACGGCGCCAGCGGCCGGCCGGCCCTGGCCACCGAGTTCTGGGCCAAGGCGGATTCGGCTCGCGCGGAGGCGTCTTCGCCATGATGGGCGGCGCCGGCAGTCGCCCGCCGCGCGTCGGAACGGTGCCCGCTGCATTGAGTCCCGCGGGCTCCACAACCTCGCCGCCGCCCCGAGCACGCGCCTGGCCGCGCCCCGCGTCCATGATGCTGCCGGTTATCCTGCTGGCCTTCGCCCTCTACCTCCATGGGCTGGAGACCAAGAGCCTGTGGTACGACGAGCTGGCCACCCTGACGGCAGCAGGTTGGGGCGGCACCTGGGCCGATGCCCTACGCCGGAGCCTGGCAATTCCCGGCATCCCCAAGCCGCCGCTCTTTTTCCTGGTCACCCGCCTGTTCCTGATGCTGGGCGACCGGGTGTTGTTCCTGCGCCTGCCGGCCGTATTCTGGGCAACGCTGACTATCCCGCTCGGTTATGCCCTGGGCAGCCGGCTCTTGAACCGTTGGACCGGACTCCTGGCTGCCCTGCTGCTGGCCACCGCCCCCTTTTACGTGCGCTATGCCCAGGAAGCGCGCATGTACACCATGCTCACCTTTCTTGCCCTCCTGAGCCTGTACCTGTTCATCCGCGCCGTGCAGGCCGAGACGTGGGGCCTGTGGCTGGCCTTTGCCGTGGTCAGCGCGGCCGGCCTGTATGTTCACCTATTCGCCTTTTTGCCCTTGGCTGTCATCGGTTTGTACGCTGCCTGGCTGCTTCTCCGGCGCGAGCGACCCGCCCGCGCGCCGGGCAGGGCCCGCCGCCTGATCGTGGGCTTTGCCCTGGTACCCTTGCTCTTTGCACCCCTGCTGCCCTACCTGCTCCGCGGGCTGCGAGGCCAGGAGGGGCTGGGAGGAACCGCTGCCCCGCGCTGGAGTGGG
This sequence comes from Anaerolineae bacterium, assembly GCA_041300865.1. Taxonomy (GTDB): domain Bacteria; phylum Chloroflexota; class Anaerolineae; order JAAYZQ01; family JAAYZQ01; genus JAAYZQ01. Next base: position 5,647 of record JBFYTF010000385.1, read on the forward strand.
AGCATGGCCCTCGACACGCTGCGCCTGTGGAGTGGGGGCAACAACGCCGGGCTGGTTCTCTACCTCCTGCTCTTTTCCCTGGCGGCCGCCTACCTTGCCGCCCGGCACCGCGGCTTGCTCCTGGCGGCGCTGACCTGGGTGCTACTGCCCGTGGCCCTGGTGCAGTTGGTGCCGTTCGGCCAGGTGAGTCGAGCCCGCTACTTCATCTTTGCTCTGCCCGCCTACTTGGGCCTGGTAGCCTGTGGCTTGTCCCTGGTCATCGGCCGGCTCGCCAGCCGCGTCCGCCCTCGATTGCCGCACAGGGCGGGCACGACGCTCGCCGCGGGCCTGCTCCTGGCGCTCACCTTGGCTATAAGCGCGTCGTCGTTGGCCGCCTTTTACGACGAGGACAAGCAGAACTGGCGCGACGCCTCGCGCCTGGTGCTTGACGGGGCCCGGCCGGGCGACGTGGTCTATGTCCGGCACGAGTACCACCAGGTAGGCTTTTTGTTTTATGCCAGCCAGTGGCTGGGCCAGGCCGGGACCTGGACACGGGAAAACGTCCGCCTCCTGCCCCGCGATCCTGCGCAGGCGTTTCGCCTTGCCGACCAGGCTGGCTACTGGCTCCTTGTGCCCGAGCAGAGCATCTTCCTGCCGGGCGGGG
>JBFYTF010000386.1:0-7844 GCA_041300865.1 Anaerolineae bacterium
TGCGGCACCTCGTCGGGCGCCTCACCCAGGGGAATGGTCTGGCTGTACCACGCGGCCAGGACCACGTAGCACAGCAGGATGAGCGCCAGCAGCCGGCGCGGCCGGCGGCTTGCCGTGGTCATGGCGCCACGACCTCGATCTCGGCCAGCAATACCCGCTGGCCGTCGTCTGGCAGGTCGGACGAAACAACGGTCAGGCTCTGCACTGCCGGGAATTCGTACATGCCGGCCCACAGAAGATAGCGGCCCGGCGCCAGATCGTTGGGCAGCGGCAAGGAGTGCGGGTCGGGCACCAACTCGCCGGCCAACCAGCGGCCGGTGGGCGTAAAGCTCGCCCCGGGATCGCCGTCGTGCTGAGCCGGCTGCCGGGTGATGGCGGCGTCGGTCAGGTGCACGAACGCCTTGTAGTCCGCCACGAGATGGGCCAGGGGCAGCCAGTAGAGGGTGACGCTCAGTGTGTCGCCCGGCCGGTAGCGTTCACCGGCGAGCTCAAAGGCCTGCAGCCGGACCACGTCCTCGAGGTTGGCGTTCACCGTCGCCGGTGCGCGCAGGTAGCCGTTGGGCATGGCCAGGCTCGCCAGGAGAGTGCTGGCGAGCAGCAGGTAGGGGAGGGCGAGTGCCAGGTGCGGGCTGCTTGCCTGCAGAGACGAGGTGGAGCGGGCGCGCTGAAAGCGGGCCAGGAGCGACACGGCGACGGCGAGGGCCGCCAGGAGCGACACGAGGCTGCCCCAGCGCTGGGCCGGGGTCAGGGCCAGGCGCAGCACCAGCAGACCCTCCCCAGGCGGCAGGTCAAAGGCCGCCAGGCCCAAGTTGCCCGCCGGCCGGGCGGGGACGGAACGGCCTTGCCAGCGTGCCTGCCAGCCGGGATAGTAGAATTGGTGGAGCGCCAGGCTCGTCTCGACCTCGCTCTCGAGGGCCAGGTGATAACGGGTGTAGCCCACGCCCGTGAGGGTCAGCTCCTCGGCCACAGCCGGGGCCGAGGGATCGCCGGCCGGGTTCTCGGGCGGGTGGGAGATCGCCCAGCGCTGTTCCTTGACCCAGACAGGCAGGTACTCGCCGGTCCAGGTCGTGCCTACCTGGCCGGCACCGCGCTCGCCGGCCCACATATCCTCCACGGAGAGTGAGGACCGGGTGGGGGTCAGGGGCAGGGCAGCCAGGGCCCAGGCGCCTGTGACGGCGACCACCAGGACGGCAGCCGCCCACGCGCCGGGGCGAGAAGCGCGGGCCAGTGCCTGGAGCAACAGGCCGGCCAGCATCGCACTGGCCAGGACGGTCAGGGCCTGGAAGCGCCACGGATACTGCAAGAAGGCCAACGCCGGCTCCAGTATCCGCCACACCGGTTGCGAGGCCGTGGTCAACATCCAGGCCGAAGTCAGGGCCACGGCCAGGAAAAAGATCGCCGGCCGGCGCGTGCGCCTCCAGAAGAGCAAGCCGAGCGCCGCGAGAAGCAAGAGTCCTTGCACCCAGCCCAGGGAAAAGGTTACCGGGTCCTGAGCTTCATAGCTGTAGGCCAGGTCCAGGGAAAAGAGACTCTTCAGGGCCAAGAAGTGCCGCTGATAGCCCGTCGAAGTGCCCGATCCCAGGCCCACGTACTGCGACTCGGCCAGGACCGGCAGCCAGTAAAAAGCGCTCAGGGCCGCGGCCAGGGCCAGTGCCAGGAATAGCCGGCCGAGCGATTGCCCGTCAGGCCTGGTCGCCAGCCCCCGGAAGAGCACATAGGCCGCCAGGACAGGCGCAAAGACAAGGGCCGACAGGCTGTGGGTCAAGACCAGGGCCGCGAGAGTCAGTCCGGCGAGGAACAGCCACGTGGGCCGGTGCTGCCTGCCGCTTTCGTCCAGCAGGCGGTGAAAGGCCAACAGGATGAGAGGAAACCAGACAAAGGCCAGAAACTCGGCCATGGCGCCGCGCACGTAAAGGTCGAGAAGGTGGTAGGGCAGATAGGCATACACGACGGCGGCGACGAGGGCCGGCCCGCGATCCAGGTAGAGGCGGGCAAAGGCATAGAGGGCCAGGGCTGAGGCCAGCAGGCCTGTGGCCAGGACCAACTTGGTGGCCAGGACTGCGTCGGCGCCCAGGAGGGTAAAGGGCAGGCCCCAGTAGTAGCTGAGCGGCCCGTAAAAGTTCAGAACCGGGTGCCCGTACCCAAACGCAAACTCCGGAAACCAACGAGGATAGAGAACGCCGGCCCGCACTGCGCGGTCCAGCGCTGCCAGGCGATAGACGTGGAACAGGCCATCGTGGGACTCGAAAAAGCCGGGCCGGGCGAGGGGTGCCAGCGCGGGCAGCACCAAAAGCGCCACCCACACGCCCCACGGAACGCGAGCTAACCGAGATAGCAGACGCTGCTTCACGCGGCGATTATAGCATGCCCGCCAAAGGCGGGCAAGTATCACGCCGCGGTTGTAGCGAGGGGGCTTACTGCGCCTCGCCCGTGTCGCTGCGGCCGGCGACAACCCAGGCGAGGCGCGGAAGTCGAGCCGTTAGCCGTGGATGAGGGTCGGCAGGCAGCGGGTGCAGACCCACAGGCTGTGACCTTCGGTGCGCACCGGTACAAGGACCGCCCGGCGCTCGCTGCTGCCGCAGCGGAAGCAGTTCTGCTCGATGTACAGCGGCCCGCGCGCCTCCTCCCGGGCGTGGGCTGCCTGGGCGTCAAAGGGCACCGCCTCCCGGGTCTCAACCGATAGAGCGCCTGTCGGGCAGACGGCCAGGCAAAAGCCGGCGCCGTCACACAACTCGTCGCCGATGACCCGGGCCTTGCCGTTCACCAGCTCGATGGCCCCCTCGGCGCAGGGGGTAACACACAAACCGCAGCCGTTGCACAGTTCCTCGTCGATGCGCACGATCGTTCGCAGCACCTGGTCCATTGTTGTCCACTCCTATGATCGCTCTCAGGCGTGCCGGTGCGCAGCACTCTTCGACCAGAAGCCGGCACCTTGCCTGTTACCCGCATCATAGCCCATCCCGCGGTCAGGGTGTATGACTTTTGTCAGGTGGTCGCGTTCCGGGCACGCTTGCGCCGGCCCCGCGCTTGTGGTATAGTGGGGCCGCGACCTGAGAGGCAAGAGATGCAGCCGTCCCGGCCCTGGTCAACGGCCAAACGGCAGCGTGGCCTCCCGAGGCGCCGGAGGGGTGAAGGAATGGCCATGGCCTGTGCGAGGGGTGTGAATTATGACCGCGACGCCGCCGAGTACGCGGCCCACCGCAAGCTCCACGGCGGCGTCTTGGCCGAGCTCGTCAGCGGCGGCAGGCTGGGTCCTTCCTCGCAGGTGGTGGAGGTAGGCTGCGGCACCGGCAACTATGCCGGCGCCCTCGTGGATTACGTAGGCTGCAGGGCCCTGGCGCTCGATCCCGCCGCCGGCATGCTGGTCCACGCCGGCCGCCGGCCCGAAGATGTTCTCTGGCTCCAGGCCCGCGCCGAGGCGCTGCCATTTGCCCCCGCGAGCGCGGTCCTCCTCTTTTCCGTGGACGTGATCCACCACGTTGCCGACCCGGCAGCCTTTTTCCGGCAGGCGATGCGCGTCCTGCGGCCGGAGGGCAGGGTGTGCACGGTGACCGACTCGGAGGAGATCATCCGCCGGCGCGAGATCTTGACAGGCTACTTTCCGGAAACCGTGGCCGTCGAGCTGCAACGCTATCCGCAGCTGGCCCAGCTGCAGGCGTGGTCGGCCGCGGCGGGCCTTGTCGACTCTCACGTCGTGATCGTCGAGCAGCCGTACACGGTCGACAGCGCCCAGCCCTTTCGCGACCGGGCCTTTTCGTCGCTGCACCTGATCCCCACAGAGGCGTGGCAAGCCGGACTGGCGCGGCTCGAGGGCGACCTCGCCCGGGGGCCGGTCTCTGGCGTGTCGCGCTACGCCTGCGTATGGGCCACAAAGCCGGCCTGAGGAGGCGAAGCCTGCCCGGCGCGCACTGCGCCCAGCAAGTCCCTGTAGTAACGATTTCAATCGTTTTCCCCCGTTGCCCGAGCACCGGCGGCTGAAGCCGCTACTACATGAGCTGCATCGAGCAGTGCTGTGTGCCGCACCGAGAACTTGACAGACGGGGTCGTTGAGGGCATAATGAGACGGCCTCGGTTGCGGGTACCGGTTGCGCAGGGCTGCGTGCCTGACCCACGTAACGACGCTTTCTCGCTCTTCTCGGGCTACACTGGCAGACGTGCCGGCAGGAGAATGGAATGCCAGAACAAGTGATCATGGAGTTTCACGTATCGCGCCAGGCGCGAGAGCGCTACCAGTTCGACGACGCACTCTACACGTTCTCCGGCAATGTCATCCTGGGCAGCTTGCACAGTGCGCGGGTTTTTGCGCAGAGGATGAACGACAGCCGGGACCTGGTCAGCTTTCCGGAGCAAGCGGTGAAAGCGGGCCACCTGAATGCCATGGGCCTCATTGACGAGCTGTCGCACCAGCTCATGCAGCAGTATCGCCAGGACGCCAATCCGCCGGCCATGGAGCGCGCTCTGGCATGGCTGGACGAGCGCCTCGGAAGCGCGGCCGTCGACCGCGCGCTGCATCGCTTCGCCGACGAGTTCCCACCACTGGCCGTCTACCAGGGGCAAGTGGACCTGGACGAGTACCTGCAGGGCGAGGCTGGCGGCGTCCCCAACCGCCAGATCCTCCTCGAAGAGATGCTCATGCTCTGGCTGGCCAACCTCAACCCGGCCTTTGAGCCTTTCTTCGAGCTGTTTGACGACGATGTGCTGCGCCGCGAGACGGCCTATGCGCCGCTGATGGACGGCCTGTACGAGTTCTTTGACACGCAGCCTCCCTTTGGGCCCGACGGCGAGAACATCATCGACATGCTCCGCGCCCCCGCCCGCGCCCATCCCGACTCCCTATACGACCAGCTGGAGTTCATCCGCCGGCGCTGGGCGGCTATCCTGGGCAGCTACCTCTTCCGCCTGCTCAGCAGCCAGGATCTGATGCGCGAGGAGTCGCACCCTGTGTTTGCCGGGCCAGGCCCCAGCCTCGTCTACGAGTTTGCTGCGGCCGAGCTCGAGGCTGAGCGCTTCAGCCGCGACCTCGACTGGATGCCGCAGCTGGTGCTCATGGCCAAGAACACCTACGTCTGGCTGCACCAGCTATCGCAGGAGTACGAGCGCCCCATTACCCGCCTGGACCAGGTGCCCGACGAGGAGCTCGACAAACTGGCGCGCTGGGGCTTTACCGGGTTGTGGCTTATCGGCGTCTGGGAGCGCAGCGCTGCCTCGCGGACCATCAAGCGGCTCACCGGTAACCCTGAAGCAGTGGCCTCGGCTTACTCTCTGTACGACTATGTCGTGTCCGGCGACCTGGGCGGGGAGGAAGCCTACCAGAGCCTCAAGGCCCGCGTCTGGCAGCGGGGCATCCGCATGGCCAGCGACATGGTGCCCAACCACGTGGGCATCTATTCCCGCTGGGTGGTGGAGCATCCCGATTGGTTCATCTCCCTGGACTACAGTCCCTTTCCCGCCTACAGCTTTGGCGGCCCTGACCTGTCGGAGGACGGGCGGGTGGGCATCTTTATCGAAGACCACTACTACGAACGCAGCGACGCGGCCGTCGTCTTCCGCCGGCTGGACCGTTGGACGGGCAGCGAAAGGTTCATCTACCATGGCAACGACGGCACGTCCATGCCCTGGAACGACACGGCCCAGCTGAACTATCTTAATCCCGAGGTGCGCGAGGCGGTCATCCAGACCATTCTCCACGTAGCCCGGCAGTTCCCCGTCATCCGCTTTGACGCGGCGATGACCCTCACCAAGCGCCACTTCCAGCGCCTGTGGTTCCCCGAGCCGGGCACCGGTGGTGCAATTCCCACGCGCGCAGAGCACGGGCTGACCAAGGAGCAGTTCGATGCCGCCATGCCCGAGGAGTTCTGGCGGGAGGTTGTGGACCGCGTGGCGGCCGAGGCACCCGACACCCTGCTCCTCGCCGAGGCGTTCTGGCTCCTCGAGGGCTATTTCGTGCGCACCCTGGGCATGCACCGCGTCTATAACAGCGCCTTCATGAACATGCTGCGCGACGAGGAAAACGCCAAGTATCGCTCCACGATGAAGAACACGCTGGAATTCGATCCGGAGATCCTGAAGCGCTTCGTCAGCTTCATGAACAATCCGGACGAGGAAACCGCCGTGGCCCAGTTCGGCAAGGGTGACAAGTACTTTGGCATCGCAACGATGCTGGCCACGCTGCCCGGCCTGCCCATGTTCGGCCATGGCCAAATCGAGGGCTATGCCGAGAAGTATGGCATGGAATACCGCCGCTCCTATTGGGACGAGCAGCCTGACGCCGGGCTGGTGGAGCGCCACGAGCGGCAGATCTTTCCGCTGCTCCACCGGCGCTATCTCTTTGCCGAGGTTGAGCACTTTTTGCTCTACGATCTGTTCACGGCGGAGGGCCACGTCAACGAGGACGTCTTTGCTTACTCCAACCGTACCGGCGACCTCGAGGCGGGCACGGGCGAGCGAGCCCTGGTGGTCTACCACAACAAGTTCGCCTCCGCCCGCGGCTGGGTGCGCACCTCTGTTGGCTTCTTGGCCCGCAGCGGCGACGGCCGCGGATTGGTCCAGCGCTCCCTCGGCGAGGGTCTGGGACTGCGGAACGAGCCGGGAGTCTACTACCTGTTCCGCGATCACGTCAACGGCCTGGAATACATCCGCCCCGGGCAGGATCTGTGCCAGAACGGCCTGTACGTGGAGCTGGACGCCTACAAGTGCCAGGTCCTCATGGACTGGCGCGAGGTGCAGGACGACGAGTGGCAGCGGTATTCTACCCTGGAGCGGTACCTGAACGGCCGCGGGGTGCCGAGCATCGAGGAGGCCCAGCACGAGCTCTTCCTCCGGCCGGTCCTCGAGCCCTTCCGCGAGCTGGCCAACGCCGGCCACATGCGTTGGCTGATGGCACAGCGGGTCACCGCGGCCGGGCGGCTGCCCGACGAGGAGGTGCTGGCCGAGGTCGAACGCCGGGCCGCCGATCTCTGGCAGGGCATCGCCGAGTTCACCGGCAGCAGCGGCAACGTCCAGGACCTTGCCCGTGAGACACGCGCGGCCGTGGCCGCCGCGCTGCAGCTGCCCGTCCTGGGGCAGCGGTTTCCCCTTGCCGGCGAGCCCCGCTATCAGGCCGCTGCCACCATGATCCTGGACCACCTGGGCACGGACCCCGCGGCGTGGGCCACGCTCCTGGGCTGGATCCTGGTCCATCCGCTGGGCAAGATGCAGCGCCCCGAAGGGGACCCGGAGCTGAGCCGCAGTTGGATGGACGAGTGGCGGTTGGGCAGGCTGTTGGCCGGCGTCCTGCGGGACCTGGGGCTGGACGAGGGCGCCGCCTGGCGCAGCGTGAACAGCATCAACGTGCTGGTCAAGCACCAGGCGTGGTGCCGTGCGTCTGACGCGGGGGAGGAGCGCGCCTACCCGGCCCTGGTCTCGTGGCTGAAGGATGGAGACACACAGCGCTTCTTGCACGTGAACCGCCACGAGGGCATCCTGTGGTTCAATCGCGAATCGTTCGAGCAGCTCCTGGCATGGATGATGACCATTGCCGCAGTGCGCATCACCGCGGGTGCCGAGCGCGACGACAGCGTCGCGCGGGCCGTCGTGGACTGCTACGGCGTCGTCGAGAGGCTCCAGGCAGCAGCGGAGGCCTCCGAGTACCAGGTGGTCAAGCTCATGGAGGCGGCCAGGCTCAGCAGCGACGAGCAGGGTACAGGCGTGTGAGCCGCGGACAGGGCGCGCCCGGCAGCAACAGCACGAGAAGGTTCCTACACGTTTGAGACAAGGAGTTCCCGACCATGAGAAACATCGTCAGACAGATCGCCGTCGTCCTCACCACCATCGCCGTCATCGCCGTCAACGGCCTGGCCAACGCC
>JBFYTF010000406.1:0-20639 GCA_041300865.1 Anaerolineae bacterium
AACAGCAGAGGCGACATCATCACCACGATAAAGATCGGGAGCCCCGCCAACACGCCCATGATCCACGGGGTGACGCCGCCCGCGAACAGGCTGCTGACAGCGCCAACTAGGGCGGCCGGCACTCCGCCCGCTACAACGCCGGCCAGGATGGTCAGCAGCAGCACAGGAGCCAGGAGGATCAAGATCAGCATGCCTAGAGGGATCCACACCAGCCGGATGCCCATCCAGATCAGCCAGACCAGGCCCACCTCCTTGAAGTGGTGCTTGATGATCACGGCACTCTGGCGGATCGAGGCCCACGGGCCCTGGTCTTCCAGGACACATGCGCGGCGGATGGGCTGGAGCACCAGGGACAGCGCCAGGCCGGCAGCGATCCACAAGGTCATGGCCAGGATCAGCAGGCCGACCGTACCCACGCCGACCGTGACGAGGATCGCCTCGCGGCTGCCAATGGCCAGCAAGATGGGCGCAATCGCTAACCCGAAAAAGACGACGAATGCCACGGCGCACAGTATGCCGGCGGCGAGATCGAGGAGAAACAGGCGCCCGGCCCGGGATGAAAACCCTCTCCGCAACCCTGCCCTCACGCTCAAGTGTTTGCCGGTCGCCTCGGCCTCATCCACCATGCGGATCAAGGCGGTTTCGGCGACGTAGCGCGCCACCGTTCCCAGCAGCAGCGACAGGGCCACTATCACCGCGAGCTCGATCAGGATAGGCCAGAGGTTGACCGAGGCCTCGCGGTCCGCCTCCTCAAGCAGATCGCGAAACTCCTGCCACGAGGCGCCTTCCGAGGTGATAATGCGCACACCTCCGGGGCCGGTGAGATCGATGGTCATGTCGCGCCCGGGCACGCGGACCGTAGTAGCCTGGCTGAGCTTGATCTTGATCCACTGCGCATCGTCCTCGGGGTCAGGCAGCGGGCCGGGGTAATGGATCAGATTCGCGCCAACCAGGGCCACGACCGCACCAAACAGCCACAACGCGCGGTAATGCCAGAGCATCTTCCAGGCTTTCTCCAGAATCGTACCAACGTTCATCGCCCAATGCTCCTTTCCGAAACCTTAAGACTCGAGGATGGCGGCTACGAGCTCCCCGGCCGGGCACCCCTTGACCAGGAAATCGTCGGCGCCTGCGGCCCGGGCCTCAATCTCGAGCGCCGCGTGGATGGTGAGGACAACGACCCTGACCTCTGGCCACGCCTCTTTGATCCGCCGGGTTGCCTCGATACCGTCCATGACCGGCATTTTGGCGTCCATCAGAACAACATCCGGCCGCAGTTCTTGGATCAGCCGGATCGCTTCTCGGCCGTCGGCCGCCTCGCCGACCACGAGCGCCGCTGGCACGGTGCTGAGCAGCGCCTTCAGCCCTTCCCGCGCCTGGGTGCGATCGTCTACAATCAAGACTCTGTAGCTATTCATCGTTTGCGCCCTGTCTGTTGTCTGGCCGGACCACGCTCGGCTGTCGCTTCAATATAGCACAGCGGTGGCCTGCTGTCATCGCACGTAAAACTGATTCGATCGTGCGCGAAAGGACCGCTTCACGGCGGTCCTGCTCTGCACCGTGCAGACTGCTGCACGCCTGCCTATGACAAATGTTGTAGGCTGCCAGAGAGCCGGCCAAACGTTGAAGCCGGGTTTCTGCCAGAAACCCGGCTTCTTGCGCCGTTACTGCAGATTGGCCTGGGCGTTCCGCATATCCTCCGCGGCTTGCAGGACCCAGTAGCGCCGTGCCGTCAAGACCTCCATGTCGATGGGTTGCCCGTTTCCTGCGGAAGCCTCAGCGGATCTCAGCAGCCGGAGCGCCGTATAGTACCGCGCGGTCAGCACTTCCATGTCGACTTCCTGGCTGTAGTCCCTGGCCGCCTGGGCCTCCTGAAGTGCCCGGTAGCGACGTGCCGTCAGCACTTCCATGTCGGCTTCCTGGCTGTAGTCCTTTGCCGCCTGGGCTTCCTGAGCCGCCTGGTAGCGCCGTGCGGTCAGCACTTCCATGTCGACTTCGCGGCTGGTGTCGTTGGCCGCCTGGGCCTCCTGAGCTGCCCGGTAGCGGCGTGCCGTCAGCACTTCCATGTCGACTTCCTGGCTGTAGTCCCTGGCCGCCTGGGCCTCCTGAGCCGCCCGGTAGCGCCGTGCGGTCAGCACTTCCATGTCGACTTCGCGGCTGGTGTCGTTGGCCGCCTGGGCAGCTGGCTCTGCGTTCCCACCACCGCACGCGGTGAGCAATAGCACTGCGATCACGATCACGAACAGCATCCTTAGCGTCTTCATTTCTGGTTCGCCCCTTTCGTTGCCCTTGTGATGTCCGAACTTGCGCACCAGTGAGCTGGTTACGTTTTCCATATTTCGTCTCCTTTCCCCTTTGCTGCCCCCAGTATACTGGCGCGAGGCCCACCTGTCATCGCACAGAGATCAGATCCTGGCGTGCGCAAAAGGACCGCCAAGCGGCGGCCCTTTTCTGCGAGGAGCAGACTGCTTCTGCGCAGTCTATGACGAATGTTGTGGGCGGGGGCTACCCGACCTTGTCCAGGGGGTCGTTCTGGCCGGCATCCGGCGCGAAGCCGGGATCATCCAGCGAGGTCAGTCCCTCGCGCAAGGCGAAGAGGGTGGCCTGGGTACGACTGGCCAGGTGCAGCTTGCTCAGGATGTTGCTCACATGGGTGCGGACCGTTCCCTCGGCGACCACCAGCTCGTCGGCGATCTCGCGGTTGCTCTTGCCGCGGGCCACCAGCTTGAGCACGTCCAGCTCGCGCTCCGTCAGCGGGTCGACGGTGGGTCTCCCTGGGCGCGGGTAACCCGTGCCACCTCCCGGAGCGCGGATGGCGCCCATCTCTTGCAGCAGCATGCGGGCGATCTTGGGGTGGAGCGAGGATTCGCCCCGGTAGACCTGGTGGATGGCGCGCACCAGCTCCTCGGCGTCACAGTCCTTGAGCAGGTAGCCCATGGCCCCCGCCTTGATGGCCGGAAAGACCTTGTCCTCTGCGGAAAAGCTGGTGAGCACGAGGATGCGGCTCTCCGGCTGGCCGTCCACAATGAGGCGGATGGCTTCGATGCCGTCCATGCCCGGCATCACGAGGTCCATCAGGACGACGTCCGGCTTGAGGGTCTCTGCCTGCGCCACGGCATCCCGGCCATTGTTGGCCTCCCCCGCGACCTCGATGTCGTCCCGGGTCCTTAACACCGCGCGAATACCATCGCGGACGATGGCGTGATCGTCAACCAGCAGGACTCGGATCGCTTGCGTCATTCAGGCACCTCCCCCCATCCGGATCTGCCGGGCAGCACCACCCGCACTCGTGTCCCTGTCCCAGGCTTGCTTTCCACGGTCAACGTCCCTCCCATATGTTCGGCACGCTCGGCCATTCCCTTCAGCCCCAGGCCTCCGGAACGATGAGCGGAGGCCGGATCAAAGCCGATCCCGTCATCGGCGACCTCCAGGGTGATGTCCTCGGCTGCAAAGTGCAGGGAGACGGAGACGCAGCTCGCCTGCGCATGGCGCAGGGTGTTGTTGAGCGCCTCGACGGCGCTGCCGTAAAGCCCTTCCTCGACATTGGGCGGCAGCCGGTCGTATCCCTCAACATGGAGTTCGGTCTTCAAGCCGGCCCGGCCCTCTACCGCTTCCAACCTGGCTGCCAGGGCAGCCGCCAGGCCTTCTTCGGCGAGGATGGGCGGGCGCAGCTCAAAGATGACCATTCGCATCTCGCCCAGCGCCTCCTTGGCTGCGCTGCGCAGCTTGTGCAGGTTCTGGGTCGCCGGCTCTACCTGTCCCGACGACAGCAGGCGCGTTGCCGCGTCAGCATAGAGGGTTACAGCGTAGAGCGATTGCGTCGCCGAGTCATGCAGCTCGCGGGCCAGCCGGTTGCGCTCGGCCGTTACAGCCGCAGATGCTCGCTCCTGGGCGAGGGCCTCTTCCGTGCGCCGGCGCTCGGCAATCTCTGTTTCCAGCAGTATGTTCGCCTCGGAAAGCTGGGCTGTGCGGTCGGCCACCTGCCGCTTCAGTTCCCGGCTGCGCCGCTCAATGCTCCGCACCCGCAGCCGGTAGCCTCCGGTGGCGATCCCAGCCAGCGCGAACAGGACGATGCCGCGGAACCACGACGTCCCCCAGAACGGGGGGGTGATGGTGATCGCAGCAGCCACACCTTCTCCGTTCCACACTCCGGCATTGTTCGAGCCTTTCACGCGAAAGACATAGCTCCCAGGCCTCAGGTCGGGGTAGTCGGCCCGCCTTCGGGTCCCGGCCTCGACCCAGCCGGGGTCCACGCCTTCCAGCATGTAGGCGTAGCTGTTCTTTTCCGGTGCAGTATAGTCCAGGGCGGCGAACTCGAACGACAGGAAATTCTCTTTGTAGGATAGCTCAACCGGCTCACCGGGCGGCAGGTCGCGGCGTATCACCTCGTTGAACAGGCTGAGAGTCGTGATGACCATGGGAGGTGGTTGAGGATTCTCGGGCAGGCGATCGGGGTAGAAGGCGACGAGGCCGTCGCTGCTGCCAAGCAGGATCTCGCCGTCGTTGCTGCGGGATACGGCCAGGAGCTCGAACTGGCCGGCCGGCAGGCCGTCCCCGGCGTCAAAGGTGCGAAACGTCTCGGCGCGCGGGTCGAACCTGGCCAACCCCCGGTTGGTCGTGAGCCACAGCATCCCTGCCCGGTCGGCCACGATGCCGATCACCGCATTGCCGGGCAACCCGTCTTTTTCTGTATAGTGGCTGGTTGTCCCGCTGGCGGTGTCGACGCAGTCGAGTCCACGCCAGGTGCCGATCCAACGCACGTCTCTGTCCGGCTCTTCATAGAACGAGTACACCGCATTGTGCGACAGGCTGTTAGGGTCGGCCGGATCGTGCCCGAAGAAGCGGAATTGCTCCTTCAGGGGGTCCCAGATGTTGACTCCGCCCCCATTCGTGCCCACCACCAGCCAGCCGGAGCGGAGGGCATCGACCGCTGTCACCTCGTTGTAGCTCAACGCGGGGTCTGCCGTGGAGCGGTAGTGGACGGCGGTCTGGGTGGTGCGATTCAAGCGGTAGAGACCGTTCGCCGTTCCAATCCAGAAATCGCCCGCCTGGTCCTCCGCGATGGCGTGTGGCTCTGCGGCAGTCACGTACCAGTAGTGGACGAATGACTCCGTCTGGGGGTCAAATCGCTCCAGCCAGTGGTTGTCCGTCCCCACCCACATGTCTCCGACGCGGTCCTCAAACAGGGCGGTCACGCCGTCACTGCTCAAACTGGCGGGGTCGGCCGGGTCATGGCGGTAGACGGTGACAGTGCCTGCCCCGCGATCAAGCCGGTTGAGACCGCCCGCCCTGGTTCCGACCCACAGCATGCCTCTCCGATCTGCGACCACCGCCTGCACAGCGTCATCGCTCAAGCGGAAGGGAGAGTCGGGCTCGTTCCGGTACAGAGCGAACTGGCTGGCCGTCTCGTCGTAGCGGCTGATCCCTTCTGTGGTGCCGATCCACACCACGCCAGAGCGGTCCTCGTAGAGCGCCAGCACAACGTCGCTGCTGAGGCTTTGCGCGTCGGTCCGGCTGTGGCGGTAGTGGAAGAACCGGTTCTGGCTCCGGTCGAGCTGCTCGAGTCCACCCGCGGTGCCGACCCACAGCCGCCCGGCCGTATCCTCCAGGATCGCGGTGACATGATCATCGCCCAGGCTGAAGGGGTCGCTCGGGTCATGCTGGTAGCGGGCAAAGGTTTCGGAGGAACGGTCCAGCCGGCTGAGCCCGCCGAGGGTGCCGGCCCACAGCCCGCCCTGGCGATCCTCAAAGACAGCCTGCACGTCGCCACTGCTCAGGCTGTTGGGGTTGGCCGGATCGTTCCGGTAATGGATGAATGTCCCGCTCGACTGGTCATATCGATCCAATCCCTGGTTGATGCCGCTGAATTCGGTTCCTTCCCCTGTTCCCAGCCACATCTGCCCTTCCCGGTCTCGAACGATGTCGTTCACCCAATCTGCGGACGGCTTGCGGGGATTGTCGCGGTCCCCAGCGCGGAAAAAGGCAGAAGGTCCGGGGTTAGCGGGATCAAGGTGGGTCAACCCAATGGTGGTTCCCACCCAAAGAACGCCCAGCTCGTCCTCGCAGAGGGCCAGGACCCCGTAGCCGACGCCATAGCGGGTAAACGTCCTGGTTGTGGGATCGAAGCGATCCAGTCCGCGCCCTGTTCCAATCCACAGCTCGCCGTTGCGGGTTTGGCTTAGCGCCAACACCAGGTCGTGGGAAAGGGACGCAGGGTCATCGGGATCGTTGTGGTACACCGTGAACTCGTAGCCATCGTAGCGGGCCAGCCCATTGCTCGTGCCGAACCACATGAATCCTTGCCGGTCCTGCAGGATGGCATGCACGACGCCGCCAGGTAGACCGTCCGCCATCGTAATCCTGTCGAAGTGGATGGCTCCTTCTGGAGTGGGGGGAGTCTCTGCCGGGATCTGGCTGCCGGTGATGGCTGCCGGACTACGGGCGAGCACGGTCTGCCGGCCGGGAATCGCGGCCAGGCCCATGAAGCAGACAAGAAGAAGCGTGACGTGGAACCTTGTTCCAAGCTTCCCCATCGTGCCACCATCCGTGTCGCGAGCCGCCGGATAGACCCTCTCCATCGCTCGGTTTGGCCAGGGCTCGCACCTCATTTTACCACATCTCGCCTGGCCTGGCAACAGAGTTGGCTGGCGAACGGAGATTCTTGCGAGGTTGACTGTGCCGGGCTTGCCTCGGGGAGCGGCAGCAGGTTGGCGGCTTTGCCCCTCCATGTCGTCTGCCAAGGCCAGAGAGGCCAGGGGGCCGGGGAGCGCACCCGGTTGGAGTCTCGGGCCGGGCCGGGACGGGCTCGGGCAGCGCGAAGGTAGCGAACCGCGACGTAGCAGCGGTGTGGCAGCATGAGGTAGCCGCCCACGCCGGGCAGCGGTCCCGGCGTGGGCCCTGTTCACGAGTGGAACGCTCGGCGCAATCGGTCGCGCCAGACGCTACTGCTGCACGTCGAGAGCATCCACATCGTTGGCGCTCAAGCCGAACAGGCTGCCGTCCAGGTACAAGCCCGGGCCGAACGTGCCCGTCGTGGTTGCGCCGAGCGCCGTGGGATGGAAGACAAAGACATCCTCGTTCTCGCCCGAAGATCCTGTGACGGCAAAGGCGCCCAGGGTACTCAGGTAAACGTCCGGGTTCGGGGTCACCGTTTGATCCACCCACAGCCCGTCCACGTCCTCGTAGGAGGTGGTTGCCAGGCCCACGTCGGACCCGTCAAAGTACCAGCTCCACGTGCCGGCCGTGGTCGCGCCCCACGACGTGGCCGTGAAGCGGATCAGGTCCTCGTCCTGGCCCGAGGCGCCCGTCACGGAAAAGGCGTTGCGGAAGGAGACGACCATCGTGCCGTCGGCCAGCAGGTACATGGCGTCGATGTCCTCGGTGCTGCTGCTCAGCCCCACATCGGAGCCGTCCAGCTTCCAGGCAAACGTGCCGGCCGTCGTGGCACCCAGCGACGTAGGCGTGAACTCGATGACGTCCGCGTCGTACACATAGCCCAGGCTGCCCACAGACGCCGTCGCGTCCAGGGAGATCAGGATGTGGCCATTCGGCAGCAGGTCAATGGCGTCGACGTCGCCCGTGATACCTACATCCGAGCCGTCAAACACCCAGGCGTAGGCGCCGGTGGCTGGGTCCAACGCCACGATATCCTCGTCGTTGACGGCGCCCACGACCGGCAGCGTGGCGTTGGCCGCCAACGAAAGCCAGACGACTTCGCCCGTCGGCGGCGGGGCGGTCGTCGGCGTGGGTGTCGGTGTGGGCGTGTCGGTCGGCGGCACCACTGTGGGGGGTGTCGGCGTGGGCGTGTCGGTCGGCGGCGGTGCCCCGCCCTCCAACCAGGTGAGCACCCTATCCATCACCGTGGCCCGCGTGGCCGCAGCACTGATACCCTCGAAGCCAAAGGCAAAGTAGACGACGCGGTAGGCGCCTTCCCAGCGCAGCGCGCCCCAGGTGTAGGTGGTGCCGTCATAGTCATACAGGCCGACGGCCCCGCTGCCCAGCCCAATCGCCGAGGGGTATGTTTGGTTGCTCGCCCCGTCGCCGCCGGTGATTGTCACGTTCGCGCCGGCCATGATGTCGGTGCCGGTCAGCGTCGTGACGTTGGTGTCGTCCGTCACGTAGCTGGCGTGCAGGTAGCTGCCGTAGAAGGAGCTGGTGCTGATGTCGTAGCCGATATCCTGGCCGGTGATGAACAGCTTGCCACCGCCGTTGAGGTAGGTCTGCAGGTTGGCGGTGTCGGTGCCGGTCAGCGTGGTCGAATAGTCGTTGCCGGTGAACCAGATGACGATCTGGTGCGCCTGGAGCGTGGCCACCGACGGCGAGCCCTGGGTGTAGACGTTCCAGGTGTCATAGCCCCTGCCCAAGCTGTTCAGCGCCGCCGTAAAGTAGGACTCGTAGGACGAATTGGCGTCGTCGTCCACGAGCAGAATCGGCTGGACGGGAACCGGCGTGGGCGTAATGGTCGGCGTCGAGGTCGGGCCGGGATTGGTGCAGGCGTTGACCGCAGCCAGGACGTTCAGGTAGCCATAGCCGTAGGTATAGTTGCCCTGCCCGTCCGGCGGCAGCGAGCAGTTGCCGGCAGGCGGGGCGTCGGCCGTGTTCTGCAGGAGCTGGAATGTGCCGTCGATGTTGCCCCTGTAATCCGGGCACGCCTGCCAGATCAGGGCCACGGCGCCCGCGGTGTGCGGGCTGGCCATCGAGGTGCCGCTGTAGGTGCAGTTATAGGTGCTGCCCGGCACCGTTGAGCAAATGCTGACGCCCGGCGCGGAGATGTTGGGCTTGGTGTAGGGGTCGTGGCCGAACGCGCTTGGGCCGCGGCTGGAGAAGGTGGCGATGGTGCGGTTGGAGTCGTGTGCCGCGCTGGCAAGGCTTTCCTGGTAGGAACCGGGGTCGCCCAACGTATCGCAGCTCGAGCCGCTGTTTCCGGCAGAGAAGGCAGGAAAGATGCCTGCGGCGCGCCAGGCATTGACATAAGAAAGATACCAGGTGTCGCCGTCAGGCGTGCCGCCCCAGGAGTTGTTGACGACGTTGGGGCGGTTGGCGGTGTTGCCGCCAGGAGCCAGGATCCAGTTGGCGCAGGCGGTCAGGTCCGAATCGGAACACGACGTGGTGCCGCAGCCCTTGCAGGCGATCCAGGTGGCATCCGGCGCCATGCCCACGTTGTAGGTCAGGGTTGGATCGTCATCGCCGACCATGGTGCCCATGGTGTGCGTGCCATGGCCGTTGTTGTCACAGGCACCTGTTGACCCACAATAGTTGCCCGGATCGTACCAGCAGGCGGGGTTGGTGGGCTGGTTCGGGCAGGCAAAGGCCTGGTCGAGAGCCGGGTGGTTCCATTGCACGCCGGTGTCGATGTTTGCCACCTTGATGCCCGCGCCCTTGTAACCCAGGCCCCAGACCGAAGTTGCCTTGGTGTCGGTGAGGCCCCAGGCGGTGGTGGCGTTGATCACCGCGTCTGGGACGGCCATGACAGGCTCGGGGACGGGCAAGTGGCGCTCCAGGCGCAGGTACTCCACCTCGGGGAACCGGATCAGGTTGTCAACGAGCCCCTGCGCGGCATTGGGAATGTAGATCGAGTTGTTGATGGCGAAGGAAGTGTAGGGGATGCGCTGCGCATCGAGGGCGGCCCGAACCCTGAACTGCGAGCGCTGGGCGGCGTTCTCCAGCGCGCGGTGGACGTGCTCACCCTGCGCATTCCAGCCCATCTGCTGGGCGCCGCGGAGGTCGGCCTTTTCGCGGAACATTACAAACACGTTTGCCTGCCCTTGAGACTGCAGCGCCGCCTGCAGCTCCGGCTCGACAAAGGCCGGTGGTCCGGTCTGAGGGTCCTGGGCAGCCAGGCTGCCAAAGCCTGTGCTGAGGACAGCGGCCGCCAGGACGGCGGCCAACACGAGATGGATCCAGCGTCTTGGTTTCACGAACGGTCTCCTTTCTCCTCTATTCGGATTTCAGAACATGGATGTCCTCTCCAGTTCCAGGGTGCTCGCCCGCACGCAGGTGCCCGGAGCGCTCTCGCGGCCTGGCGTACTGCGTGGACGGTCTCCAAGCCGGGCAGGCTGGTTGCCGCGATCGCTGTTTGCCGGCGGCCGGCACTACGCCTGGAAGGCGCGGGCTAACCCTGCCCTCTCTGCTTCCGCGCTCTCGGCTGCCGTCACTGAGTCGGGTGCGGCTGCGGAGCTCCAGCGTCCTCGAAGGCCGGACGTTGCGGCGTTTCGATCTCGCCGGGAATGTAGTATGGCTCAACGGGCCGCTTGCGACGGCCGTCCAGGAACCAGTCGGCGGTAAAGTTCTTCGAGACGGTGACCAGGATAATCAGGACGATAAAGTAGCTGAAAAAGCCGATGGCCAACCCGATGCCATACGCCCCGAACAGGTCGGTCTCGGGCTTGAACAGGGCCAGGACCGCGCCTCCGCCTACCACGCCGATCACGCTCACCAGGTCGCTGATCTGCACATCCCCTTTGCGGTAGCGGTTGATGTAGTAGACGTACCAACCGATCAGGATGCCAAAACACGCTGCTCCTATGAGCTGCAACTCTACTGCCATGTCAGCCTCCTCTTGCTTATGATAGGCGACGGCAGGCCGTCGCCGGTCCTTACTTCGCGTCCGCCCCGGCGCGAAACCGCCGGCGCAGGGTGCGGCGCCAGTAGGCGTGGGCGACCCAGCCGCTGCCGGATGCGACCAGGAATAGGGCCAGAGGCCAGCCACCTGCGATCCAGAGGACCTCGAGCCCCAGCACGGCTGTCGTTGCTGCCACCGCCAGCACGTAGCGGATGCGCCGCCGCGCCTGGATGCCCCACATGCCGGCGAGCCAGCCCCACACCAGGCCCAAGCCGATACTGCCCAGGAGGAGCGTCGCAGTCACAGCCTCAACCCCCCGGCACGCGGCTTCGTGGCAGATGCCGGCTTGAAGGTGCGCGGGGAGGATGAGAAAGCCGAGCGCATGGGAGGCCGGGATCGAAGATCCGTCCCTCGAGCAGCAGCGTCCACAACCGCTCGTCTCGCACATGCCTCGTCCCGTTCACCACCGGCTCGCTCTCCTTACACTGGACCAGCTGGCAGAGGTGTCCGTTGACTCCCGACTCGGGTTGGGCTGGTGCTGCGCCGACAAGATGGCAGGCCAGCCTGCGCCTATTCTATCACAACACCGCTTTTTTGGCAAAGGGGAAACTTGGGCCATAGGGCGCTGTCAAAGAGACTTGGATACCGCCCCGGTTGCGATCCGGTGGGGCGGGAGAAGCGGCGCCGGAGCCGGGCCGGCTCGTGAAACAGCACTCTTCTCCATCCTTTGTAGATCGTTTGTCCCTCTTCTTTGCGTTTTTTCTTGCCTCGTGCTACAATGCACATGGTTAATCTGTTCTCTCCTGATTTGATCCGGCGGGTTGCATGTCCGCTTCTGCATGGCGTGGTGGCCGTGCTACCTGGGGAGGAGTGAGACAGCCATGAGCCAAACCAAGAAACGGTTCCTGCTGGCCATAGCAGGCACAGCCATAGCCATCGCCTTGCCCGTGGGGCTCATTGCCCATTGGTACCTCGCGCCGGGGCTGCCTTCTGTGCATGACTGGCAGGCGGTAGGGGTGACCCTGACAGGCGCGGTTGTGGCCACGGCGGCGTTCATGCGGTCAATCCCCGCAATCATCGGCGTCCGCTTCAAGGACCTCGTGTTGCCCAGGCAAGTGCCACCCCGTCCGGCCTCGGCCGTACCGGCGACGGTCAGCGAGTTCGTCGGGCGAGAAGACGAGATCCAGGAGTTGCTCACGCTCGTGCAGCCCGGACAGGGTGTGCCCGTCACCGGCGTGACGGGCATGGGCGGTGTGGGCAAGACCGAGCTGGCCAAAGCGCTGGCGGCCCGGGCGGCGGACCGCTTTCGGGACGGCGTGCTGTGGGCGGAGTGCGGCAAGCAGAATCTGCCGGCCATCGCCAGCCTGTGGGCCGGGGTGTGGGGCGAGCAGCTCGCCGGCGACGACGAGGTGGGCAAGGCGGCGGCCTGGCGGGCGCTGGTGAGCGGCCGAGAAGCGCTGCTGGTGTTCGACGACGTGCAGCCCGGGCAGGTAGTAGAGATGCTGTTTCCGCCGCAGGGGCGCAGCGCGGTGCTCATCACCACCCGCGATGCGCAGCACCCGGCCCTGAGAGGCGCGCAGCGGCTGGCGCTGGACCAGTTCAGCGAGCAAGAGGCGATGGACCTGGTGCGCGCGGTCCTGGGCCAGAGGCGGGCCGAGGAGCAGGCAGGCGAGGCAGACGGGTTCTTCCGCCTGGTGGGTTACCTGCCCCTGGGCGTGAGTGTCGGTCTGCACCTGGCGCGGGAGAACGGCTGGGACCTGGCGACGCTGAATGAGCGGCTGGCGGCGGCGGGCGCGCTGGCGGTGCTGGGCGACGAGGGCCGGCTGCGCAAGAGCCTCAATGCCAGCTTCGAGGCGGCCTGGCAGAGCCTGGGGGCGCTGAGGGCGGTCTTGGCGGCGCTGGCACTGTTCGGCGAAGGGACGAGCTTTGACACGGCCGCAGCGGCGGCGGTGCTGGGGGTTGACGAGGCGGAGGCGGGTGCCAAGCTCGAACGGCTGGCGGGGCGCTCGCTGCTCAGTCGAGCAGGCTGGGGGCCGGTCCTGGGCGCAGGCGACGGGCATTTGCTGTCTGGCAGCGAAGGGCGTGTCCTGAGTGGCAGCGGAGGACGTGTCCTGAGTGGTAGCGAAGGACGTGTCCTGAGTGGTAGCGAAGGACGGTGGACGCTGCACGCGCTCCTGCGCGCCTTCGCGGCCACCAAGGGATCACCCCCAGAGGTGGCGCGGGCGCGGATGGCCGGGCACTATGCGCGCATGCTGCGGGCGGCCAACGCCCTGTACGCGCAGGGTGGCGAGGGGGTGCGCCGCGGGCTGGCGCTGTTCGACCTGGAGTGGCCCCACATCCGGGCAGGGCAGGCGTGGGCGGCAGCACATTGGCAGGAGAACGATGAGGCAGCCCGCCTGTGCAGCGACTATCCTGACGCGGGTGTCTACTGCCTGTCTCTCCGCCTGGAGGCTCGCGAGCGGATCGAGTGGCTGGCGGTGGCTGCCCGGGCGGCGCGGCGCCTCAGAAACCGCCCCGCGGAGGGGCGCCACCTGGGCAACCTGGGGCTGGCCTACGCGGACCTCGGGGAAGTGCAGAGGCCCATCCAGTGCTACGGGCAGGCGTTGGCCATCGCCCGCGAGATCGGGGACCGACGGGGAGAGGGGAACAGCCTGGGCAGCCTGGGCAACGCCTACGCCGCCCTGGCGAGAACGCGGCGCGCCATGCAGTATTACGAGCAGGCGTTGGCCATTGCCCGCGAGATCGGCGACCGGCGCGGCGAGGGGAACCGCCTGGGCAACCTGGGAAACGTGACCTACGTCCGGGGAGAGGCGCGGCGGGCCATCGAGTACTACGACCAGGCCCTGGCCATAAGCCGCGAGATCGGCGACCGGCGCGGCGAGGGAGCCAACGTCGGCAACCTGGGGAACGCCTACATGGCCCTCGAGGACGCGCAGCGGGCCGTCGAATGCTACTGGGAGGCGCTGACTATCGCCCGCGACATCGGCGACCGGCGCAACGAGGGAATCCATCTGGGCAACCTGGCGAACGCCTACGCCGCCCTCGGGGAGACGCAGCGGGCGATCGAGTACTACGA
The DNA here is from genome assembly GCA_041300865.1 of Anaerolineae bacterium. Taxonomy (GTDB): domain Bacteria; phylum Chloroflexota; class Anaerolineae; order JAAYZQ01; family JAAYZQ01; genus JAAYZQ01. The sequence continues at coordinate 13,638 of JBFYTF010000406.1, forward strand.
CCAGGCCCTGGCCGTCAGCCGGGAACTGGGGGACCGGCGTTCGCAGGGGAGCCGCCTGGGCAGCCTGGGCAACGCCTACCGGCACGTGGGGGAGGCACGGCGAGCCATCGAGTCCTACGAGGCAGCCTTGGTCATCGCCTGTGAGATCGAAGACCGGCGGGCGGAGGGAAGCCAGCTGGCCAACCTGGGGCAGGCCCACGCGGACCTCGGCGAAGCGCGACAGGCCGTCGAGTACTTTGAGGCGGCACTGGCCATCGTCCGCGAGCTTGGGGACCGGCAAGGGCTGGAGAGCTGCCTGCACAACCTGGGCCTCGCCTATGCCGCCCTGGGCGAGGCGCGGTGGGCCATCGAGTACCACGAGCAGGGCCTGGCCGCCGCGCGGGACCTGGCCGACCGGCCGGCCGAGGGGCGACACCTGGGCAGTTTGGGGAATGCATACCGGAACCTGGGAGACACGCGCCGGGCTGTCGAGTACTATGAGGGCGCCCTAGCCATCGCCCGGCAGCTTGGCGACCGGCAGGCTGAGGGAAGTCACCTGGCCAACCTGGGGCACGCCTGCGCCACCCTCGGAGAGGCGCTGCAGGCTGTCGCCTACCACCACCAGGCGCTGGCCATCTTCCGCGAGCTGCGCGCAGCATCCACGGAGGGCTCGCCGGAGTGGAGGGCGGACCGGCAGGCGGAGGGGAATGGCCTGCGGAGTCTGGGCCGTGCCTATATGGACCTCGGGGAGGCATGCCAGGCCGCCGAGCATTTTGAAGGAGCGCTGGCCCTGGCCCGGGAGCTGCGCGCAGCGTCTACGGAGGGCTCACCGGTGTGGAGGGCGGACCGGCGGGCGGAGGGGAACGCCCTCGGCAACCTGGGGCTGGCCTACGCCGCCCTGGGTGAATTGCGGCAAGCCGTGGACTGCCACCAGCAGGCCCTGGCCATCGCTCGCGAGACCGGCGACCGGCAAGCAGAGGGCGACCACCTGAACAACCTCGGAACTGTGAGCTCTGCCTTGGGCGAGGGGCGGGAGGCCATAGACTACTTTCTGCGTGCCCTGGAGCTCGCCCGGGAGGTCGGGGACCGCCAGGGCGAGGGGAACCGCCTGGGCAACCTGGGGCGGGCGTATTGGCGTTTGGGCGAGCCATTGCAGGCCGCCGAGCTTCTTGAGCCGGCGTTGGCCATCGCCCGGGAGCTGGGGGACAGGGAAGCGGAGGCCGCCCGCCTGGGCCACCTGGGCGACGCGCGCCGGGATATGGGGGAAGCCCGGCGGGCCGGCGAGTGCTACGCGGGGGCATTGGCTCTCGTCCGGGAGATTGGCGCGGCAGCCGCGGCGGGCTCTGCGGCGTGGACCGCCTGCCGGCGGGCAGAGGGAAGCCTCCTCGGGAACCTGGGAAATGTCAATGCGGCCCAGGGAGAGACGCGGCAGGCCATCGAGTACCTCGAGCAGGCCCTGGCCATTGCTCAGGAGCTGGGCGACCGGCACGGCGAGGGCAGGTTTCGCAGCGACCTGGGGTTGGCCCACGCAGCCCGGGGAGAGGCCCGCCGGGCCGCCGAGTGCTTTGAGGGGGCGCTGGCCATCAGCCGGGAGCTCGGCGACCGTCAGGGCGAGCGGAGTCAGTTGGGCAATCTGGGTCTGGCCTACGCGGACCTGGGCTACGCGCGCCGGGCCGCCGAGTACTCTGAGGAAGCGCTGGCCATCGCCCGAGAGCTGCGGGACCGGCAGGCAGAGGGGAGCCACCTGGGCAACCTGGGGCTGGCCCATGCGGCCCAGGGAGAGACGCGGCAGGCCATCCAATACTATCAGGAGGCGCTGGCCATCGCCCGCGAGGTTGAGGACCGTTCGGCCGAGGGGAGCCACCTGACCAACCTGGGGATTGCGTACGCGGCCCTGGGCGAAACGCGGCGGGCCATCGAGCACTACGCGCGCGCCCTGGCCATCTACCGCGAGACGGGCGACCGGCAGGGAGCGGCTGACAACCTGGGTAACCTGGGCAATGGCTACGCGGCCCTGGGGGAGACGCGGCGGGCCATCGAGTACCATGAGGAAGCGCTGGCCATTAACCGCGAGCTTAAAGAGCGGCGAGGCGAGGGAGGCAACCTGGAGAGCCTGGGCAGGGCGTACGCGGACCTGGGGGACGTGCAGCGGGCCGTTGACTTGTTCGACAAGGCGCTCGCCATCGCCCGGGAGATAGACGACCGCCCGGGAGAGGGCAGTCGCCTGGGCAGCCTGGGGGAGGCTTACGCCGCCCGGGGCGATGTGCGGCAGGCCGTCGAGTGCCTGGACAAGGCACTGGCCATCGCCCGGGAGGTTTGGGACCGGAGAGCAGAGGCGAGGCATCTGGGCAGCCTGGGCGATGCGTACACCGGTCTCGGGGAGGCGCGGCGGGCAAGCGAGTACTATGAGCAGGCGCTGGCCATTGCCCGGGCCACCGGCGACCGCAAAGGCGAGGGGAGCCACCTGGGCAAACTTGGACTGGCGTACCGGCACCTGGGCGAAGCGCGGCGGGCCAGTGAGTGTTATGGGCAGGCGCTAGAAATCGCCCGGGAGCTCGGCGACCGCCGGGCGCAATGGAGCCACCTGGGCAACCTGGGCCTGGCCTGCCGGCAGCTGGGCGAGACGCTGCGGGCTATTGGCTACCACCAGGAAGCGTTGGCCATCAGCCGCGCGATGGGTGACCGGCGGGCAGAGGGGGCCGATCTGGCCAGCCTGGGCGACGCCTTCATGGACCTCGGGGAGCCGGGGCAGGCCATCGAGGACTACAAGGCAGCGCTGGCCATCGCCCGGGAGCTTGGCGCAGCATCGCCGGAGGGCTCAGCGGAGTGGATGGCGGACCGGCGAGAAGAAGGGAACGGCCTGGGCAACCTGGGGAATGCTTACGCCGACCTGGGGGATGAGCGACAGGCGATCGAGTACTTCCAGGCAGCGCTGGCCATCGCCCGTGAGCTGGCGGACCGGCGCAAGGCCAAGGTCTACCTGGGCAGCCTGGGGCTGGCCTACGCCGCGCTGGGGGAAATGCGGCAGGCAACTGCCTACTACGAGGAGGCGCTGCCCATCGCCCGGGAGCTTGGCGACCGCTGCAACGAGGAGATCTACCTGGGTAACCTCGGGCTGGCGTATAGGGTCCTGGGCGAGTACCAGCGCGCCATCGAGTACCACGAGCAGGGGCTGGCCGTCGCCCGGGGGCTCGGGGACCGGTGGGCCGAGGGGAGCCACCTGAGCAACCTGGGGATCGCCTACGAGGCTCTGAGGGATGCGCAGCGGGCCACCGAGTACTTTGAGAAGTCACTGGCCATCAGGCGCAAGATCGGGGACCGCCAGGGCGAGGCAGAGGACCTGGGCAACCTGGGGAATGCGTACCGCGACCTGGGGGAGCTGCGCTGGGCCATCGATTATTACCAGGAGGCGCTGACCATTGCTCGGGAGCTGGGAGACCGCGCCGCGGAAGGCCGCCACTCCTGGAACCTCGGCCTGCTCTTTGAGCAGTCCGATCCGCCCCGGGCGGTGCGGCTGATGTCCGTGTTGGTCGCCTATGAAGAGGAAGTCGGGCACCCCAACGCCGAAGCCCACGCCCGGCGTGTGACCGAGATCCGGGCGCGAGCACGCCGGGCGCGACGAGGGAACGGCAAGGCACGCGAGCGGAAGTGAAGGTGTTGTGCACGTGCCGCCGGCGCACCTCACTCGCCATCTTGCCATCTTGGCAACGGCGTCCCCAAGATGATCGTTTTTGGTACCTTTTCCTCTTGTTTTGGTACTTATGAACCCGTAGAATAAAACGCGTCTGGCAAGGCCGGCATCGAGATCTTGAGGAGGAGAAAGACATGGACGTTGTGAACAAGGTCAAGTCGTGGCATGGCTGGATAGCCGTGCTGTTGTTGCTGGCCCTGGTGCTCGGCGCCTGCAACGAGACGCCAGAGCCCACTGCGGTGGCCGAGGTGGCCACCGACCTCCCGGCGGCGCTTACGACGGAGCCCACCCTGCCGCCGCCGACGGCTGTGCCGACCGAGGTACCGCCCACCGACACGGAGGTTCCGCCCACCGACACGGAGGTGCCGCCGACCGACACCCCGGTGCCACCCACCGATACGCCAGAGCCACCTACCGACACACCCGTACCGCCGACCGACACGCCGCTCCCGGCCACGGATACTCCACTCCCGCCCACCAACACCCCCATCCCGGCCACTGTAGCGCCGGCGCCGCCGACGAACACGCCAGCGCCACCCGCGTCCAAGCTGGGCAAGATCCTGTTCACCTCGAACCGGGTGAGCTGGGACGACGTGTTTGTGATGAACGACGACGGGACGGACGTCAAGCAGCTGACGAAGCGCGGCAGGTGCTACGACGCCCACTTCTCGCCCGACGCCAAGACCATCTACTACGACTGCTTGATGGACCCGAACGGCTACGAGGACATCTGGCGGATGAACGCGGACGGCAGCGGGGCCACGAACCTGACGAACACTACCGACAACATCGAGTCATACCCCGTGGTGGCGCCTGACGGGTCGCGGGTGGCCTACCTGTTTGCCTGGCCGGGCGGCTTCGAGATCTATACCATGAAGCTCGACGGCACCGACCGCAAGCCGGTCACGAGCGGCAGCTTTGACGAGAACCCTGCCTGGTCGCCCGACAGCAAGCTCATCGCTTTTGACTCGCTGCGCTCCGGTTGGAATATCTGGGTCGTCAACCGCGATGGCAGCGGCCTGCGCCAGGTCACCACCTTTGGGGACCGCATCTGCCTGTCGCCCGTGTTCTCGCCCGATGGCAAGCAGATCGCTTTCTCGACCATTGCCGCCGGCACCGCCTGGGAGATCTGGGCGGTGAACGTCGACGGCTCCAACCCCCACAAGGTGGTCGGTACCGTGGGCAGCGACCGCAACAACAGCACGTTCCTGGCGGCTTGGAAGAAGGGCAAGTTCCTCATCGGCGGCTACCAGGGCAACTGGGACCCGTACTTTGTGCCGGACACGGGGGGCGAGCCGGTGCGCGTCATCCAGAACGACAAGGATGACAAGCCATCGGACTGGTACAAGCCCTAGGGAGTAAGTAGTCCCCTGGTTCCCCCCTGCCAGGGGCCGGCGTACCACGGCGGCGCCGGCCCCTGACTTATGCTGCCCCGGGGGTGCCGGACCTTGTCTTAACCTGCCCCGGAGGCGCCGCCCCCTGTCTCATGCTGCCCCGGTGGTGCCGGCCTCTGTCTTATGCTGCCCCGGTGGCGCCGGCCCCTGCCTTGCGCTGCCCCTGTGGCCAGCCGCGCACCGGGTGAGAAGAGAAGCTTGGCTTGACTACTATCCCGACCCGTGCTATGTTGCGCGCTGTTAAGCGCGTTTTAGCGCGAATGTCAGTTGTGGGCGCCGGTGCGCGAGATGAATGCCGTCCTCCACAGTCCGGCGCATACGGGCCTCACCGGGCCCGGCACGGGTGTTGTGGCCGAGATTGCACGGTTTTCCCGTGAAGCTGGAAGGGAGGTAGACGCGGGAGATCCCGGTCAAGGCAATGGAAGTCGGATCAAACATCGGAGTGGACGGATCCATAACAAAGGGGAAGGAAGACAAAGAAGATGAGACGCATCTTTTTCAGCGCGTTGCTTGTTGCCGCACTGCTGGCAGGCGCCGTACCATTTGCGGCTGCCGCTCCGGACAACACCATCGGCATCAACGTTGTGTTGAGCGAGCCGGTCAGCGATGCCATTCTGGCCGACCTGGGCACCCACGGCCGCGTCCTAGACGTGTTGGCCGAGATCAATGCCCTGACCATGAGGATCAAGGCCAGCGAGCTGGCCGCGATCCAGGCGCTGTCCTACGTAGCCGCGGCCAACTCCGACGCCGCGCGTAACGGCGGGCCGGTCAACTTGGTGGCCTCCGGGGAGGAGTTCAGTGACGGGATGAGCACCTGGGACCTGGACATCACCAACGTGACCGAATTCAACGCCGGGCGGCAAGTGGATTTCGACGGCGCCGGGGTCTATGTTGCGGTCATCGACAGCGGCCTGGTCAAGAACTGGCGGGAGTACTTCCCGGCCGGCCGGGTGGCGACAGAGTATGGAGTCGCCTTTGGCGGCGGCGGGGGCGAGAGGGGCTGGGTGTCCACACAGCCCAACAAGTGGCAGCTTGACGTCAATTCCCACGGCACGCACGTCACCAGCACAATCCTGGGCTACCGGTATCCCCTCGGCGACGTCAACGGCGTGGCGCCACTGGCGACGGTAATCCCGGTCAAGGTACTAAACCAGAACGGCTCCGGTTGGTCGTCTGTTGTGGCGCGGGGCATCAGGTATGTCGCCGACCTCAAGGCCGGACCTCTGGCCGGCCACCCGGTCGTGATCAACATGAGCCTGGGCGGTCCCGAACTGGACGCCATGGAGAAGGCGGCTATCGACTATGCCATTGCTCAGGGCGTGATCGTTGTCGCTTCGGCCGGCAACGAGGGGACGAGCGGCATGGGCTACCCGGGTGCGTACGAGCCGGTGATCTCGGTGGCAGCTTCGGGCTGGACGGGCGAGTGGACGGCCGCGTCGTGGTGGCGCACGCTCGACGTGCCCGAATCGGCGCAGCCGGATGAAGCCTACATCGTCGACTTTTCCAGCCGCGAGCTGCCCGGGCAGGACCTGGACCTGGCGGCCCCGGGCACGTGGGTCGTGGGCCCCTACGAAACCAACTCTGGCCAACGGTCCTGGTACTACCTGGGTGGCACATCCATGGCCAGCCCGCACGTGGCAGGCACCGTGGCGCTCATGGCGCAAAAGAATCCGGCACTGACGGCCAGCCAGGCCGATGCCATCCTGACGGGCAGTGCGGTCTACCTGGCGCCGGGCTCCCGGTCTGTCTGGACGCCATACGGCTACGAGGTAGAGTACACTTGGGGCGCCGACGCGACGGGCAGCGGCCTGCTCGACGTGGCGGCCGCACTGGCCGGCACACCGTAGTCGTCGCTTCTCACTAGGACACACGGAGGCCGCCGGCATACCCCGGCGGCCTCTTGTCTCCCGCAAAGCGTGAGGGGGCCCTGCCGCCAGG
>JBFYTF010000495.1:0-6237 GCA_041300865.1 Anaerolineae bacterium
CATCACCCAGGGTTTTGTCTTTGCGCCGGAATCGGGGGATCTGCTGGCACGGGCGCGCGACATCGTGCGCTCGGCGGCCAAGAACGGACGGGGCACCACCCCCGAGCACCTCGAGGACAAGGTAGAGCAGGCGCTATCCAGCTTTTTCTACCGCGAGACGAGGCGCAAGCCCGTGGTGACCGTTGCTCTCGTCGAGAGCTAGGCCCGCAAACAGGCGGCACGCGCCCCCAAGAGAACTTTTGCAGGACCAGCCGCCGGTTTGTCCGCCACGCAAGCCGGCGGCCCGCGCCACAGGATTGGATCGGCCCGTAGGCTGTCGAAGGCGCCGGCCTAGTTCGCAAAGTCGCCGAAGTGTGGTATGATGGCCCGCAGCTAACGCACGGGGAGACAGAATGCAAGCGGAAGCAGTGGACTACAGCCGCAAATGGTACGTCATGGCCGCCGTGGGCATGGGCATTATCCTGGCTACCATCGACGGCAGCATCGTGAACGTGGCACTGCCCACCCTGGTACGTGCCTTTGACACCGGATTCGCGGTCGTCCAATGGGTGGTCCTCGCCTACCTCTTGACAATCACGACGCTGATGCTCAGCGTTGGCCGCCTGGGCGACATGATCGGCAAAAAGCCGCTGTACACCGCCGGATTCGTGATCTTTACCCTGGGCTCCGCACTGTGCGGCCTGGCGCCTACCGTCGGCTGGTTGATTGCCTTCCGGGTGGTGCAGGCCGTCGGGGCCGCCATGCTGATGGCCCTGGGTATGGCCATTGTCACCGAAGCCTTTCCGCCCAGCGAGCGGGGCAAAGCGCTCGGCATCAGCGGCTCGATGGTCTCCATCGGCATCGTCCTGGGACCCGTCCTGGGCGGCCTGATCATCGGCGCACTCTCCTGGCACTGGATCTTTTATGTGAACCTGCCTGTGGGTATCGTCGGCACCCTGATGGTGATCCGCTTTGTGCCCTCCAGGCAGCCGGCAGGCAGGCAGCGCTTCGACTGGCTGGGAGCGATGCTGCTCTTCCTCAGCCTGGCATCGCTGCTCGTCGCCATGACGGTGGGTCAGCAGATCGGCTTTGACCAGCCGGCCGTGCTGCTACTGGCGGCCGCCTGGCTCGGGCTGCTGGCCGCCTTCGTGCTGGTAGAGTGGAAGAGCCCCCAACCGATGATCGACCTGCGGCTGTTTCGCAACCGCCTCTTTAACGTCAACCTGATCACCGGTTTCGTGACTTTTGTGTGCATGGCGGGCACCATCATCCTTATCCCCTTCTACCTGGAGGACGTGATAGGCTACTCACCGCAGGCGGTGGGCTTGCTCCTCGCGGTGGTGCCCATAGCGGTCTTTTTTACCGCTCCACTCTCAGGAGTCCTGTCTGACCGGGTTGGCACGCGGCCCATCGCCGTCGCCGGCCTGGCGATCTTGCTCCTCGGCTTCGCGGCCGTCAGCACCCTCAGCCTGGAGACGACGGCCGTCGGCTATATGCTCCGCTACCTGCCTGTGGGCATCGGCATCGGCGTATTTCAGTCGCCCAACAACAGCGCCGTGATGGGCGCCGTACCCCGCGAGCGCCTGGGCATCGCCTCGGGCCTCCTATCCCTCACGCGCAGCCTCGGGCAGACCACCGGCATCGCCGTGATGGGCGCGGTGTGGGCCAGCCGCGTGGCTGTCCAGGCGGGGCGAATTCTCCCCGGGGGCGCCACCGCGGCCCCAGCCGAGGCCCAGGTCGCAGCCTTGAACGACACTTTCCACGTGGTCGTGGTTCTCATCGCCCTGGCGCTGGTGCTCGCGACGTGGGGCTTGCTGCAAGAGCGTCGCCAGCAGGCCCGCGCCGCGGCGCAGGGAAGCCGGCCGCTGAGCGAGGGTGAAAAACCTTAGCGTCTCCTTGACGGCAACGGGGTTCAGTGCTATCATTATCGCGTGCGCCAGGTGTGGCGCGCTCCAGGCAGCGATTGCCCACGGCCCGGCCGTCGGGCCCTCTCCCTCATAGGCGGCGCTTGGTCTGAACGGCGACCGGCATCGCTCGGAACACTTACGAACAGGAGGAAAAAAATGGACAACAGAGAACTGGCATCCGTCGCCCGGGCTCTTGTTGCCAGGGGCAAGGGCATCCTGGCAGCCGACGAGAGCTCCGGCACCATCAAGAAACGCCTGGCAAGCATCAACCTGGAATCAACCGAGGAAAACCGCCAGGTGTACCGCGACCTCCTGTTCACCTCGCCTGGGGTGGAGGAGTACATCAGCGGCGTGATCCTCTTTGACGAGACGATCCGCCAGAGCGCTCTCGATGATCGGCCGTTCCCCACGGTATTGTCCGGCAGGGGGATCATCCCCGGCATCAAGGTCGACAAGGGCACGGTTCCGTTGCCCGGGGCAACCGATGAGAAGCTGGCCGAGGGGCTCGACGGCCTTCGTCCCCGCCTGGAGGAGTACCGCGGACTGGGCGCCCGTTTCACCAAGTACCGGGCCGTGATCACCATCGGCGTGGACATTCCCAGCCAGTACTGCATCGATGTCAACGCCGAAACGCTGGCCCTGTACGCCGCCTATTCCCAGGAGGCCGGCCTGGTGCCCATTGTCGAGCCCGAAGTGCTCATGGACGGCGATCACAGCATCGAGCGCTGCGAAGCGGTGACCAGGGAGACACTGGATAGCGTTTTCCGCCACCTGGCGCAGGCCCGCGTCTTTTTGGAGGGTATGCTGCTCAAGCCCAACATGGTGATCTCCGGCAAGGGCAACGAGCGCCAGGCCGGCGTGCAGGAGGTAGCCGAGGCTACCGTACGCACGCTGCTGCGCAGTGTACCCGCGGCGGTGCCGGGCATCGTCTTTTTGTCGGGCGGCCAGAGCCCGGAGCAGGCCACGGAGCACCTGAGCGCCATGAACCGCATGGGCCGTTTTCCGTGGGAGCTAAGCTTCTCCTACGGCCGGGCTCTGCAAGAGTACTCGCTCAAGGCCTGGCGGGGCGAGCGGCGCAACGTGCCCCAGGCGCAGCAGATCTTTGCCGAGCGCTCGCGGCTCAACAGCCTCGCGCGCTCCGGCGACTATACCCGCGACATGGAGCCGGCCCGCTAGCAGGCACATAGGTGGGGTGCACCTCTCATGGGGTGCACCCCACCTGTCTTAGCTCGTATCCCGCAAGATCTGCCGGGCAGCGTTGTAGCCCGGCGCGCCTGTCACTCCGCCGCCGGGATGCGTCCCGGCGCCGCACAGATACAGCCCCTCGATGGGCGTCCGGTACCAGGCCCAGCCGGGCACCGGACGCATGAACAGCAGCTGATCCAGCGTCATCTCGCCGTGATAGATGTTCCCCTCCCTCAGGCCAAAGGTCGCCTCCAGGCTTGCCGGCGTGTGCACCTGGCGGTGGATAACGGCTGCCTCCAGGTTGGGGACGTACTCGCCCAGCACCTGGACCACCGCGTCGCCCAGCGCCTCGCCCTGTGCCCTATCCCAGGCGGCGTCGCTGCGGTGGTAGGGGGCGTACTGCACCAGGATCGACATGACGTGCTGCCCAGGGGGTGCCAGCCAGCGGTCGACGGCCGACGGCACCTGGATCTCGAGGATGGGCCGGCTTGACACCCGGCCGTACTTGGCGTCCAGCCACGCTTGCTCCACGTAATCGAGGTTGGGGCTCACGACAAGCGGCCCGCCCCACACCTGGTCTTCACCGGGCAGCCCTGCAAAGCGGGGCAGCTCCGACAGCGCCAGGTTCACCTTCGCCACCATGCCCCGGAGCTTGATGTTTTGCACCTGGCGTAGAAACTCGACGTCCAGGTCCACCGGATCCACGAGCCCCAGGAAGGTGCTTTGCGGACCCACATTAGAGATGACCTGTGCGGCCGTGATCTCTTGCCCGCCGGCGAGGACCACGCCCACCGCCCGGCCATCCCGGACGGCAACCCGCCGCACCTCGGAGCCGGTGCGGATCTCGGCGCCTCGCCGGCGGGCCGCGTCGGCCAGGCTGGCGGCCAGGTTGCCGATGCCCCCCTGGACCCAAATGCCCGTCTCGAACGAGTCAGGTTGGCTGCCGGCCCAACCGTGGAGCATCTGGTAGGTTGTGCCCGCCGATCGCGGGCCCTGGGCGAGGCCGCGCACGCCCGCTGCCGCCAGGGCACCCTTCAGAACCGGGTGCTCGAACCACTCGTCCAGGAACTCGGCCACCGGCATGGACGCGACGCGCATCAGCTCCAACATCTCGTCCCTGCCCAGCAGGCGAAGGTGCACGCCCAGGTCCAGGAGGGCAAAGAGGTCGGCCGGGCGGCTGGAGGTGGGCCGCGGCGGGGGAGCCATGTACACGCGACGCAGAACGCGCGCCAGGCGTCCGAGCCAGCCGACAAACGAGGGCCAGCGCTCGGCGGCGCCCGGCGAGAAGCGGCGCAGCGCAGCGGCTGTTCGCGTCGGGCTGCGCCACAGGACGAGGGCTTCGCCGCCCGGCTGGAGGGCCACCAGCCCCGGGTTGGACGGTAGGACGTGCAGCCCGTGTCGTGCCAGGTCGAGGTCGGCCAGGATCTGCGCCGGCACCCAGCCCAGGCGGTGTGCGCCGCAGTCAAAGCGAAACCCGGGGACGACCTCCTCGGTCACGGCCGACCCGCCGACGACATCCCGCCTCTCCAGCACCAACACCCGCCTTCGGGCGCGAGCCAGGTAGCCGGCAACCACCAGGCCATTGTGCCCGGCACCGATGATGACTGCGTCGTACCCTGCCTGCATCCTTTCGCTACTCCTGCACGGCCTTGTCGGGCCGGCGGCCAAGGATCCTCAGCGCCGCCAGCCGTCCCGGAGCACCCGACACCCCGCCGCCCGGGTGGGCTCCCGACCCGCAGAGGTAGAGGTTGCGGATCGGGGTCCGGTAGCCGGCCCAGCCGGGCACCGGCCGCAGGAAGAACAGCTGCTGCAGTGCCAGCTCGCCGTGAAAGATGTTGCCCCCCGTCAGGCCAAACGTCTCCTCCAGGTCCCACGGCGTCAGGACCTGGGCGTGCAGGATGACGTCCTTCAGGTTGGGCGCGTACTCGGCGAGAGTGTTGATCACCGTTTCGCCCAGCGCCTGTCGCCGGCTATCGCTCCAGCCGCCGGTCAGGTCGTAGGGGGCGTACTGGACAAAGATCGACATGACGTGCTTACCCGGCGGCGCCATGCCGGGATCGATGAGCGACGGGATGATGATGTCCAGGTAAGGCCGCCGCGAGAAGCTGCCCTGCCGGGCATCGTCGTAGGCCTGCTCCAGGTAGTCGAGGTCGGGGCTGATGGAGATGGCACCCCGGAGGTGGGGCCATGCCCCCGCCGGCCGGGAGACGTCCTTGCCGGCCAGCACGCTGAACTCGGGCAGGGCAGCCAGGGCCAGGTTCATCTTGGCCGACGAGCCGCGGGTATGATAGCGCCCTACGGCATCCTCAAACTCGGGCGGCAGGCTGTCGGGCGGGAGCAGCTTCAGGAAGGTGCGCTTGGGGTCCAGGTTCGAGACCACAACCCTGGCCCGGATCTCTTCGCCACCCTCCAGGACCACACCCAGGGCCTCGCCGTTGCGCACGAGGATCTGGGCCACCGGCGCTCCCGTCCGGATCTCGGCGCCCCAGCGCCGGGCGGCGGCGGCAATCGCCTGGCTGACAGCGCCGTTGCCGCCGCGGGCAAAGCCCCACGCCCGGAAGACGCCGTCGATCTCGCCCATGTAGTGGTGCAGCAAAACGTAGGCCGTCCCAGGCGAGCGGGGGCCCAAAAGGGTGCCGATGATGCCACTGGCCGACATGGTCGCCTTCAGCGCCTCACCCTCGAACCACTCGTCCAGGAAGTCGGCGGCGCTCATGGTCAGCAGCTTGGTCAGGGCATAGAGATCCTTCTCGCTTAAGTCGCGCAGGTGAAGGCCGAGCCGGGCCAGCCTGAGCAGCTCGCGGGGATCCAGCGAGCCGGGGTCCGGCGGCACCATACCCAGGATAGGCTTGACGGCGCGGGCCATGCGCAGCATGAGCTGCCCGAACTCGTCGTAGGCCTCGGCATCGCGCGGTGAATGGCGGGCGATCTCGCGCCGGGTCTGGTCGTGGTCGGCCCAGCGCACCAGGAAATCGCCGCCGGGCAGGGGGGTAAAGGTGCTCTCCAGCGGCAGGATCTCTAGCCCGTGGCGGGGCAGCTCCAGCTCGCGGATGATCTCGGGTCGCAGCAGGCTGACGACGTAGGAAGCGACCGAGTACTTGTAGCCGGGGAGCAGCTCTTCGGTGACCGCCGCGCCACCCACCACGTGCCGGCGCTCGACCACCAG
>JBFYTF010000544.1:0-2638 GCA_041300865.1 Anaerolineae bacterium
CCAGCTCGTTCACAAATAGGCCCGGTGGCACAGCCAACTCCAGGGGCACGGCACCGCACGGCGTCTGCCCGCGCGCCATCATGGCGGCGACGATCGCTCCGTCCCAACCGGTGCTCCGCTCCATGGCCGTAAAGCCTGTCTCCTCGTCGTAAAAGTCCAGCACCTCCACCACGGCGCGAGCCCGCCGGCCATCCTTCCGTCCCGTGGCGTGGATCAGGATCGCACACACATCGCGGTCGCCGGGAAAGGTCACCCGGGGGGCAAAGAGCTGGTGGAACAGCTCGCGGGGCACAACCTCCTGCTCGCCGACCCGCACCGGGTCGGTGCCCCACAACCCCAGGTGGTAAAAGGCCCGCAGCTGGGCCAGGTGGCCTGGGTAGCGGATCGTCTTGTTCTGAAGCGTCCGCACCTTGCCGGCAAAGGTCCAGGGCATGGTCGACACCCCACCGCTGCTGGTAAAGGCCTCGACCCGGCCAATAGGCGGTGGAAAGTCAACCATCTCCAGCTCCTCCAAGGGCGGCACCAACACCGGCTTGCCCTCCCTCAGGAAGAGGCCCGGCTCGGCAAACTCGTTCGTCAGGCCGGCCATGTGGAAAGTGGCCAGGTAGTTAAAGGGCGGGCGAGGATTCTGCGGCAGGCCACCATCCCACATAAGCACCTCGTCGGTCTCGTCCAGCAGGCTCATAGCATAGACCATCAGGCTGGTGCCCATACCCGGCACCTGCCCGCAATCGGGCACGACGCTGATGCCCGCCGCCCGGGCTGCCTCATCAAGCTCGAGCTGCTGGCGGACCACCTCCGTGTTGCCCCCCAGGTCGCACATGCTGGCGCCGGCCTCTATGGCGGCGCGGGTGATCGCCAGGTTGTGGTAGTACGGGACGGCACTGAGGAAAGCGTCAACGCCCGCGAGCGCCACTACGACGGCAGAATGATCCCTCACGTCCAGCTGGCGCGCCTGGGCGCGGTCGGTACCCAGCAGCCCGTTCACGCGTTGTGCCGCCGCTTCGGCCGCGGCCAGCGACTGATCCGCCAGGACGACAGTCTCGGCCTCGCCGAGATTGATCATGTCGTAGGCGCAGGCTGTGCCCTGCCGCCCCGCGCCCAGAACTGCATAGTTGTAACCCATGTTGTCCCTTGCCCCTCCCTCGTTGCAGCTTGGAGGCATTGTACCATAAGGTGAGCACGGCGTCCAAGGCACTGCTACCCCTGCCACCTGGCACGCTCGAGCGGAGAACCCAACCACGCCGCCAGACCGCTCGCGCGGCAAGCGGCGGGATGAGCTCGACTGGCGTCAAGCGGCGAGCTTGACTTCTTCAGCCTCCACGTGCTCGAACTGGCTGTTGTAGAGCTCGGCATAGAAGCCGCCGCGTGCCAGCAGTTCTTCGTGCCCGCCTTGCTCGATAATGTCCCCGTCGTTCATCACCAGGATCAGATCGGCATTACGGATGGTCGACAGCCGGTGGGCGATGATAAAGCTGGTACGACCCTCCATCAGGTTTTGCATGGCTTCCTGAATCAAGACTTCTGTGCGCGTGTCCACCGAGCTCGTAGCCTCGTCCAAGATCAGCATCTTGGGATCGATCAAGATGGCTCGGGCAATGGTCAGAAGCTGTTTTTGGCCCTGCGAGATGTTCGTCACCTCTTCGTTGAGCACCAGATGGTAACCTTCGGGAAGGGTGCGCACAAAATGATCCACACGGGCCGCTTTGGCCGCGGCAATCACCTCCTCGTCGCTGGCACCGGACCACCCATAGCGGATGTTCTCCATGATCGTGTCGTTATACAGCCAGGTGTCCTGGAGGACCATGCCGAACATGCAGCGCAGGTCCTCGCGCTTGAAGTCTCGGATGTTGTGTCCATCAATCAGGATGGCGCCGCTGTCGACGTCATAGAAGCGCATGAGCAACTTGACCATAGTCGTCTTGCCCGCGCCGGTGGGGCCGACGATGGCGATCTTTTGCCCCGGCTGGACATCGGCTGTGAAATCGTGGATGACGACATTGTCGGGGCTATAGCCGAATCGCACATTCTCGAAGGCAACGTGACCCTCGATGTCGCACGGCGGGACGGCATCTTGTACGTCGGGCAGCTCTTCCTCTTCGCCGAGGAACTCAAAGACGCGCTCGGCCGCAGCAGCCGTCTGTTGCAGAACGTTAGAGATATTGGCGATCTGGGTCAGCGGCTGTGTGAACGAACGCATGTATTGGATGAAAGCCTGGATATCTCCGACGGTGATGGCATTTTGCGCGGCGAGGTAGCCACCAAGAACCGCGATGCCCACGAAGGCAATGTTGCCCACAAAACCCATGATGGGAAACATCAGCCCCGACAGAAACTGGGACTTCCAGGCTGACGCGTACAGCGTCCCGTTCAGCCCGTCAAAGCGCTCTACACTCTCGGCTTCGCCGTTGAAGGCCTTCATCACCAGGTGCCCGCCAAACATCTCCTCGACGTGTCCGTTGACGTGGCCGAGGTATTCCTGCTGTTGCTTGAAGTACTTCTGCGACTGGCTCACGACCAGGCCAATGATGCCCATCGTCACCGGCACGATCAACAGCGCTACCAGGGTCATCAGCCAGCTAATGGTCAGCATCATAACCAAAACACCGACCACAGTCACGACCGACGTGACGATCTG
>JBFYTF010000458.1:0-3695 GCA_041300865.1 Anaerolineae bacterium
AAAGCGCGCACGACGTCAAGATCTCTTCGCCGCCCTGCTAGGGCTTCATGACCCTTGTAACCCAGTACTCCACGTCGGGGCCGGGCGGCGTCCCAAAGCGGGCATTCACCGCATACAGCGCGTCGCCATACTGATCGATCGTCGTCGGCACGTCAAAGTCGTCGTCGGTGATGGTGCCCACCACGCGGCCGATCGTCAGCACGTTGTTGAGCTGCACTACGGCGATCTCGTTCGCGCGGTTGCGCACCACGTACAGCGTCCGCCCGTCGAGGAGGATGCCGTCGCCCATGGTCAACTCGCCACCCGTAACCTCGATCTCGATCACCTGACCGGTGAAGGGATTGACCCGGTACAGCTTGCCCGTGGTGCTGTTGATGACGATAAGCGTCCTGCCATTCGGCAAGGCCTCTATGCCGTTAGCGTTAAACGCACCCTCGATGAACTCGAATTCGCCGCCGAGGGGGATCTCCCTGAATGCGAAGCGATCGGGCAAGCGGTTGCTCCCTCCAAAAGGCACGAAGTAGAGAACGGGGCGGAAGGAGTCGGTGAAGAAGGCACCATAGTCCGTCACGACCACGTCGTTGACAAACGTGCTCGTGGTGGCGGGGTCGGCAAATTGATATACTCTCACGCTCCGGCCCCGGACGGTGTCATAGACGTAGCCCGCTCCTCCGGGCCCGCCTGCTACCCACAGGAACCGGGTCACAGGGTCATAGGCCAGGCCCACGGCGATGCGGCCTTCCGGGGGCTGCACAAGGACGGATCCTTGCCCGGTGAGCAGGTCGCCGCGATAAATGGCACCGGTCGCCAACGAGCCGACGTAGAACGTCGTCCCCTCGCCGATGGCAATGCCCTCCGGTTGCCAGCCATCGGGCAGAGGGATGACCTCAGGGTAATCCTGGGCCTGGATAGGCACAGCCAACCCCACGATGAGAAGCACAGCCACGACAACGCCAAGGGCCACAGACTGGGTCCTCGGCTTCGCCAGTGCGAGTCCGTCAAACACCACACACCTCCTGTTTTTTGAGCGAATGCTCAGATTGTGGACACGGCGTGCGCCACAACGGTTACACGCCAGGGACAGGAGCGGCCTTGCTCTGAGTGCGATATGTGGGCAATGGAGCCGCGGAACGGGACGGTGTTCCGGTAGGGGGCATTATAACCCAAAAAGCGCTGTTCGTCAAGAAGCAAAAATCTTGCCCGGGTTCAGGACGTTGTGCGGGTCAAAGACGGCCTTGATCCGGCGCTGCAGGTCGATGAGCAGGGGGTCCATGACCAGGGGCAGGTAGGCCGCCCGCTTTGAGCCCACACCGTGCTCGCCGCTGATCGTCCCTCCCAACCGGGCGACGACGGCATACAGGTCGGCCAGCAGATCTGGCAGACGCCTGTGCCACTCGTCCAGCGACGTCTCGGGCCGCTTGACCGGAGTGGCGTGCAGGTTGCCGTCGCCGGCGTGGCCGTAGCAGGGGATGTGCACGCCGTACTCCTGCGACAGCCTCTCCAGCTCGGGCATGAGCGCCGGGATCTGGGCCAGCGGCACGACAATATCCTCCAGGCTCTGCACCGGGCTGATGGCCTTGAATGCTTCGGCCAGGTTCTGCCGGGGCCGCCACATCTTGCGCTCCGTGTCGGCGGTGTTGCCCACGTACACGTCCAGGGCACCCGCTTCCAGGCACAGCTCGGCAACGGCCTCGTACTCGGCCTCCACCTGTTCCGGGCTGTTGCCGTCTACCTCGATGAGCAGCATCGCGCCCACGTTGGGGTGGGGCAGGCCCTCGCCGAGGAAGCGGTAAGCTGTCTCGACAGACAGGCGGTCCATGAATTCCACGGAGGCGGGCAGCAGGTGGGCCAGAGTCATGACCCGCGGCACGGCCGCGATGGCCGCCGGCACGTCGGCAAAGGGCACCAGGAGCACCGCCCGGGCGGCCGGGGTGGGCAGCAGCCGCAGCGTGATGCGCGTAAAGATGCCCAGCGTGCCCTCGGAGCCGACCATCAGGTGCAGGAGGTCATAGCCGGTGACGTCCTTGACGCGCTTGCCGCCCAGCTGCACGATCTCGCCCGTGGGCAGCACCACCTCCAGGCCCAGGACGTAGCGCCCTGTGACGCCGTACTTGATGGCCCGCCCGCCGCCCGCGTTTTCGGCCACGTTGCCGCCCACAAAGCACGACTCGAGGCTCATGGGATAGCCGGCGTAAAAGAGGCCGACCTTCTGCACCTCTTGGTTGATCTCGTGCGTCACCACTCCCGGCTCGACGGTGATGACCATGTTCTCACGGTCCACCTCCAGGATGCGGTTCATGCGCTCCACGGACAGGACGATGCCGCCGCAGACGGGCACGGCGCCACCGGACAGGCCGGTGCCGCCGCCGCGGGGGGTGACCGGGATCCGCTCGCGGTTGGCCAGGCGCATGATGGCGGCGACCTGCTGCGCCGTATCGGGCTTAACGACGACATCGGGCATGTGGGCGTGCTCCTCGCCGGCCACCTCGTCGTGGGCGTAGCTCAGCATGCGCTCCGGCTGCCCATGGATCACACCCTGCGCGCCTACGATCTCTCGCAGCTCGGCGACGATAGCGGCCGTCACCGTCCCATACTCGCCCATCTCTCTCTCCTGTCTTCCGCGCGCAAACCACACGCCGCCGTGTGTGAGGCTACGAGCCCGAGTCCAGGACCGGAACCACCTGGGGCCCGTCGGGCAGCACGGCAATGGTCGCCGCCGGGTTCGCGCGGCGAACCGCGGCCACGGTCTCTTCCACGGAGCGGCAGGGGATCACGTGCGCTCGCCGCAGCTCCTCGTCAGACAGCCCGCCGGCATAGACGTGTACTCGAGCCTTCCGCTGCACCTGTGCCTGGATCTGAACCTCCCACATGTCGTGGCAGCGAAAGCCAGGGGCCATGACCCTCGCCAGCAGCTCGGCAGGCGAGGCCGCCTCCCAGAGAAGACGCTTGTACTCGCCGTGATCGGGAATGCCGTCCCAACACTCGGCCGCCAGCACGATGTCGCCCCCGGGCCGCACGATCTGGGCCGCGGCCGACATGCCTTTGACCGCCTGGTAAAGGTTCAGGTCCAGCGGATAGCCGCTGTTGGAGGTAATGACCAGGTCAAAGGGCCCCTTGACAGGCCGGACGGTGCTTTGCCGCGCCAGGGCCGTGCCCTGGCGATAGGCCGCCAGCAGCTCGCCGGCAAACACGCCCGTGATGCGCCGCTCCTGGTTCAGGGTGACGTTCAGCAGAAACGTCGGCGCTGTCTTCTGCGCGATGTCCAGCATCTCTTCCCAGATCGGATTGCCGCCGGTGACCGCCCAGGTGGCAGCCGGATCCGAGATCATGGCCGGGCCGTGGTTGTCGAGGATGGCCTCGATGCCGGCGATGCCCGGCAGCACTGCCTTGGGCCCCCCGCTGAAACCGGCAAACATGTGGGGCTCGATAAAGCCGGTCAGGATGCGGCACGAGGCCTCGACGTAGGCACGGTTCACGCCAACCGTCCGCGCCGCCCTGTTGACGCCCACGGGAACCAGGTCCGCTTTGCCCCAGGCGTCGTGCTGGACGATGCGGTAGCGCGCCACGGTCTCCTCGCCCAGCATCCGCCGCAGCTCGTCGGACGTCTGGGGCCGGTGGGTGCCGAGGGCGTTAATCAGGACGATCTGCTCCGCCGCGACCCCTGCTCCGGCCAGCTCTTCGAGCAGGACAGGCAG
>JBFYTF010000461.1:0-9404 GCA_041300865.1 Anaerolineae bacterium
ATGCCCGATCCGCAGGAGCAAGCTCTGTGGAGCAAGATCTCGGCCGAGAGCGACACCTGCTCGGCGCAGGGTTGCCGCTTTCGCGAGCGCGGGCGCTGCTTTTTCTACCGCGCCCGGCGCGCGGCCGAGCGCGCGCACCTGGTCATTGTCAACCATGCCTTGCTGCTGTCGGACGTGGCCGTCGATCGTTGGGGCGGACGGGTGCTGCCCGAGTATCGCTACCTCATCGTCGACGAGGCGCACCACCTGGAGAACAGCGTCACGAGGCAGCTGAGCTTCGAGGGCGACCAACGGACGCTGGAGCGAACCTTAAACGAGCTTGCGCGGCCCACCGGCGTGCGCCGCTATTCCGGCTTTCTTGCTGAGCTGCTCTCGCGCTGCCGGGGCGCTCTCCCGCCGGAGCCCTGGACTACGCTCGAGGGCCACGTGAGCCAGATCCAAAGGCATGTCGAGGCGGCCGTCACAAGCGTCTATGCCTTCTTCCACGTCCTGGGCAGCTTTCTGCAGGAGCACAGCGGCGGCCGCGGCGAGTACGATCAGCGGCTGCGCCTGACGAGCGGGCTGCGCGTGCAGCCGGCCTGGAGCGAGGTCGAGGTCGGGTGGGAGAACCTCTACCTTCAGCTCTGTCGCATCGTCGAGGAGCTCGAGCAGCTCTACCGGGGATTGGACGAGCTGGAGGGATATGACGTGCGCGACCTGGAGGGCTTGACCCAGGATTGCGCCGGCTACCTGGCTCAGCTGCGCGACGCTCGCGACCAGATTAATGGCTGCATCGCCGAGCCTTCCCCGTCCCAGGTTTACTGGGCGACGATCTCTAGCCGCGACGAGCGCGTCACGCTCCACGCCGCCCCGCTCCACGTCGGCAGCCTGGTCCAGGAGCACCTGTTCCACAGCAAGCGTTCGGTGATCCTCACCTCGGCCACGCTCACCGCCGACGGGCAGTTTGACTTTATTCGCGAGCGGCTCAATGCCTGGGACGCCGATGAGCTGACGGTGGGCTCGCCCTTTGACTACAAGAATTCGACGCTGCTTTACCTGCCTATGGACATCCCCGAGCCAAACCAGCCCCACTATCAGAAAATGGTCGACGAGGCCCTCATCGAGGTCTGCCGGGCTGCCCAAGGCCGCACCCTGGTTCTGTTCACCTCCTACTATCAGCTTCGAACCTCCGCCAGGGCCATCAGCCGAGCCCTGGCCGGCGACGGCATTGCCGTCCTGGAACAGGGGTCGGGTACCTCGCGGGCCCAACTCCTGGAGAGCTTTCGTACCACCCCAAAGTCGGTGCTCATGGGCACCCGCAGCTTTTGGGAGGGCATCGATGTTGTCGGTCCCGCCCTGAGCGTGCTGGTCCTCGCCCGACTGCCCTTCTCCGTGCCCGACGATCCAATCTTTGCCGCCCGCTCAGAAACGTTTGACGAACCCTTTGGCGAGTATGCCATACCGGAGACGATCCTCCGTTTCCGGCAGGGCTTCGGGCGGCTGATCCGGACCAAGACAGACAGGGGCGTGGTGGTCATCCTGGACAAACGCGTGCTGACCAAATCGTACGGGCCGATGTTCCTCAACTCGCTGCCCGAGTGTACTCGGGTGCGGGCCCCGCTGCAGCGGCTGGGCGAGGCCACGCGGCGCTGGCTGGCGAACGACTGGCCCCGCACGCAGGCTGAAGGGTGAGCCTGTCGCACAGTCTGGCGGTGGCCCGCTGAGCCGCCCCCGCTGGTTCGTGACCCTGGTCAAGACTGCCTTTCCCGGTCGCTTTCTCCTGGCGCGGGCCACCCGGCTGCCCTTGCTGGGAGCCCTCATCGACCACCTGCTGTTTGAGGGCGACCGCATGATCTACCTGCCCCGCGACGGAGTGGTGCCGGTCAACGAGAACGTTGCCCCCTTGAGGAGATGGTGCTGCCATCGCGCGTGGTCGACCACTTGATCGAACAAGCGAGCACCCTGTGGGTAATGGATCGCTGCATCTGCCGCGACGCCGACGGCTGCCACGACTATCCCATCGACGTCGGCTGCCTCTTTCTCGGCCAAGCCGCGGCGGGCATCAACCCCGCCCTGGGCCATCCGGTCAGCCGTGACGAGGCCCTGGCCCACGTGCGCCGCGCGCGCGAGGCCGGCCTGGTGCACATGGTCGGTCGCAACAAGCTGGACACGCTCTGGCTGGGGATCGGCCCGGCGCAGAAGTTGCTCACCATCTGCAGCTGCTGCCCCTGCTGCTGCCTGTGGCGCGTACTGCCCCACGTATCGTCGCAGATCGGTGCCAAGGTGACGGCCATGCCCGGTGTGTCGGTGCGGGTTGGGGAGGGCTGCATTGGCTGTGGCACGTGCGCCGGCGTTTGTTTCGTGGACGCCATGGAGATGGTCGATGGCCGGGCCCTCATCACAGACACCTGCCGCGGTTGCGGCCGCTGCGTAGAAGCGTGCCCCCAGGGGGCCATCGAGCTCGTGATGGACCGGCCCTTCCTGGACGGAACGCTGGCCGCTATCACGACGGTGGTCGACATCACCTGACCCCGCGGCAGGCCGCTACCCTGCGCGCCCCGTGATATAGTCCTCAGTCAGCTTTTCGGCAGGTGCGGTAAAGATCTGTTCCGTCGGGCCGTACTCGATCATCTTGCCCAGCCAAAAGAAGCCGGTCCAGTCTGAAGCCCGGGCGGCTTGCTGCATGTTGTGGGTGACGATCACGATGGTGTACTCTTCTTCGAGGCGACGCATGAGCTCCTCGATGGACAGCGTGGCCTCCGGATCCAGGGCCGAGGCCGGCTCATCCATGAGGATGACCTCCGGCTGGACGGCCAGCACCCGGGCGATGCATAGCCGCTGCTGCTGGCCCGAGTTCAGCTCCAGGGCCGGGGCCTTCAGCTTGCCCTTGATCTCTTCCCACAGGGCCGCGCCCTGCAGGCTCGTGCGGACGATATCGTCCAGGCTGCGCGTCTTGTGCAGGCCCAACACGCGGGGACCAAAGGCGACGTTGTCGTACACCGACTGGGGAAAGGGATTGGGCCGCTGGAAGACCATTCCCACCCGCTGGCGCAGGCTGACGACGTCGAACGACGGCGCGTAAATGTCCTGGCCGTCGAGGAGCACCTCGCCCGACACCCGGGCGCTGGGGATGGTGTCGTTCATGCGGTTGAGGCAACGGAGGAACGTGCTCTTGCCGCAGCCGGATGGGCCGATGAGGGCCGTGATCTGCCTTGCCTTGATGGCCACCGTGATGCCCTTCAGGGCCTCGAACTCGCCGTAAAAGAGGTGCAGATCGCGCACGCTCATCTTTTCTGCATCGGTCACGGCGTTTCCTCCATCGCTTGCTTCGCAAAGATTGTAACAGATGTGCCACAGGATGCAAGTTGCCGGGCAGGGCTTGTCCTGCCACTCCTGGCGACAGCAATGTGGCAGCCGCGAGGCGTTATCCTCCGAATCCGTTGTTCTCCTGCTCTTGGGCAACAGATGGCGCACAAGTTGCGTCCTGTACCACAGATGATATAATCGGGCAGGTTACGACGTCACGCCCTGGTAGGTAGGATGTGAAAGTGCAAGGGGGGAGGAGAATAGGAGCCCTACTGGCCCTTTGCCTGCTGGCCGTCCAGGCGGGCTGCGGGGTCTTTGGCGACGGAGGCGGGACTCCGGCTGCAGGGCCGGCGACCACCATCGAAAACAAGGGCTCGGACACGATCGTCAATCTGGCCCTGGCCTGGGCAGAGACGTATGGCCAGCTGCACCCCGAAGTGCAAGTTGCCGTCACCGGCGGCGGCTCGGGAACAGGGATTGCGGCGCTCATCAACGGCACAGCGGACATGGCCAATGCCTCGCGCGAGATCAAGGACGACGAGCGGGCGCAGGCCGAGGCGAACGGCATCGAGCCGGTGGAGCACGTGGTGGCCGGCGACGCTATCGCCATCGTCGTCCACCCCAGCAACCCGGTTGAAGCGCTAAGTATTCCCCAGATCTCGGACATCTACTCCGGCAAGATCACCAACTGGCGGGAAGTGGGTGGCGAAGACAGGCCCATCGTGCTCCTCTCCCGCGAGTCGAACAGCGGCACCCACGTGTACTTCCTGGAGGAGGTGCTGCGCGGCGGGCGCGAGGACGACGATACGCTCTTTTCGCCGGACACGCTGCTCATGCCCTCGTCGGAGGGCATCTCGGCCGAGGTGCGGCAGAACCCGAATGCCATCGGCTATGACGGCTTGGGCTATGTGACTCCCGACCAGAAGGTCGTGGCCGTGGCGCCCGAGACCGGAGCGACCGCGGTCCTGCCGTCCATCGAGACGGTGCGCAATGGCAGCTATCCCATTGCTCGCGGGCTGTACATCTATACCGCCGGGGAGCCGGAAGGCGCCGTGCGCGATTACCTGGATTGGATCCTGGGTTCCGAGGGGCAGGAGATCGTGCGCGAGCTGGGATTTGTGCCCATCGAAGAAGAGTCCGGCGGCTAGAGCCGGAGGAAGGGGTGCCGATGCGCGGAGTGCGGCAGCGAGAATTCCTGACCGAGACGCTGATCCGGGTGGCCGGCTTCTCGGCAATCTTGTTCGTGCTGCTGATCTTTGCCTTTCTACTCCTGGAGGGAGCACCCGCTTTCTGGGAGGTCCCGCTCCAGAACTTTTTTGGGCAGCGCTGGTATCCCAACGAAGGGCTCTACGGCACGCTGCCGCTGATCCTCGGCTCGCTGCTCGTCACAGCCGGCGCGCTGGTCATCGCCCTGCCTCTCGGCCTGGCCGCGGCCATCTTTGTCCGGGAGCTGGCACCCAACTGGCTGCGGGAAATCCTGAAGCCCCTCATCGAAGTGCTGGCAGGCATTCCGTCGGTGGTCCTGGGTTTTCTGGGTATGGTCGCCATCTCGCCCCTGATCCGCGAGTCACTGGAGGTGCCGACCGGCCTGACGGCTTTTACCGGGTCGTTGATGCTGGCCTACATGGCCCTGCCGACGATCATTAGCGTCGCCGAAGATGCCATCGACGCCGTGCCGGCGTCCTACCGCGACGGCGCCCTGGCCCTCGGAGCAACTCACTGGCAGACCATCTGGCGGGTGGTCATGCCGGCGGCGCGTTCCGGGGTCATTATTGCCGTCATGCTGGGCATCGGCCGGGCCATTGGCGAAACGATGGCCGTGATGATGGTCACGGGCAATGCGGCGCGGATTCCCCGCGAGCTTGGGGCCCTGTTCCTACCGGCGCGGACCATGACGGCCACCATCGCCGCAGAGATGGGTGAGGTGGCCCAGGGCAGCACCCACTACCACGTGCTCTTTGCCGTGGGTATCCTGCTCTTTGTCGTGACGTTTATCATCAATGCCGTCGCGTCCATTGTGGTTATCAAGGCCGGGCCTCGGCGCGGCGGGCGGCTGATGGGCTGAGGAGGTCGACGGGTGGCGACGGAAGGACGAGCGAAAGAAAGGCTGCCATGTCTGCCCAGGTAACGCAGCGGATCGCCTTTGCCCTGCTGACGTTCCTCGCCGTGGTCGTGGTCGTGCCCATCGTGCTGGTCGTAGGCTATATCGTGGTGCAGGGCCTGGCAGCGATAAGCTGGGAGTTTCTCACCGACTTCCCAAGCAACGGGATGAAGGAGGGCGGCATTCTGCCGGCCATCGTCGGCACCGTGCTCCTGACCTTTGGCACGGCCATTGCCAGCATTCCGTTTGCCCTTGGCGCCGCCATCTACCTGGCCGAGTACGCCCGCGACACCTCGCTGACGCGCACCATCCGCCTGGCCATCATCAACCTGGCCGGCATTCCCTCCGTGGTCTATGGCCTCTTTGGCCTCGGGATGTTTGTCCTGTTCCTCGGCTTTGGCGCCAGTATCGTGGCCGGCAGCCTCACCCTGGGCCTGATGACCATGCCTGTGGTGATCTCCACGGCTGAGGAAGCGCTGCTCACGGTGCCCCAGCGCTTTCGGGTGGTCAGCCGCAGCCTGGGGGCCAGCCGGTGGCAGACCGTGCGGCACGTGGTCCTGCCCAACGCGTTGCCCGGCATATTGACGGGGGTCATCCTGGGCCTGGAGCGGGCGGCCGGTGAGACGGCGCCAATTCTGTTCACCGCCGCGGCCTTTTACCTGCCCCAATTGCCCCAAAGCCCTTTCAGCCCCACGATGGCCTTGCCCTACCACTTGTACGTCATTTCCACGCAGGTGCCGGGCATGCCCCTGGAAGTCCAGTATGGCACGGCCCTCGTGCTCCTTGTATTGGTCTTGGGCCTGAACCTGGTAGCCACAGTGCTCCGCAGCCGCTTCCGCCGGAGGCGCCAGTGGTAGCCAAGTTTTCCATCCGCAACCTGAGCATTCACTACGGCGGCGACACGGCGCTGCGGGACGTCAGCCTCGACATCCCGGCCAACCAGATCACCGTCATCTTTGGACCTTCCCACGCGGGCAAGAGCACGCTGCTGCGCAGCCTGAACCGGCTCAACGACCTCATCGAGAGCGAGGAGGTTCGGGTGGAGGGCCAGGTCCTCCTCGACGGCGAGGATATCTACCGGCCGGGCATTGACGTGACCGATCTGCGCCGGCGGGTGGGCATGGTTTTTGCCATGCCCATTCCCTTGCCCCTGTCCATCCGGCAGAACGTCACCTATGGCCCGGAGATGAGCGGCGAAAAGAACCCGGCGCGCCTCGACGAGCTGGTCGAGCGCTGTCTGAAGCAGGCTGCCATTTGGGACGAGGTCAAGGATCGCCTGGACGAGCCGGCGATGAGGCTTTCGGGTGGGCAGCAGCAGCGCCTGTGCATCGCCCGCAGCCTGGCCCTGGAGCCCGAGGTCATCCTCCTCGACAACCCAACCTCTGGGCTCGATCCCCTGTCGACGGCCAAGGTAGAGGCCTCGCTCGAGGTCCTGAAACAGAACTACACCGTCGTCCTGGTGCCCCACAGTGTGCAGCAGGCAGCTCGGGTGGCCGATCTGGCCGCCTTTTTGCTCAACGGCGAGCTGGTGGAGACCGGTCCGGGCCAGCTTCTGTTCACAACCCCCGGCGAGCGGCGCACTGAGGATTACGTCACGGGGCGTTTTGGCTAGCCCCGAAAGAGACCCAAAAGGGCCGAGAAGGGGCGCACGCTTGCGCTTGCGCTGCAGGGGCAAGCGGCTGTGCACCCGTACTGCGGCCCGCATACAGCGGATTTGCATCACTGCATGATTGAGAGGTTAGAAATGGTCCAGAAGAGGAACATCTTTACGGAGGCGGTGCACGGCGGCGAGCGAAGCTCTCGTCCCGACTTTACGCCCGTCAGCACGGCCATCTATCATTCCGTGGGTTACTTGTATGACGACATGGCCGACCTGGACGCAGTCTTTGGCGGGGAGCAGGCCGGCTACGTATATGCCCGCTATGGAAGCCCGACGGTGACCGGCTTTGAGCGGGTGATAGCCGGGGTGGAGGGCGCGGAAGATGCCGTGGCCTTTTCCTCGGGCATGGCTGCGGTCCACGCCGCGTTGCTGAGTGCCGGAGCGCGCGCCGGCGCGAAAGTGGTTTCGGCTGCCGACGTCTACGGAGCCACCTACGCCCTTCTCGAGCGTTCACTCTCAACGCTGGGAGTGCAGTCCTGTTTCGTAGACATCACCGACCTGGAGCAGGTGCGCCAGGCCGTCGCCAGTGAGCAGCCGGCTGTGGTGTTGTGTGAGATCATCTCCAACCCCCTGATCAAGGTCGCCGACGTGCCCGCCCTGGTGGAAATTGCCCACGGCGCGGGGGCTAGCCTCATCGTGGACAGCACCTTTGCCACCCCGTACCTGTACCGGCCACTGGAGCATGGCGCCGACTATGTCCTGCACTCGGCTACCAAGTACATCGGCGGCCACGGTGACGTCATGGCCGGTGTGGTGGCCTGCTCAGCTGAGCGCGCGCTGGATCTGCGCGAGCGACAGAAGCTGCTGGGCGCCAACCTGGGACCACAGGAGGCCTGGCTGGCGCTGCGCGGGATGAAGACACTCCCGCTGCGCATGCGCCAGCACTGCGCCAACGCCCAGGTGGTTGCCGAGTGGCTGGCCGGTCACCCTGGCGTCGCGCGGGTCAACTACCCTGGGCTGCCCCAGCACGCCCAGCACGAGCTGGCACAGCGGCTCTTTGAGGGGCGCGGCTTTGGCGGCATGCTGAGCTTTGACTTGCGCGGCGCCGGCCGGCGGGAGGTCTTTCGCTTCATGGAGGCGTTGCGCCTGGTACTGCCCGCCACTACCCTGGGCGACGTCTACAGCCTGACCCTCTATCCGGCCCACTCTTCCCACCGCATGCTCTCGCCGCAGGCGCGAGCGGCAATCGGCATCGGCGACGGGCTCGTGCGGCTCAGTGTGGGCATCGAGGCGGCCGGGGACATCATCGCCGACCTGGCGCAGGCGTTGGCTGCGTAGCACGGGATCAGACGGGCGCGATGCAGACCCCAGAAATCACCCTCGGGAACTGGCTTCTCGCCGTGTCGCCCATCGCCACGGTGCTGGTCCTCATGGTCGGCCTGCGCTGGGGCGGGACAAGGGCCGGCCCGGCAGGCTGGCTTGTGGCCGTGCTCGTGGCCTGGCTGGGCTTTGGCGCCGGGCTCGAGGTCCTGTGGGTGTCGCAACTAAAGGGTGTGCTGTTGACGCTCTTTGTGATCTATATCATCTGGGCAGCCATGGCCCTCTACCGGGTGGTTGACGAGGCCGGCGCGCTTGCGGTCGTGGGCGCCGGGATTTCGCGCCTCACCTCCGACCGCACGATGCAGCTGTTGCTCATCGCCTGGGTGTTTTGCTCCTTCGTCCAGGGGGTCGCCGGCTTTGGCGTGGGCATTGCCATCTCGACGCCGCTGCTCATCGGCCTCGGCTTCTCGCCGGTTCTGGCCCTCTCGGCCGTGGCCATCGGCCACTCCTGGGCCGTCAACTTTGGATCGATGGGTTCGTCTTTCCTGACGCTCATGGCCCAGTCGGGCCTGTCCGGGTACGAGCTGGCGCCTTGGTCATCGTTCCTGCTAGGCGTGACGTGCCTGGGCTGCGGAATCCTGGCAGTCTGGATCGATAAGGGCTGGTCCTCGCTGCGCCAGGCCTGGCCGGCGCTGCTGATGATGGGCATCCTCATGGCCACAGTACAGGCAGGCCTGGCCTTGACCGGCCTCTGGAACCTGGCCGGTTTTGGCGCGGGCTTGGCCGGGCTCGCCGTGGCGCCGCTCGTTGTGCGCCTGCCCCGCTACCGGGTCCGGCCCCTGGCCACCAGTGACCTGGCGCCCGAGGGCAGCGAGCACCGCGCCGACGGCCCGCTCCCATCGCCCCACGCTCCCAACCCGGGCGGCGGGATCCGAACGGTGCCCCTCTGGCTGGCGGTGGCACCCTACGTGGTACTCATCGTCGTCGTCGGCGTTGCCGAGCTGTGGTTGACCGGTGTTCTGAACCGGGTCGCCCTCCAGGCCGAGTTCCCCGAAGTGCAGACAGCTTATGGCTGGACAACGCCTGCCGGCCCGGGCA
>JBFYTF010000466.1:0-6700 GCA_041300865.1 Anaerolineae bacterium
CGGTCGCCACACAGCGGATTTGCCTCCTCGTGGCTGATGTCCGGATCGTCCAGGGTGCCGTAGTGGTGCGGATTCGTGTAATGTTCCAGGATCTCTTCTCGGTAAAAATCGTCCATAGTCCTCGTCCCAAGAGTTCTGCGGTCAAGTGCACTTGTGCCGGTGGCTTCAGCACTGCGGCAGGCTGAGCAGGGCCCGGGTGTAGGCCAGCCGAAAGCCGGCGCGCTCTATGTTGCGCTGCGAGTCTGAGCCGGGTGTCGTCTGGGCCATGGCGATGTCGTTGCCCGCCCGGGCCGCCTCCTCCAGCCGGGCGTGCAGCAAAGCAAGCTGCACACCGCGCCGGCGATAAGCGAGTAACGTACTGGCGCCGCCCAGTTCGGCGACTCCCTCGTGCGCGACAAGCGTGCCACCACCTACCGGCTGGCCGTCGATCCTGGCCAGGAACGCCGCGGCACCTTCAGCGTAAAAGTTGGGCGCCAGGATGCTGCGACCCTCCGGCGGAGCCTCGCCACCCTCGAAGCCGTCGGCCACGGTCCGAAGCCAGAGTTCGGCGTCGGACAGCCCAGGTCGTGTTATGTCGACGCCGGGCGGCGGTAAAAGTTCGCCGGGCAGCAGTGGCAGCGGGCGCCACAGGATGTTCATAAACCCCTCAAGCGTGTAGCCGCGCTGGCGCAGCAGCGCCTGCAGCGACTCGTCGGCCACCGGACAGACGTCGACGCGGGGTGCTGCGCTGCGGGAGCGGTAGAATTCCTCGATGCGCGCGAGGTCGTCCTCGCACACCGGTCCGCTCAAACCCAGCCCGATAGCCCGGTTGACAGGAAAGGCCGGTCCCGTGTAGACGGCAAAGCCCCGGCCCACCGCCTCCACCGCCACTTTCTGTTCCAGCCAGAGGCTGTCGATGGCCCGCGCGTAGCCCACGCTGCGCCAGGCGGAGGCCATCTCCAGGCGGCGCGCAAGGTCTTGGTTTACGAACTGCACCCCATGCGAAGCCATCGTCTCGCCTGTCAATCCCTACCTGGAGAAGGACGGTTTCAGGTTGGCCAGATACTTCTGCCGGAATTTGCTCACTTTCGGCGCAATCACAACCTGGCAGTAAGGCTGGTAGGCATTGTTCCGATAATACTCCTGGTGATAGTCCTCCGCCTTATAGAACGTCTCAAGGGGACTCACCTCGGTTACGATGGGCTTGTCCCAGATACCGGCAGCCTCTATCTCGCGGAGCACCTCTTCGGCCGTCTCCTTCTGGCCGGCATCGTGGGTAAAGATGGCCGACCGATACTGCGGCCCTACATCGGCGCCCTGCCGGTTCAGAGTCGTGGGATCGTGGATCGTGAAAAACACCTCCAGAAGCTCCCGAAAGGTCACGACTGAGGGACCATACGTGATCTGTACCACTTCCGCGTGCCCACTCTTGCCGGTCGACACCTGGCGATAAGTCGGGTTCGGCACGTGGCCGCCCGCATAGCCAGACTCTACTTTTTCCACGCCGCGCAGTTGCTCGTACACCGCCTCCAGACACCAGAAGCAGCCCCCGGCCAGGGTTGCGACCTCCTTGCCCTGCTCGGCCTGTTCTTGTCCGTTCACTGTCTGTGTCATAGTTCCGCATTCTCCCAGATTCGGATCTTCCCGTCCGCGCCTCCGACTACCAGCCAGCGCAGGTCAGGCGAGAAGGCCATGCCGTTGACTGCCCTGGTGCTGATCGGCATCTCCTCGATCAGCGCAGCATCCTGGATCGACCAGAGCTGCACCTTGCCCTCCAGGGCCACGGCCACGATCTTCTCGTCCGGCGAAAAGGTCATACCGCGTACCCTCGCCGCACCGGGCTGGCCGGTAGAGATCTCAAGGC
Source organism: Anaerolineae bacterium (assembly GCA_041300865.1). GTDB lineage: Bacteria > Chloroflexota > Anaerolineae > JAAYZQ01 > JAAYZQ01 > JAAYZQ01. The sequence continues at coordinate 1,844 of JBFYTF010000466.1, forward strand.
TGCCCGCTGTCTCCCAGGTTTTCGTGTCCCAGAACTTGGCTCTGCCCTCGTACCCCAGCGACGCCAGGGTGCGCCCGCCGTGCAACGCCCTCAGAGCAAGGACGGCAGTCTCGTGACCGGGAAGCGAGATCAGCGGCTCACCCGATGGCAGTGCCCAGAGCAAGATCTGGCCCCCGAGCCCGCCGGTGGCCAGAGCCGACCCGTCCACAAACTCCACGGTAGAGAGGTTCTGTTTGCTGGCCGCGATGGTCAGAACTTCCTCGCCTTCCGTGGTCCAGACGGCCGCACGGCCACCATAGGAGGCGGATGCGACCCGGCATCCGTCGGGCGAGATGCGCACGGAAGACACTGTCTTCTTGCGATCGCGCAGGGTGTGCAGCAGCCGGCCCTCCGGCAGTGTCCATAGACGGACGGTGGCATCGGTAGACCCACTCGCCAGTGTCTGGCCGTTGGGTGCAAGCGACAGGGAATTGACGCTGTTTTCGTGTCCCTGCAACGTGCCCACCAGTTGCCACTCCGGCACCGTCCAGAGCTTGATCAGGCCGTCCATTCCGGCCGAGACCAGCATTTGACCGTCAAGCGCGAACAACACGCCCAGGGCATAACTCTCATGGGCCTCAAAAACCAGTTTCTCTCTCAAAGCTCTTCTCCAGCCTAGCTCACCAACACCTGTTCCATGTAGTCGCGCAGGGCCACGGCATTGTTGTGCTCGGTGTCCCTCGCCGCATAGACGAGCGTCACGCGGCCACTGTTCGCCCTGGCAACCAGCTCCTCGAGGGCGCTCTGCTGCTCCTCAAGCTCCTGCCAGTAGCGCTGTTGAAACTCCTCCCAGCGCTCTACGTCGTGTGCGAACCAGCTACGAAGGCTGTCGCTGGGCGCCAGCACTTTCGGCCAGGCGTCAATCTTGGCTGCCTCCCTGCTCAGGCCGCGCGGCCAGAGCCGATCGACAAGGACGCGGTAGCCGTCGGAGGCCGACGGCGGCTCATAAACCCTCTTGACCTGAATTGTCATGGCCTTCCTCCCCGCTCCTCGTCCATAACTGCCTCCCTCCAGCACCCCTGCAAATCCTGTGCACATGCGCCGCCGTGGGACACCCGCTCTCGTGCTGTAGGGGCGTACGGCGTGCGCCCGGTCATGCGCTCGCTCTTACACCACGGGGGCGCACTGCCGTGCACCCCTACGATTCTCGGCCCGCACGATGCCCATCCCCCGGGCTGTTCAAGAGCCCCACCAATTCGTTCAGCCGCCTGATCTCGTAACGCACCTTCACGCCAGCCGCCTGGGGCAGGGGCAGGCCCGCAGGATTGTACCAGCAGGCGTCGATGCCCGATCGGTTCGCACCGGCCACGTCGGAGGTCAGGCTGTCGCCCACCATGAGTACCTGCTCGCGGGCTGGCCGGCCCATCCGCGCCAAAGCGACGTCAAAGATGGCCGGATCAGGCTTTGCCGCGCCCACCTCTTCACTAACGATCACCGCGTCGAAATAGCCGCCGATAGTCGACCGCTCAAGGCGTGGTCGCTGCACCTCCTGAAGGCCGTTGGTAATGACCGCCAGGCCGATGCGGCCGTGGAGCGCGCGGAGCGTTTCTTCCGCCCCGTCCACCAGGTCGATGCCAAGGGCCAGGTTGCGCAGGTAGGCGCTGCTGAAGAGGCTCAAGTCCAGGTCTAACCTGGCCTCATCAAAAAGCCGCTCAAAGCGCCTGGTGCGCAGCACCTCCTGGCTAACCTGCCCCAGCTCGAACTCGAGCCATAGGGCGGCATTGATGCGGCGGTACGCCTCGGCATACGACGGCTGAAAAGAATGCCCTGCACCCTCAAACGTCAGGCGCAGCGCTGCCAGCTCGGCCCGGTCGTAGTCGAACAGGGTGCCGTCTGCGTCCAGGAGAAGCCATTGATAGCGCATGTGGCCTACTCTACGCGCAAGACCGTACGCGCCTTCAACAGGGCATCCACCAGGCTGTCGACCTCGTCCTCGGTGTTGTACACGTACGCGCTGGCCCGCGCCGTGGCCGGCACGCCGTAATAATCCATGAGGGGCTGCGCACAGTGATGGCCGGCACGAACGGCTACCCCCTCCCGGTCCAGGATGCTGGCCAGGTCGTGGGGGTGGATGAGCAGCTCCCCTTCGCGGATGAGGTTGAACGTGACGACGCCCCCGCGCTCGCCGGCCGGCGGCCCGTAGATCTGCAGGTCGGGCACCTGCGTCAGGCGTCGCATGGCGTACGCCGCCACCGCCTGCTCGTGGGCGTGGACGTCTTCCATGCCCAGGCCCGTGAGATAGTCCACCGCGGCTCCCAGGCCAATGGCGTCGGCGACGTTGGGCGTGCCGGCCTCGAACTTGTGCGGCACGTCATTCCACTCGCTGGTGCGCAGGTGGACGGCCTTGATCATATCGCCACCACCCAAAAAAGGCGGCATGGCTTGCAGCAGCTCCCTGCGCCCCCACAGCACGCCGATGCCCGTCGGCCCAAGCATCTTGTGGCCCGAAAAGGCCAGGAAGTCGGCACCAAGCTCTCGCACGTCGACGGGCAGATGCGGGACGCTCTGCGCGCCGTCGACCAACAGCACGGCTCCCACGCTGTGCGCTCGCCTGGCGATCTCGGCGACGGGGTTGATCGTACCCAGCACGTTGGACATGCCGCTGACGGCCACCAGTTTGATGCGCGCGCCCCACTCGTCCAGCAGGCGCTCCAGGGGCAGGCCCTCGTCGGAAAGCGGCGCCGGGGCTTGCCCATCCAGCAGCAGGCGCCCTTTTGGATCGAGGGCGATGAATTCCAGCCGCGCTCCCGTGCTCTCCGCGAGCAACTGCCAGGGCACTAGGTTGGAATGATGTTCCATGAGGCTGAGGATGATCACGTCGCCTTCGTGCAGATTAGCCCGCCCCCACGTGTTCGCCACGAGGTTGATGGCCTCCGTGGTGTTGCGGGTAAAGACGATTTCCCGGGGGCTATAGGCGTTGATGAAACGTCCCACCTTGCGCCGCGCGTTCTCATAGGCCTCGGTCGCCTCCTCGGCGAGAGTATGTACGCCGCGGTGAATGTTGGCGTTGTAGCAGCGATAGTACTCGTCCATGGCCTGCATGACCGCAGCCGGTTTCTGCGACGTGGCGGCGTTGTCCAAGTACACCAGGCGTTTGCCGTGCACTTGGCGCTGCAGAATGGGAAAATCGGCGCGAACGGCATCGACGTCTAGCATCCTCTCTCCTTGCTCCTTTCCGCTTCTACGCGGACCTCAACAGCTTCTCGGCGATAGCGCCCGTCAGCCGGTCGCGGAGCCCTTCGAGGCTTTCAGGCAGCCGTGCCAGCGTAGGCTGGAAAAAACCTTCGACGATGAGGCGCACAGCCTCACCGCGGGGAATGCCCCGGCTCTGCAGGTAAAAGATCTGCGCCTCGTCAACCTGGCTGACCGTCGCTCCGTGGGTGCAGCGCAGGTCATTGGCTTCGATCTCGAGCTGCGGCAGCGAGTCGGCCCGCGCCTTCGGCGACAGCAACAAGTTGCGGTTGGACTGGTAGGCGTTCGTCTTTTGCGCGCCGGGCCAGGCGCGGATGGTACCCTCGTACACAGCCCGCGACCTGCCCAGCAGTGCCCCCTGGTAGAGGAGGTCGCTGGTGCAGCTGGTCGCAACGTGGTCCTGCAGCGTGTCGAAGGCAAAGTGTTGCTTGCCGTCGGGCAGGTACAGACCGGTGACCTGGGCCTCGGCGCCCGAGCCGCGCAACAGGCTGTGCTGCGACGAGCGGCTCAGCCTTCCGCCCAAGGTGACGGTCAACCACTCCAGGCGGCTGTCGCGATCGAGGATGGCAGTCTGCCGGCGCAAGTCGTACACGTGCCGGCCGAGATCTTGGGTGTTGATAAAGCGCACCCGGGAGCCGGGGCCCAGGTAGAGCTCGGTGACTCCGCCGTGATACGTGTCCGGGCACGCCTCGCAGCCCATCGAGAGCAGCTCGGACACCAGGGTGACGCTGCTGCCTTCCTCCGCCACAAGGAGCGTGTGGGGCATGGTTGCCAGCTGGGGCATCTCTTGCCACAACACGCTGATGAAGGGCAGCTCCACGGCGACGCCCCGCGGCACGTAGAGCAACGTGCCGCCACTCCAGTAGGCGGCGTGCAGCGCCGTGTACTTGTCAGTGGAGGCCGGCACTGCCTCGTCCATGAAGTACTTTTGCACGAGTTCGGGGTACTCGTGGACCGCCGTCGCCAGGTCGGTCCAGATCACGCCCTGCCGCCGCGCATCGTCGTTCAGATCGCGATACACCGGGGCCGAATCGCGCTGCACCATCAAGCCCGCGCGGCGACCATAGACGGCCAACGCCGCGTGCAGCTTGGGTGGTAGAGCGGAGATGTTCTCCACCGGCCGCTGCGCCGGGGCGTACGGGATCAACTGCTCCCAGTCCAGCTTGAGCTCGGTCCGGCGCCAGAAGGGCGGCTCGGCCTGCTCATACTGGGCCCAGGCCTCGTAGCGCTTTTCCAGAAGCCAGTGAGGCTCACTCCGCTCAGCCGCCAGTGCCTCTATTCCCTCGCGGTGAAACCCGCGGCGGGGCAGGGTCGGTCTTTGTAGTTCTCGCTGTAGCGCCGCTGTAGGTTCCACGGTTAGCCAACCGATCCTTCCATTTCCAGCTTGATCAACCGGTTCATCTCCACAGCGTACTCCATGGGCAGCTCCTTGACGATGGGCTCGATGAAGCCGTTGACGATCATGAACATGGCCTGGTCCTCAGGGATACCGCGGCTCTGCAGATAAAAGAGCTGCTCGTCGCTAACCTTGCTGACCGTGGCCTCGTGGCTGATACTGGTGTCGTTCTCGTCGATCTCCATCACCGGGTACGTGTCGGAGCGCGACTTGTCGTCCAGAATCAGCGC
>JBFYTF010000616.1:0-41375 GCA_041300865.1 Anaerolineae bacterium
CGCACTTCAGGTGCTGGCGCACCACCTCGATGGCTGCCAGGTATGCCTCGGCCGAGCGGGACCTGGGAAACGGCACGCTGCCGGCCAGCAGCTCGTAGAGGACGATTCCCAGGGAATAGACATCGCTAGCCGGCTCGACCGGGTCGCCCCGTGCTTGCTCCGGGGAGATATACTCCGGGGTGCCCACGATTTTGTCCCGCGTCACGGTGGAGGCTGATGTCAGCTTGGCGATTCCAAAGTCAAGGACTTTGACGACCCCCTCTGGCGACACGAGAATGTTTTCCGGCTTGATGTCGCGGTGCACCACGTTGTTCTGGTGGGCAAATGCCAGGGCGCTGCATACCTGCTCCATAATGCGCAGCGTTGCGGCTTCGTCTAACGGTCCCTGAAGCATCTTGCGCAGCGAAGGAGCATCGACGTACTCCATGACGATGTACAGGCGGTCGTCGGGGCTCTGCCCAAACTCGTGAACGTAGACGATGTTCGCGTGACCGCGCAACAGCGGACCGATCTCGTTGCCCTCTTGCACGAACTTGGCTACCAGGTAAGGATCGGTCTGCTGCAGGATCTTGATGGCCACCGCCTGGCCAGACGCATCGCGTGCTTTGAACACCTCCGACATCCCGCCGCGGCCAATGAGGTTTTCCAGGTAGTAGTGGCAAAACTCCTCGCCGGCGATGTGGACCGTCGCACGGACGGCGATCTCGGAAGCGACAGTCCGGTGGGTTGGCGCGGGGGTGTCAGAGACTTGAAAGGCAAACTGCGACTGCCAGATCTGGAGCCTGTCGCCGGGTGTCAGCACGTGGCGAAACACCCGCTGCTCATTCAGCCAGGTGCCGTTGATGCTGTCGCGGTCGTACAGCACGCACTGTCCATTCTCGACGCTGATAGCGGCATGGAACCGCGAGACCATCAGCTCGTCCAGGAGGACAATGTCATTGTCCGGGTGGCGGCCGATGGCCAGCCCCGCAGCGCCAATAGGGAACTCCTGGGGGGCGAGGGGTCCGCGGATGGCAATCAGCCGGGGTGTGCCGGCCTGGACGGACGCCTGTTTGCTGAACGACGGCTGTTGGGAGGGGGTGGCAGGCTGGCAATTCGAGCAGACCTTCCCTGAGCAGTGCCGTGGGAGCACAGCACCGCAGCGCTCGCATTTGGCCCCGCGCCTGACCAGGGCGATGAGCCCCAGCATCAGGAGCAGGCCCAGTGCGGCCGCTGCCCCAAGCATGACAGTTAACTGCACTGACATTGGGACCTACCCCTGGGCCCTGGCTGTCTGCCGCGCCTCGGTTCTTGCCCGTCTACCCATCAGCTGCTGCGTCCTGAAGCGCAGTCCAGTAGAGCCGGCCAATCCTGGTCCTCCTTGTCTTTCTTGGCTCTCCTCAGCCTTTGCCTGTCGCCGGTCTTGGTTGGGTGAGGCTCGCGCTCTCGAGCCGTCTGCAGGAGCTGCCTGTGTTCGTCCGCGTCCCCATGGCTGCACCGGCCTGTTGGAGGTTCCCGAAAATGTAGCCACGGGCGAAGCTAGCTCGGTCCAGGAGGTCCCGCGTGTCGCTACGAAGGGCGGTGGTCTGGATCACATGGGGCTTGGTATCCCACAGAACATGTACAGCGGTCCTCCATACAACAAGACGCCGCAGGCAATGCTTGGGTACCAGCCAGGGCGTCTCTTGCTGCAGCTCTCCGCTCACTGCGTAAAAGTCACAAGCGACTGCTCTGTCACGGCAACAGGAGCGCGTGTTCTCGTGAGTCGTACGAATTATATCACCGTCAGTGGGCCTTGTCAAGAACGCGTTTTGACCATCATTGTTCAGAGTTTGGTATAACTCGAACCAGGCCACAACATGCCAGGGTGCGCCTGCTGCGGGACTACTGCATCTGGGGCTGGGCAACCCTGCTCACCAAACCCCGAACAGTTACTTTTCGACCCAGGACCGGAACAGGAAAATGCCGGCGTTTGAACTCCTGTCCCCTTTGTGTTATAATCGAGGGACCATGGTTCTCTGATCCCGCGCCGCAGAGATGCAGGTTGTCGCAGACCCAGTGGCGCGGCTGAGGAAGGGTGACGATGACGGACCCATTTCGCGCCAAGCAGGTCGGCGCGCCCCGATCCGAGGTCGAAAAGAATGCCGTCTGATGATTCAGGCATCCGTCGCCTAGTCCTCGCCTCAACCTCTCCCCGGCGCAGGCAGCTCCTTACCCTCCTGGGCATTCCCTTTAGCACCCGGTCCGTCGCCGTCGACGAAAGCCAGCTGGCGGGCGAGTCGCCGGCAGAGTTGGTCGTTCGTGTCAGCCGGGCCAAGGCCTATGCCTTGCACGATGTCCGGCGCGATGAGCTCGTGGTCGCTGCCGACACGGTCGTCGTCCTTGATGGTGAGGTCCTGGGCAAGCCCCGCGATCCCGGCGATGCCTTTGCCATGTTGAGCCGGCTCCGGGGCCGCTCGCACGCTGTTTACACCGGCATCAGCGTCTGGCAGCCAGCCAACTGGCGCATGGTCAACGAGCTTGCCAGCAGCGTGGTGACCATGCGCGACTATACAGACGCCGAGATCGAAGGCTATATCGCCACAGGTGACCCGCTGGACAAGGCGGGGGCGTATGCCATTCAGCACCAGGCTTTTGCGCCCGTCAGCCACATGGAAGGCTGTTGGCTCACGGTGATGGGCCTGCCCCTCTGCAACCTGCGGCGGGCGCTGGAGGCCTTTGGCCTTGTTGTGCCCTCCAGCGTGCCCGGCTCCTGCCGTGCCTTTACGCGCCAGTCGTGCGAAGTGCCCCTTGATGTGGCGAAATAGCAGGCGGTTGCCGCCTCGTCGCTTTCGCTTCTCGGCCATCAGCTCGGGGGAGGTGCACTCGTGTTAGATTTCAGCGGCCAGGTCATCCTCGTCAGCGGTGGAACCTCGGGCATAGGCCTCGCCGCGGCTGAGCTCTTTGCCGCGCAGGGCGCGACTCTGATGCTTGCCGGCCGCAGTCCCGATAAGGGCGAAGCCGCCGTCGCTCGCCTGGCTGCCGGCGGGGCCGAAGCTGCCTTTGTTCGCACGGATGTCCGCGACGAAGCCAGCGTCCAGAATCTCGTCGCCGAGACGCTTTCCGCGTTTGGTCGCCTCGACGTCCTCGTAAACAGTGCCGGCGTCATCAACCGCATTCTGCTCACCGATCTCGACCAGCCCGACTGGGATCTGGTGCTGGACACCAACCTGCGCGGCGTCTATCTCGTGTGCAAGCACGTTCTGCCCATCCTGTTCGAACAAGGGAGCGGCGCCGTCGTCAACGTCGCCTCTTATCTTGGGGCCTACGGTGCCCGCGAGACGACACCCGCTTATAATGCCTCCAAGGCAGGCGTTGTAGCGCTCACCCGCAGCCTGGCCATCCAGGCAGGTCCGCATGGCGTGCGGGTCAATGCCGTCTGCCCTGGCCTTGTCATCACTCCCCTGAACGAAAGGATCGTGCGCGACGCACCCGACCCCGTGGCCAAGGAACGGGAGATGGCGCAGCCCTATCCGCTTGGCCGGCTGGGACGTGCCGGCGACGTTGCGCCCGCGATCCTCTTTCTTGCCTCGCGAGAGGCAGGCTGGATCACCGGCGCCGCTCTGCTCGTCGACGGCGGCCTGACCGCCCGTTAGGCGCAGCGATGCATTCCATGGCAGAGGCCTGTTCAGAGGACTAGAGGGGGCGCGAATGCCAGAATTGCCCGAAGTTGAGACCGTGGCTCGTAGCCTGCGGCAACCGCTCGAGGGCAGAACCATCGTGGGCGTTCTCGTGAACTGGCCGCGTACCCTTGCCCTGCCCCGGGGCCAGGATGCCGGCGATGAGTTTCGGCGGCGGCTTGTGGGCCGGCGCATTGCCGCCATAGGCCGGCGGGGCAAGTACGTCGTCATCGCCCTGGACGAGGGACATCTCCTCATCCACCTCAAGATGAGCGGGCGCCTGCAGGTGGTGTCCCGGCAGCAGCCGGCCGACAAGCACGTGCAGGCCGTCTTTGACCTGGACGACGGCCAGCAGCTGCGATTCCGCGACGTGCGCAAGTTCGGCCGTATCTACCTGGTTGACCGGCCCGATAGTGTGACTGCTGTCCTCGGGCCCGAGCCCCTGGACGCCGGCCTTGAGCTGGCCGATTTTCGCCGTTTGCTGGCCCGCCGCTCCGGTCGCCTCAAGTCACTGCTCCTCAACCAGACGTTCCTGGCCGGCCTGGGCAACATCTATGCCGATGAGAGCCTCTTCCGCGCCCGGCTTCACCCCCTGCGCAGGGCAGACTCGCTCACAGGCGAGGAGCAGGAGCGCTTGTACGACGCCGTTCGCGCCGTCCTGGAGGAAGCGATCGCCGACCAGGGCACCACGCTGAGTGACGGTGGCTACGTCGACGCCGAAGGGCAGGCGGGCAGGCACCAGGAGCGCCTGGCCGTGTATCGCCGCGGTGGAGAGACGTGCCTGCAGTGTGGAACCCCCATTGAGAGGATCATCGTCGGTGGCCGCTCGTCGCACTTTTGCCCCACGTGCCAACCCGAGTCCGGCCCGGGCTGTAGCTCATGAGCGCCGGTGACGAAAAGCGCAGCCGCCGGTGTGCTGGGAAAGGCTGAAGTGGGTGGCGGGAGGTTTCGTTGATTGAACTTGATCTTCAGCAGCTCAGAGTGCTTTTCCTGGCGTTGCTCATCCTCATGCTGGTCACCTTGGCGATCCTCGTCGTCTATCTCGTCCTGGCGGGCCGGCGCGTGAGGCGATCGATGTGGCGGGATCAGGCGCAGGAGGGGTTCGACACGGGGGAGGGGCGAGCCTCGTCGCCGCCCGTGGGCCAGGCTCGGGGCCAGGTGGTGTTGCTGCTGCGCGAAGAGCCGGGGCGCGGCCTCCAGGTTGAGGTCGGCGGCGCTCGTTACCGACGTCTCACCGAGATCGAGGATCCGCACCTCAAGCGCCAAGTCGTCGAAGCTGCCATGGACCTGGTGCGCTTCACCGGCGCGCTGGGGGCAGATCCCATCGCGCCGGCTCCCGTCGACAAGACCTACAGCTGGCGAGAGGATCTGCGCGAGGAACTTCGCGCGCAGGGCCGGCAAACGCCGCTACGGCCGGCAAGCGAGGACGTCGAGGCGCAGTTTCTCAACCTTTTGTCCGAGATGGGTCCGGCTCCCGCCGCGGAGAAGCCAACTCTGGCGGCCGCCGTCAAGCAGCGCTGGTCCTCCAAACCCACGCGGCAGGAGGAGTCGCACTCCGTGGTCGACGAAATCGAGGCCATCGTCCAGCGTCGCCTGCTCCTCATCCCGGCCCTGACCGGACGCGACCTTCACGTACGCCGGAGCCCAGAAGGGACCGTGCTCTTCCTCTTCGAAGGGCACGACTACGAAAGGCTCGACGATGTCCCCAACATGACGGCCCAGCAGCTCGTCAAGGATGCGATCAAGGAATGGGACGAAACCACTTGATCCCTCGCACCTACTCTTTGCCGGGCGAGCGCGGGTGCTTCCGTTGTCACGGGGATGGCCTGCCCTACATCTCTACCGGCTCGAGGCGGAACCGGTCTGGCCGCTCGGTCTCGTGCAGAATCCCGGCGGCCACAAGCGGATGGTGGTCAAAGATCAGCAACGCCTTTCGTTCGACGGCCCAGCGGGCCAGGTTGCGCTTGGTCTCGATGCTCAACAGCGGTTCGACGTCATAGGCCGGAACCCAGGCCAATCTTTCCATGTGGACGGGCCAGGAAGCCACGTCTCCCAGAAACATGGCCGTCTCTCCCTCCGATTCGATGACCACGCACTGGTGGGCCCGGGTGTGGCCCGGCATCACCACCACCCGTACCTCGTCCGTCAGCCGGGTGTCGCCGGACAAAACGCGCAGGCGGCCGTTCTGCGCCACCGGCTCCCAGTTGTTCGCCAGGTATGTGGCCCTTGTCCGTTCGTTGGGCCACATCGCGTCGGCCAGCTCCAACCGCTGCACGAGGTAGGTGGCCGAAGGGAAGGTCGGCACCACCTTGCCGTCCTCGTAGCGCGTGTTACCACCGCAGTGGTCGCCATGCAGATGGGTGTCGATGACCAGGTCAACATCCTGGGGGCCAGCCCCTGCCTGTTCCAGGCTGCGCAGCAGGCGGCCCTCGCCCACCAAGCTGATAAAGCCGCGCTCTTTGTCCGTCAGCTTGTCCCCGTAGCCCGTATCAACCAGGATGTTCTGGTCGTCACCCTGGATCAGCAGACAGCGGTTCTCGAAGGGCAGCCGGTTTCTCTCGTCGGGTTGCATCTCCCGCTCCCACAGGGCCTTGGGCACCAGGCCAAACAGGCCACCGCCATCTTCCCAGTAGACGCCGTCCGACACCAGCGTGAGCTCCAGCTTGCCAAAGCGCATCATCTTCCTCCTAACGCCGCGGGTCTATTCTGTGGGCAGAGGTTCACTTCGGGCATAGTCGATTCCGGTCTGCATGGCCCTCTTGTTAGGCTCTATGATCTTTTTCCGGGCCTGAGGGATGTGCAAGTCCATGGTGCGCTTGACGCTGTCAATGGGCAAGATCTCACGGGTGCCCAGCATGGCACCCAGGAGCACGACATTCGCCATCTTGACGTTTCCGACGCTGGCCGCGAGCTCGTTGGCAGGCACGTAGACGACCTGGATGTCCCCGCGCTGCGACCGGCCCCGGATAAGGGTGGAGTTGACGACAAGAAGCCCGCCAGGCCTGATCAGCGGCTCGTACTTGTCCATGGACGGCGGGTTCATGACGATGCAGGTGCTTGGCTGGCGAACGATGGGCGATCCAATCTCGTTCTCTGACAGGATGACCGTGCAGTGCGCGGTACCCCCTCTCATCTCGGGGCCATAGGACGGCATGTAGGTGACGTGCCATCCCTCGTCGGTGCCGGTGTACGTCAGCAGTTGGCCGGCAAAGAGCGCGCCCTGCCCGCCGAATCCGGAAATGATGATCTCTTCGTGCATGGTTCTCCTCCGCGCAGCCCTGCCCGTCTTACTTGAGATCCTTGACCTCGTCCTTGACCTTGTAGTCGCCCAACGGATAGTAGGGGACCATGCGCTCCTCGACGAACGCGAGCGACTCACGGGGAGTCATCCCCCAGTTTGTGGGACAGTTGGAAACGACCTCCACCATGGAAAAACCCAGTCCTGCTATCTGCGTCAGGAAGGCGGTCTTGATCGCCCGCCGTAGCTTGCGCACCTCCGCCGGCTTGGATGCCGTGCGCCGCACGATATAAGCTGGGCCATCGAGCTGCGACAGCAGCTCTGACACCCGGATCGGATAACCCTGCGTTTTGACGTCGCGGCCGTAGGGCGACGAGGTCGTGACCATGCCGGGCAGCGTCGTCGGTGCCATCTGGCCCGCCGTCATGCCATAGACGGCGTTGTTGATAAAGATCGTGGTGATGTTTTCCCCCCGCGCCGCAGCGTGGATGACTTCGTTTGTGCCGATGGACGCCAGGTCACCGTCGCCCTGGTAGGTGAACACGATGAGCTCGGGATGAACACGCTTTATGCCCGTCGCCATAGCCGGCGCCCGGCCGTGGGCGGCCTCGGCGAAATCGAATTCGAAATAGTTGTAGGCCAGCACCGAGCAGCCCACCGGCGCGATGCCAATGGTACGCTCCCGGATGCTTAGCTCATCCACCACCTCGCCGATGAGCCGGTGCACGATGCCATGGATGCAGCCCGGGCAGTAGTGGGTCACCACGTCGGCCAGGGACTCGGGCCGGCTGAAAACCAGCTCAAGATTGTCCGTCATCTCACATCTCCTTGCTAGAAGCCAGCTTCTTGATCTCGATCAGGACCTCGTCGGGCAAAGGCACCATGCCGCCCGTCCGGCCAAAGAACGAGACGGGGTGTCTCTCGCCCAACGCCAGACGCACGTCCTCGATCATTTGGCCGGCGCTCAGCTCCATCACCAGAATTTGTCGTGCGTTCCTGGTCGCCTCGCGCAGTTGCTCGTACGGGAAGGGAAACATGCTGATGGGCCGGAAGAGGCCGGCTCGAATTCCCTCGCTCCGTGCCTGCTTGATCGCCGTCTGCACGATGCGTCCCGAAGTGCCATAAGCAACGACCACCACGTCGGCATCTTCCATCATGTACTCCGCATAGCGCACCTCGTTGGCCTCGATTTTGCGGATGATCTTTTGCAGTTTGAGGTTCTCTCTTTCGAGATCTTCGGGCACCAGGAACAGGGAGGTGATGATGTTCTTCTTGCGTCCCCTGGCGCCTGTCAGTGCCCAGGGATGAGCCGGTCGCTTGGGCTCCTGCAGGTCCGGAAACTCGACCGGCTCCATGATCTGGCCGATCCAGCCATCGGCGATGATGGTGATGGGCTGGCGATACTTGTCGGCCAGGTCAAAGGCTTCGATGATCAGGTCGACGGTCTCCTGCACCGTCGAGGGCGCCAGGGCCAGGAGGCGGTAATCGCCGTGGCCCCCGCCCTTGGTCATTTGGAAGTAGTCGCCTTGCGCCGGCTGGATGTTCCCCAGCCCCGGCCCACCGCGCATGATGTTGACGACCACACACGGCACGAAAGAGAGGGCAATGTACGAAATCCCTTCCTGCATGAGGCTGTAGCCGGGGCTGGAAGTCGTCGTCATCACCCGGGCGCCCGTGCACGCTGCGCCGTAGACCATGTTGATGGCTGACAGCTCGCTTTCCGCCTGCACGAAGGCTCTGCCCAGCTCGGGCATGCGCCGCGCCATATACTCCAGCACTTCGGTCTGGGGTGTGATGGGGTAGCCGAAGTAAGCCTCACAGCCGGCCCTGATGGCAGCTTCGGCGATCGCCTCGTTCCCTTTCATGAGTACTTTCATCGCATTTTCCCTTTCGCCTATTGCCTCGTGCCGGGGCTACGAGGCCCTACTTCTTTCTCGCTGTCCGGTACACGGTTATGACCATGTCGGGACACATGGTCGCGCATAATGCACAGCCCGTGCACTTGCCATCCGGGTCGCGAAAAACCGAGGACCGGTAGCCTTTGACGTTAAAGCCCTCGGACATCTGTACCAGGTCGCCCTGCGGGCAAACTACGGTGCACAGCTCACAGCCTTTACACCTGTCTGCGTCGATGACGATGTGGCTCACTTTCAACAACCTCCTTCATCAACCAGTCCACCTGCGCGGAAACGTTGTATTCTCATCCACTCCACCCGCCTATCTGTGCAGTTCCCCCTGACTTGGTCAAGTAGACTCCAAGGGCGAGCGACATCAGCTTCTGTTCCGGCGGGTCGGATCGCGACGGCATGACAATGGGACACTTGGCACCGACGACCACGGCTGCCATGCGGCCCCTTGCAAAATAGGCAATGGCCTTGGCCAGGATGTTCCCCGACTCCACGTCGGGCGTGATGAGGATATCGGCCTGGCCCGCTACCTCGCCCCCAATGCCCTTCATCCTGGCCGCCTTGAGTGAGATGGCATTGTCCATGGCCAGGGGACCATCGACAAAGCCACCCCGGATCTGCCCGCGCTCGGCCATCTTCGAGAGGTTGGCGGCGTCCATGTTCGCCGGCATCTCAGGGTTGACCATTTCTGTGGCAGCCAGGACCGCCACCCTGGGTCTGGCTACACCTAGCTCGATGGCCGTGTCGATGGCGTTCTGGACGATGGCTGCTTTTTGGGCCAGGTTTGGCGAGACGACGATCGCGACGTCGCTCACAAAGATGAGCCGATCGAAGTCCGGGATTTCGAACACGCTGACGTCGCTGACGAGCTTTCCGATGCGCAATCCCTTTGTCTTGTCCAGGGCGGCACGCAGCAGCTCCACCGGCAGGGCTCTGCCGTTCATGAGCAGGTCAGCCTCCTCTGCGTGGATCATGGCGACGGCTTTGTAGGCGGCTTCGCCCATGTCCGCTTCGGGCATGATCTCCATGCCCTTGATGTCGACGCCTTCCTCCGCCGCGACGCGCCGCACCCGTTCCGGGTCGTCGATGATCAGACATTGGGCCAATCCCATGTTGTGGGCCATGCGGATGCAGTGCAGAGTCTGCCGCTGGCCCGCCCCGACGATGGCCACACGCTTCGGTGCACGCTCCTGCGCGGCCTCGAGTAACTGCGCAAAGTTGCGAATGGTGGTCATGTGCACTTACCTTTCAATGTGTCGCACTTTCACGCCTGCAAGAAGTGACGGGCGAGAACCAGGACAGGCTGCGAAAGGGCAGCCAGGTCCAACCGGCCAAGCCAGCCTTGCTCGATGCAGACGAACGCGATGGGCAGACCTAACTCCCCGGCAAACTCCTCGATTCGCGCGTGCCCCTGTAAGATCTCGGCGGCGGTGGTCTCGTCCATGAGGTTCGGGTTGCTGACCAGGCTCGTGACGCGCAGCCGGGAGGTGTGCTCCACCTCGGCGATGGAGCGGGCCAGACCCTCGCGGGAAGAGGTGAAAGGCCGGTAAGGGTTGACCACAAAGTACATTGTGTACCCCCGCCGCAGGATCGCCGGGCTGAACTGGCCCAGGGCACGTGCTCCCTGTGGATCCCCGCCCACGTCAAGGACGACGGCGTGGCTCGGCTGCTCGATAGCCCCCAGGATCTCGGGTGTAATGGACGGGCTGTCTAGGTGGCGGCTGACCGCGGCCGGCGCGATCACTTCCACCCCCTGTTCATGCATCTGGGCGGCCATCTCTCGTGACCGAAAGTAGGGCGTGACGATGTCCAGGTCGACCAGGACGACCGGCAGCCTCTCATTTCCACTGCCCGGCGCGCCGCCGGCCAGTGCCGGCTGGCCGGCTCGGCCCGGGGCAGGCGAGAGCCCATAACCCCCTACCCCCGGCGCATGGCCCCTGGCCAGCGCCAGCGCATAGTTAAGCGCCACTTCGCTCTTGCCACTGCCAAAGCGCCCTCCAAAGACCTGGATCTCGAGCCCCGACATAGAGTCTGTCATGCGGTCAGCATCATCCCCAGTGCCAGCGACACGAGCTTGGCTTCCCGGGTATCCGAGCGCGAGGGCAGGATGAGGGGACAACGGGCCCCCACAACCACCCCGGCCATCTTGCCCTGTGCAAAGTAGGTAATGGCCTTGGCCAAGACGTTCCCCGCCTCGATGTCGGGCGCGATCAGGATGTCGGCATAACCTGCCACCTCGCTCTTGATGCCCTTGATGCGGGCCGACTCGGGTGAAATCGCATTGTCCAGTGCCAGGGGTCCATCCACCAGCCCACCCTGAATTTGTCCCCGGTCCGCCATTTTGGACAGGTTGGCTGCATCCAGGGTCGTTGGGATGCGCGGATTGACGACCTCCGTGGCCGCCAGAACCGCCACGCGGGGCAGCTGGATCTGGAGGCCGTGGGCCACCAGGATTGCATTTTGGACAATCTCGACCTTTTGCTCCAGGTCCGGTGCCACTACGACGCCTGCATCGCTGATAAAGATCAGCCGGTCGAACTCGGGGATCTCGAACACCGCCACGTGGGTAAAGAGGCGGCCCGTGCGCAGTCCCAGCTCCTTGCTCAGGGCCGCACGCAGAAAGTCGCTCGTCTCGACCTTGCCCTTCATGGCCACGTCGGCCTTGCCCTCGCTGACCAGCTTCATCACCTGCCAAGCCGCATCGCGGGGCTGGGGTGCATGGACGATCTCCATGCGCGAGATGTCAAAGCCATTTTCGCGGGCGATGGCGCGGATTAGGTCGGCGTCGCCGACGAGGATGACCTCCGCCAGGCCTGCCAGTTCCGCATCGAGGCCGGCCAGCATCACCTCTGCCTGGTGGCCCGCCGCGACGGCCACCGTCTTCCGACCCTTGGCCTTGGCTGCCTCCAGCAGCCCGGCGAACGTTCGTATCGGCATCTTGCCCCTTACCCTCCTTGTTCTCGGTTAGCGCCGATTGCGGGAATGGAGAAGTAAAAGAGACTGCCCTTCTGCAGCTCGCTCTCGACACCTACGAAACCACGGTGTGCTTCGACGATCTGTTTCACGATCGCCAACCCCAGGCCTGTGCCACCAAAACGGCGGGTGGAGGTCCCATCTACCTGGTAGAAACGTTCCCAGATGCGGGCCTGTTGTTCCCGGGGAATGCCAATGCCCCAGTCCTCGACCTCAACGCGCACCCAGGTCTGCGGCCTGGAGGACAGCAGCTCCTCGGGCCGCACTCGGACCACGACCCGCCCACCGGGAGCGCTGAACTTGATGGCGTTCTGGATGAGGTTGTCGAACACCTGTCCCAGGCGGCGCCAGTCGCCCATGATCGACGGCACTTCTTGGATGTCGGCGACGAGGTCGAGGTCTGATTCCTGGGCACTCGCCTGGGCTGCTTGAGTGGCAAGCCGGCCGAGCGCGGCCAGCGAATGGGGTGCGAACTGCATCTGTTCTCGGCCGGCCTGTTGCATCGAGATGATGTCGTCCACCAGCCGCGATAGGCCCTCGGCCTTCGTGGCGACAATGCCCAGGGCCGCGTGCTGTTCCGGCTTCAAACCGCCCATCTCGCCGTCCTGCAACAGCTCGACGTAGCCCTTGATAAAGGTGAGGGGCGTACGCAGCTCGTGGGAAACGTTCTGGATCAGCTCCGACTTCATTTTGTCCAGATGGCGCAGCTCTTCGTAAGCCCGTTCCAGGTCTTCGTAACTCTTTTGCAGGCTTTCATAGAGGCCCACGTTCTCAATGGCAACGGCGGCCTGCGTCGCGGCAATGGTCAGCAGGCGAACCTCCTCGTCAAAGGCATTGGGCTGCACGGCGTCGATGCTTAGTGTGCCGATGGGCTTGTTGCGCACAGTTAGCGGCACGACGAGTAGGGAGCGTATCTGCGGATCGAAAAAGAGGAAATCCGCCTCCCGCCTGGTGTCTGGGATATAGATCGAGCGCCGCTCCATAATTGCCCGGCCGCTGACTCCCTCCCCGATGCGCATCCGGGCAATGCCCTTCCATGTGGAAGACGGGCCGCTGCCCGCCTCGAGCTGCAGATACTGGGTCGTTGCGTCGAGCAAAAAGATGCTGCACGACCGGCAATCGAGCGTCATCCGCAGCACACTGACGATGGTCTCCAGGACCGAGGCGAGCGAGAGGCTGCTGGCGATTTGCGTGGCCAAAGTGTAGAGGGTCGAAACTTCAGCCAGGCGGTTGGCCGTCTCCTGGTGCAAGCGCTCTCGGTCGATGGCGACGGCAGCCATCCCGGCGATTGCCAGGAGCAGGCGACGTGCTGTCTCATCACGCGGCACCCCGTCCACAGCAATCAGTCCGGTGGCGCCCCGCTCGGTCAGCAGCGGTACATTCGTCAGCGACCTCGCTTGAGAGCCGACGTCCCTCAAGAAGTCGGGATCGGTCGAGGTGTCTGAAACCTCGATGAGCTGCCTATCGCGCAGTGCGTGCTGGTACGTCCCTTCGTGGCTGTACACGGGCCGGCTGTTAAAGGCCTCGACTACCTCCTGGCCCAGCCCTCGCTCGGCGACGATTCGCAGTTGGTTACCGCCGGGCGGGTCAAGAAGGATGATGCTTCCTTCATGGCTGCCCAGCAGATCCAGGACCTCGTCCAGCACGATGCTCATCACCTTGTCCAGCCCTTCGGCCCGGTTGATGGCCTGGCTCACCTGCGTCAGCGCCGTCAGCTCGCGAACCCGCTGCTGCGCCTCGGCAAACAGCCTCGCGTTCTCGATAGCGATGGACGCCTGGGCGGCAAAGGCATGGGCCAGCTCGATCTCGGACTGCTCGAAGACCCTCTGCCGCCCTTTGCTATAAATGTTGAGGGCGCCGGTGATGCTCTTCCTGCGGCCCACGTTTCCGCGCGCCGGGTGCAGCTTGGTGCCTGACTCTGGCCGCTGGCGCACGAGGGGCACGGTTAGTAGGCTGCGCAGCTCCTCGGCGGCGACCAATGCGCCATCGCCCAGGGGCGACGCGGCCAGCTCCGCGATATACAGCAACCCCGACCCGTCCTCACCCAGGCTGCTCTCTGCCCGTGCCCTGGGGATGCGCTGTTCCCCGACGTATTTCGGCGAAAGGCCGTAGCTCGCGCGGATCACAAGGGCCGATTTGTCCTCGTTCCAGAGCATGAGGCTGATCGCTTCGGCCTGGAACGCCTTGGCCGCCTGTGCCGCGATCTCGTCGGGCAGCGTGTCAGAGCTCAACCCTGCGCTCAACGCCATAGCGATCGTTTGGATGCTCTGCAGCTTCAGCCTGCTCTCGGATTCGGCACCCACAAGCCTCTCGTTCTCCAACAGCATCGCTGCCTGGCCGGCAAAGACAGTCGCCAACTGCACGTCCTGGGGTGCAAAAGTGCCCGGCTGGTTCCTGATCAGGCTCAGTACCCCAAACACCTGCCCATGCGCCCACAACGGTGTCCCCAGCCATGAACCGGCTCGCCAGTCCGCCACCGGGCGCGACGGGAGGGCAAGATCGCTCAGTGCTTGCTCGTTCCGCTCTTGCGTCGCCGGGGCTGCCCCGCAGGACACTCTGCCCGCGGCGAGATCGATGCTGATGAGCGTCTCGCGCGCTCTTTGCACCAGGTCCAACACCGTTGGCTCGAAATCGTCCGGGCTCAGACCTTGCTCACCCGCCGCCGGCCCTGGCGGCGTCGATTCTGGTCCCGGTGCGAAGGCACAGCCGGCGACTGCCTGCCACTTTTGCTTTTCATGGATAAAGATCGAGGCTCGATCGTAGCCCACGACTCGGCGCAGCTGCTCGAGGATCACACGCAGGGCAGCCTCCGGACCCCGGCCGGAATTCCTCACTGTCGTCGCCTGGCACAGGGCGTCGGCTATCCGGTACGCGGACACGGTCGGCGTTGAATCTGGACCGTTGGAGATGGAAGTGGCAAGCTGTTGATCTTCCACTATCGTTCTTTCAAGAGCCAATTCCAGTAGTACCAGGTAATGGCCAGCCCAATGGTCAATCCCACGGCGAGGGGCAGATGGTACAGGAGGAAATAGAGGAGCGGATCGTTCAACGCCGCCGGCAAGTCGCCAGGATCGGCCCAAAACACGCTGGCTCGCAGCAACCGGGTAACAAGCGACAGCCCCATCAGCGCGACGGCCGCATAGTACCCTCGGTAGGTGGAGCGCATCTTGGTCACCGCACCCAGCTTCTTCCCAAGCTGGGCCAGGATCAGCAGGGCATAGATCAGGGCGATGAGCGCAAAGGTGCCCAAAATCGCTCCAACGATCCTGATGGACATGCCGGCGCCGCTCACTTTCTGCTCCCCATCATCATCCGGAACAGAAATACGCAAAAGAGGGCCAGTGCCAGTCCGCCGGCAAGGAGCAGAAAATCCGGCCACGGCGCGCCCACAAAATCAAGCAGGGGTTCGCCCGAATCGGTGTTGAGCAGGAATGCATCGCCCACCGCGGCCAACACGAAAAGCACCATGGGCAGCAGCACCAACTGGTAGTAGGACCTCTGGTGAAAGCGGATTTCGTAGAAGCGACCGATGAGCAACAGAAAGAAGATCAGGATTGCGGCCACAACCCAGGAGTACAACACCAGCGCCGAGCCCAGCAGGCTAGCCAATGCTGTGCTCCTGAACCCGATAGCCGGTGGCCACAGATCCCCTCACCAATCCATCCCCTCGCTGGAGTGCATCATGCAGGGCCCGTTTTTCGTGGACGAGCTTCCTCCCGCCCTGGGGACCACGGCTAGCTCTTCTTGTCCCCGCCCCGCGGTCTGAAGGCCTGGTCAAAAGCCTCCGCCATACGCCGTGGATTGCCGCTCATAATCCCTTCGCGCCCTTCGAAGCGAGACAAAATCTCCATCCCCCGGTCCGTCAGCTGGAACTGGCGAATGTCCTTGGCGTGGTCGCTTCCCCGGAGTTTGAGGACCAGAAGCGCTTTGCGGATGGCGCTCTCGATCTCCACATAGCGGAGCATGATGTAGCCGTCCACGATGTAAGCCACCGTATTCTCGCCCTCCTCCCCACCAAGGAGGATCGGGGTTTCTCGCGTCAGGATGCTTGTCAGCCCCTCGCGCTTCAGGGCGTTGATAAATCCATACACCAGCGACCGCAGCTCGACGGGATCACTCGTCAGCTGGTCAAAGTGCGAGACACTGTCGATGAGCACCCGCCGCGCCCCCATTTCCCGAGCCAGCGTTTCGATGGTTCCCCCCACGCTCTCGAGGTCCGAGCGGCTCACCTCCGGGCTTGTCATGATCACCCGCAGCTTGCCTTCCTGCTCAAGCTGCCGGAAATCCCAGCCAAAACCCTGCGCGTCGCGGTAGTATTGCTGCGGGAACTCCTCGAATGTTACGATCAGCCCCGGCTCGTTGTAGTGCCGGATCCCGTTGTAGATGAACTGCATTCCGAGCGTACTCTTGCCTGTTCCTGGCGGTCCTTCCACAAGGTTTGCAGTTTGCGGCAGGAAGCCACCGTTGAGCATCTCGTCGAGACCCTTCACTCCCGTCTGGACCCGCTCGTTGGCCATTCTTCGCCTCCTTGGGACGTGTCAAGCCGTTTGCCGGTTTGCATCCTTGCCACTGCCTCAGACTTGTCCTTGCCGGGTTTTCGCGGAGGTGTGAACCGAACACCGGCGAGGTGCAGCCTGCGGCAAGCTCTAGGCTGCTGGCTATCGCATGCCCCGGACGATGTGATAGATCACTTTGACACGAAAGTGCCGGTCTTCGCACGCCGCAATAAACCGGTCCAGCAGCTCTCGGGTACTCGCGTCGGTCGTCAGCGTGTATATGGGCGTGCCCTCCACCGTCTTGACTTCCATGATACCCCCGCTCACCAATTCCCGCAGTTCGGGCTCTACGGTGGCTGCGTTGCGACCCACGTACTTGGCGATGCTCTCCGCGGTGTCTGCTGTGTTGGGGTTCTCCCGCAGGAAACGGACCAAGTCCCACTTGATGAAAGAGTTCACCTTGGTTTTGACCAGGTCCAGGAGCGGGGGGTCCATGTCATTCATGAGCCTTGTGGTGAAATCTTCTCCACTGAAGACCAACGTTGCACCTCCGTCATGTTGCACACGCATCGCCGCCTTGTTTCCCTGTGTACGGCTTCCCCAAGGTACTGGCGACGAAAACTGACCAGGGGAGCCCCGAGTTCCGCTCCAGGGCGTGCCTTATTCTAACATCATCACCCAAAAAGATCAAGCAACCGCCAGCCCTCTACGCAAGGGCGTGCGGCCACGGGAAAGGCGACGCCCGGCGCTGTCCGCGCCGCCTCACCGCTTACGCAGAGCGCAGGGGTTCCGGCGGTTGCCGGAACAGGGAGCGCACCACGGTCCGGCGGATGTTGTCGCCCAACTCCGCAAACAACTCGAAGGCCCGCCGCTTGTACTCTACGAGGGGGTCGCGTTGCCCGTACGCTTCGAGCCCGATGCCGCGCCGCAGATCTTCGATGTCGGTCAAGTAGTCGATCCACAGCCGGCTGATGGTGTGCAACAGCACCCGGCGCTCAATGCGCGCCATGATCCGTCTGCCCAGGTAAGAGGCGAACAAGGCCTGCTGTTCCGCAGCCAGGGCCTGGAATGGCTCGTTGCCCCAGCCAGAGACGACGTTGAGCCCCAGATTTTGGAGCAGCTGGTCATAGACCTGCGCAGGCAGGTCCTGCAGCTGGGTCCGGCGTAGGGGACGCATCCGCCCTTCATCAGCGGCCAGGCCTCGCTCCAGCAGGAACGTCTGGATCAGGCGGCGGCGCTCGCGGTTGACCCCCGACAGACGCTGCTGTCGCAGGTGCTCGGCCTCCTGACGCCGCAGTTCAGAGATGAGCGAGTTGCGAGCTGCCGGATCCAGCTCGCGGAGCGGCTGTGTCTGCAGACGGGCAAACCGCGCCTCGTCAAGGAACCAGTCTCGGGCCTGGAGATGCGCGAGGATCTCTTCCCGCTCTGTCGCGGGCAGGTCCGACAGGCGCTTGCCCTGGTTGTCGCGGAGCCAGGCCTGGCCCAGTTCGGCCGACACTCCCTCGATCTCTTCTCGACGGAACTGGCCCAGCCGTTGCCCGAGGACCCGGGTTCGAACCTCGTCGCTGTGGAAATAGCCGGCGCTTTCGAGGGACTCGCGCAGCCCCTGGCGTAGCTCGTCCGCCAGCTCCGAGACACGCCGGTCGCCGATCTCCTGCCGTAACTGGCCGGCCACCTCACCGACCAGCGTTTCGTACTGCTCGCTGCCCAGGTCTTCCAACCGCCTATCCAGGATCTGGGTCCGCCTTTTTTCGTCGAGAAAGTAGCCGGTCTCGTCGAGGTACCGCCACAGCCAGGTCTGGATCTGTGCGGGCAGCTCACGGACGGGGACCTGCCCCAGATCGAGCTCTTCGGGATTGAGGCTGGAGCGATGCGTGAGGAGGCAGGCGCCCAGCGTGCTCTCGAGCTGCTGCCGCAGCTCGTTGGGCAGGCTCTCGGGAGGCAGCTCCTGGACCTGCGCCAGGCGCTCCTCGTCCACAAAGTAGCCGGCCTCCATTAGGTGCGCCTGCACCGCGGCCTGGATCTCGGCGGGCAGCTCGCCGATGGCCCGCTTTTCCAGGTTGGTGGTCAGCTGGCGCAGCATGGCCGTTTCCACCGCCTCCTGGGTCTCGGCGTCAAACTCGTCCAGGCGCTGATAGGCAAACAGCTCCTCCTTGAACTCGTCCGCAAAGGCACCGCGGTCGCGCAGGAAGCTCCACACCAGCGACCTTTCCTCTTCGGGGAGAGCCGGTGGGCGCCGGTCGCGAATGCTGACCAGCCACTGCCGTCCGAGATGGTCCGCAACCCGGCTGCGCACCTCGGCAGAAAGGATGGCCAGCGAGCCGCCCTGGGTTAGCCGCAGCCGCTCGGCGCGGTCCGAGAGGAGGCTCTTGGCGTCGAGGAAGGACAGAATCTCATCTCTGATCTCCGGCGCAAGATCCGCGAACGGGATGTTTTCCAGGCCGGCCAGACGCGCCTGGCCCAGGTGCTGCTCGAGCCCGCGCAGCAGGTCGGGGGCGAGCTGCGCCAACGTCTTGCGCTCATACCAGCCCACCTTCTCGCTGTCTACGAAATAGCCTCGTTCGTTCAACGCCTGGTGGATCTGTGCCCGCGTTGCCGGCGGCAGGTCCTCCATGGTCCTGGTCGCCAGGTCTGAACGGAGCCGGCCGTGAAGCGCTCTCTGCGTCTCGGCCACCAGGTCCCCGTCAAGCTCAACCAGGCGCTGCGCAGTAAAGCCCTGAACGCGGGTAGGATCGGACAAGGCGTCAGACTCTTTTAGCCCCTCGAGCACGGATTCGCGAAGGTCGTCCTCCAGGATCGCGAGGCTGCGGCCCGCCAGTACCTGGCGCCCCAGGTACGACTCAAACCCGCTCCGAGTCTTGGCCTCAAGGCCGGACAATGTGCGGGCCTGGAGCTCGTCCCGGCGGCTCTCGTCGCTGAACAGGCCCATACGTTGCAAGCCATCGGTCACGGCCTGGCGCATGGCCACGTCCAGGTTCGAGATCTTGCGGCGGCTGGCACGATCGAGGCGAGTGCGGGCCAGGCGCGAAAGCGCGTCCTGCTGCATCTGTGGCTCGAGGTCGCTGAGCCTTTGATGCACCAGGAAGCGCTGCACCCTTTCTTCGTCCACGAAGCGGCGCTGCTCCTCCAGGTAGGCGACGACCGCCTCACGAGCCCAGGGCTCAAGGCCATCGACCGTCTTATCCTGGTGCGCCTCGATGAAGCGGCGGCCACGGAAGCGCGCCACCGCGTCTCTCGTCCGCTGGTCCCATGCGCTGGCGGGCTGGTCCAGCAGGCGCTGGCGCAGCGCCGGATCGTCCAACTGCCCCGCCTGGCGCAGGTGTTCGCGCGCGCTCTCCTGCAGCCCCGGGTCCAGGCTGCCAAAGGGTGTGTCCAGGAGCTGATCTTCAAAGTCCTGCCCCATTTGCTGCAGGAGCTGCTCGGCGTGGGGGAGCTCACCCAGGGGTGGGTTCTGCTCTTCCAGCTGGCGAAGGGCGAGGATGAAGCGCAGGTGCTCATAGAGATCGTCCGGCAGCTCTTCGACGATGGTTTCCGTGCCGAGCTCCGCAGCCTCCAGTTCTCGCCGGCCCAGAAAAGCAAGTAGACCTTCATACGTCGGTTGGTCCAGGTCGTCGGCCGACAGATTCTGCCAGCGCTTCATCTCCTGCTCGCCCCACGCCTGCTCACGCTGATCCACGGCCCAGCGCAGCGACTGCAGGATCTGCTCCTGCAAGTTCCCCGGGTCCATCTCGTCGGCCAGGACCTGGGCCATGAGGTGGAAAGGCAGGCGGGGCAGCCAGGAGGCCTGGCGACGGTGCGCGCGATCGAACACCTGGTATTCGGCAAAGTGGGTGGCCAGGATGTGCTGGGCCAGTTGGGCCCAAGAAGTGCCCACGAGTGGGCTTCGGCCGGCATCCGCCTCGATCTCGGCCAACTGGCGTTGGGCCCATTTGTCGTACTCGTGCGCTACGGCGTGACCAAGGATATCCTCCAGCACCGCGATGTCCAGGTGGACCAGGTCATTCGCCTGGCGCAGGACCTCGAGGAGAGTGGCGGGGCGCCCACCCTTCTTCCCCTCGACTACCGCTGCTTGCAGGCGTTCCAGCTCGCGCTGCACCCGGCCCTGTTCCGGGCCGGCAGCCTCCGCGTACTGCTGGAGGAGGTCGTCGAGGTAGGCACCCAATACGTGGCTGACGAGGCGATCCAGCCGGCTATGATCCAGGTTGCTGGCATCTTTGACTGTATTGACGAACTCGAGCACCGCAGCTGGATCCGATTCCTTGGGCGACGGCAGCCCCTCGAGACGGCGCCGATCCGCGTCGCTTCTTGCCTGCCGCGAGGCCTGCTCCCGGACGCGCTGCAGCTCCTCGCCGAGGCGGGCACCTGTCAAGCGAGCCGGCCGCAGCCGGTCCAGCCCGGCGACGGCCTCGATCGGCAGCCGACCGCGTACACGCTCAATCAGGGCCGCGCACGTTTCGCGGTGGAACCCGTCCTCGATCTCGGCCAGCCAGTGATCGCGCACGTCATCCAGGCTGTCCATCTCTTGCAGCTCTTGCAGCGGGGGCAGCGTCAGTTTCAGGGGATAGGTGCGCTCCAGGTGCTGCGCCAAGCGGCGGACGTCCATCGCCTGGTTGCGTTCTTCGAGCAGTTGCTCAAAGTCCGCGATCTTTTCGTCGAGGAGTGACTGGTAGCGGTCCAGCCGTTCCTGGTAGTTCCCCTGGATGCCCTGCACCACGTCGCCGACGGTCCCGCGGACCTGCTCTCCGTAGCCTGTCGCAGCCTGCCGGGCCAGGGTGCGCAGCTCCTCGCGCGCCTGCTCCATCGGCCGGCCCGCCAGCTGATCCGCCACAAAGCTGATGGTAAACGGCGGAAAGGCGGTAAAGTGGCTGCCAAACGGGACGGCTCCCTGGAAAGGCGCCGAGGGTGACGGCACGATGAGTGGCACTACGTCGTCCAGCCCTACGAAGAGGCGGTTCTCCTGGTCGCTCTCCTGGCCCTTTTCCAGGTACTCTTTGGTCTGTGCCTCCAGCATCCGCCACACCTCGGCCCGCAGATCTGGGCTCTGGAGAAGGCGCAGTCGCTCGCCATAGATCGTCTCGCGCTGGCGGTTCAGGACGTCGTCGTACTCCAGGAGGTGCTTGCGGATGTCAAAGTTGTAACCCTCGACCGACGTCTGAGCGCGCTCCAGGAACCTGGTCACCAGGCTGTGCTCGATGGGAAAGTCGTCGCCCATCTGCTCCATCAGCTTGGAGAGCATCTCCCGCCGTCCAAAGCGGCGCATCAGATCATCTTCGAGCGAGAGGTAGAAGCGCGACGATCCCGGTTCTCCCTGGCGGCCGGCCCGGCCGCGGAGCTGGTTGTCGATGCGCCGGGCCTCGTGGCGTTCCGTGCCCAGGATGTGCAGCCCTCCCTCAGCCAGAACTTGCTCCCGGTATCTGGCATACTGGGGCGCCACCTCGGCAATAGCGCTGTCCATCTGCGCCGGTGTTGCGGAGAAGGGATCGAGGCCGCGGGCCTCGAGTGCCTGGCGGGCACGATGGAACAGCTCGTCGGTGAGCTCACCGCCCAGCTTGATGTCGACGCCGCGGCCCGCCATGTTGGTCGCGATTGTCACGGTGCCCGGTTCTCCGGCCCGGGCAATGATCGCTGCCTCGCGGGTGTGCTCCTTGGCGTTCAGGATCTGATGGGCAATGCCCTCGCGCAGAGCGTGCTCCAGGTTCTGGCGCACGTCGGGGTCGTTGGGCAGCTCCAGATAATCGACGATCCACTCCAGGTTCTCGGCTGCCAGGCCATTGGGATTGAGATCCAGATCGCGGAACATGCGGCGCCAGGAGGCACTGTTCATCGTCTCCAGGCTCTCATTCATGATCTCGCGCAGGGGCGCTCGTTGCTCCCGGTCGAGCTGGGCGTCTTGCATAGCGTACGCCGCTCGCGGGGCCATGGCGGCCATCTGCAGGCGCTCGCCGGTCAGTCGTTTCCCCAGGCGTTCGGACATCTCCACAGAGGTGGTGCCGACGAGCACCGGCTGGCCCCGGCTGTAACAGGCCAGGATCTCGCGGGCCACGGCACGGAATTTCGCCTCTTCCGTGCGATAGACGACGTCGGCATAGTCGGCGCGGGCCACCGGTTGGTGGGTCGGAATCGACACGACGTCCAGTTTGTAAATCTTGTAAAACTCTTCGCCCTCGGTCATGGCCGTACCGCTCATGCCAGCGAGCTTTTCGTACATCCGGAAGTAGTTCTGAATGGTGATCGTCGCCGAGGTCACGTCGCGGGGGCGAACAGGCACGCCCTCTTTGGCTTCGATGGCCTGGTGCAAGCCCTCGCTCAGGCGGCGGTTCGGGGTCAGGCGACCGGTGTGCTGGTCGATAAGGATGATCTGCTTGCGCTGCCGGATATAGTCGCGGCCCTCCTGGAAGAGGACCTGGGCTTTCAGGGCCTGCTGCATGTAGTGGACGTAACGGTAGTTCGCCTCGTCATAGATGTTCTCGATGCCGGTCTCTTGCTCCACGACCGCCAGGCCCTCGTCGGTGAGAAACACCGAGCGCTCTTTTTCGTCCAGCTCGTAGTGCACGCCGCTTTCCAGCTTGCGTGCGATTTCAGCAAAGCGGCTGTACTCCTCCACCGGCTCGTCGGACTCGCCCGAGATGATGAGCGGGGTGCGGGCCTCGTCGATAAAGATGTTGTCCACCTCGTCCACGATAGCATAGTAGAGAGAGCCCTGCACGCGCCGCTCGAGGGTGTAGGCCAGGTTGTCGCGCAGGTAGTCGAACCCAAACTCGTTGTTGGTGCCGTAGGTGATGTCCGCGCCGTACGCTTCCCGGCGGGGCACGGGGCGCAGGTCTGGATAAGGCTCGCGGTCGTACGCCGGATCGTACAGGTACGCCGGCTGCTCGACGCCCGACTGGAGCAGCCCGACGCTCAAGCCCAGCAGGTGATAGATGGCGCCCATCCACAGGCTGTCGCGGCGGGCCAGGTAATCGTTGACCGTCACCAGGTGTGCGCCACGCCCCAGGAGCGAGTTCAGATAGAGGGGCATGGTCGCCACGAGCGTCTTGCCCTCGCCCGTCTTCATCTCGGCGACCTTGCCCTGGTGCAGGACAATGCCACCGATGAGCTGGACGTCAAAGGGACGCATGTCCACGGTTCGCTTGGCAGCCTCGCGCACGACGGCGAAAGCCTCGACCAACAGATCGTCCGGCTTTTCGCCGGAAGCCAAGCGTGCCCGAAAGCGGCCGGTCATGCCGCGCAGCTCGGCGTCGGTGCGCCGCTCGAATTCACCCTCGCGGGCGTTAATGGCATCCACCAGCGGCTGCAGCTTGCGTACTTCTTTTTCGTTGGGATCGCCAACAACTTTGCCTATTAATCCTTTAAGCACAGGCTCACCTTCTATTGGGCCAGGGGTGCGCACAAGTCAGCGGCAGGAGGAAACGCAAGCCTGGCCGCGTGCTGCTACTATTATAACATACTTGTCGAACGCAGGCCATTATTCGTTAAACATCTCGCCGACGGAAACGCCGAGGTGGATGCGCTCGATCACCTTGGCCAGGAGATCGGCTACCGTGATCATGCGCAGGAATGGCCGCAGAGCGTCGCACTTTTCGGGCGAGATATAGACGGTGTTGGTCACCACCAGCTCCTTAAGCCCGGCGTTCTGCATGCCCTCCACACCGTTGGGTGGCGACAGCAGGGCGTGGGTGGCACAGGCGTACACGTCGGCCGCCCCGTGCTCGCGCAAGAAGTGCGCTGCTTGCGTGATGGTCCCCCCCGTGTCGATCTCGTCGTCAAAAATGATGGCGTTCCTGCCTTCGACAGTGCCGATGAGATTCAGCTGGCGTGTGCCGGCGCCGTCCTGCAGGCGGCGTTTTTCGATGATGGCCAGGGGCAGGTTCAGCTCCTCGGCAAAGTTGCGTGCCCGCCGGCTGGCCCCAATGTCCGGCGCCACGACGACAGCGTCGGGCACCGAGCGCTCGCGGAAATAATCCGCCAGCATGTGTTGGGCCGTCAGCTCGTCACCCGGGATGTCAAAAAAGCCCTGGATCTGACCGGCGTGCAGGTCCATGACCAGGAAACGGTTGGCGCCGGCAATGCCCACAATCTCGGCCATGAGGCGGGCGGTGATGGGTACGCGAGGTTGATCTTTTTTGTCCGTGCGGCCGTAGGCAAAGTAGGGAATCACGGCCGTGATGCGGCCGGCCGAGTCTCGCCGCAACGTGTCGATGAGCACCATGAGCTCCATGATATTGTCGTTAACCGACGTAGGAACCGCCTCGTACTCCTCGGGGTGCAAGTTCCGCAGCGCCTCGCGAAGCAGGATGCACTCGCCGCTCGACTTCTTGCGGTTGCGCACCCCGGCGCAGGTGGGCTGGATGATAAAGACGTCTTTGCTGCGCACGCTTTCGTTGAGCTTGGCAAAGACATTCCCATTGGCGTACTGCCAGATGGTCGCCTTACCCAACCGCCGGTTCAGCCTCGCCGCCACTTCTTCGGCCAGGGTCGGATTGGACGTGCCGCTAAAGATGGCCAACGGGCCGTATAGGCCGTACTGCTGCCCGAGCTCTCGTTGTTTGCTGACCTCTCGAGGATTCATCGTGCTGCCTCCCTTCGATCAGACAGACGCTCTCGCGGCAAGACGCCCATCCGCATTTTGCAGCCTGCCTACTTTGCAGGCCCTCTCTGTACAACCTGCTCCCTGCCCTCTTCAGTAGGGCCCGGCAGGCCGCCCGCATTATACCACCTTGCCAGACTGGGATCAAGTGGCGAGCAGAAGATGGGAAGGGGCAGTTTCGCCCACCGAGTGCGCGGGGTTATTTGACACGACGGATCGTCTGTGCTACGATAAATCGGAGCGAACCGGTCTATGATCCGATGCCTCTGCGTTCCGCTGCGGCCAGAGGAGCTGGGGGGGGAACTATGACAAAAACTATCGCGGTTGCCGGCAAGGGCGGCACCGGCAAGACGACGATTTCGGCCTTGGTCATCGACTACCTGGCCAAAAGCCAAAAGGGCTCTGTCCTGGCCATCGACGCCGACCCGAGCACCAACCTGAACCTAGCCTTGGGTGTGCCCCTTACTGATACCGTGGGTGATGTCCGCGAGGAGACGGCGACGGCCGTGGGCGGCGGCAAGGCGCTGGGCGGCATGAGCAAGTGGGACTATTTGGACCTGCGGATCAGCGAAGCCATCGTCGAAGAGACCGCCTTCGATCTATTGGCCATGGGCCGGCCTGAGGGCCCCGGCTGCTATTGCGCCGCCAACAACATCCTGCGCACGTCTGTGGACCGCCTGTCAGACGCCTACGACTATGTCGTAATTGACAACGAGGCCGGCCTCGAGCACCTCAGCAGGCGTACGACACGCGACGTCGACGTGCTGTTTATCGTCTCCGACCCGTCGCTGCGGGGCCTGATTGCCGCTGCCCGTGTGGCCGAGCTCCTGGATGAGCTCAAGACCGACGTGGGGGCCACCTATCTCCTCGTGAACCGCGTAACTGGACCCACGCTTCCCGAGCCCCTGCTCAAGATCATTGAGGAAAACAATCTCAACCTGGCAGCCGTCCTGCCGGCCGACCCGGCAGTGAACGAGCTGGATGCCCAGGGAGAGCCCATCGTGAAGCTGCCGGCGGATGCCCCGATGCGCCGCTCCCTGGAAACGATGCTGGCTTCTCTGGACGGCGGTCTGTAGCGGCCCTAGACCGGCATCGGGGACGGCGCCATGTGTGGCGGCAATGCCGTGCCAGGAGAGAACTCGGTGAAAGAGGCACTGCTGTACCAAAAACTGAGCGACGATCGCGTGCGCTGCGCCCTGTGCAGCCACCGTTGCCTGGTAGCGCCCGGGCACAAGGGCACTTGCCTGGTTCGAGAGAACCGCGACGGCAGCCTCTATACCCTCGTCTACGGCTTGCCCCTCTCCCAGGCGGTCGATCCCATTGAGAAGAAACCGCTCTTTCACTTCTATCCCGGCAGCACCGCCTTCAGCATCGCCACGGCCGGCTGCAACTTTCGCTGCACCTTCTGCCAGAACTGGACCATCTCCCAAATGCCGCGGGAGCGCGGCGAGATCCTTGGCCAGCAGGCAACACCTGAAGCCGTGGTCGCCGCGGCCCGCAGGCATGGCTCGCAGTCCATCGCCTACACCTATACCGAACCGACCATCTTTTTCGAGTACAGCTACGACATTGCCCGACTGGCCCACGACGCCGGCATCGCCAGCGTGTACGTGACCAACGGCTACATGACCCCCGAGATGCTCGAGCTTTTCCAGGGCACAGACGGCGCGCACGATCCATGGCTGGACGCGGCGAACGTGGACCTGAAGGCATTTCGCGACGAGACCTACCGCCGCGTCTGCGGCGCCCGTCTGCAGCCGGTGCTGGATGCACTGCAAAAGATGGTGCAGGTGGGGGTGTGGGTGGAGGTCACGACCCTGGTCGTGCCCGGCCTCAACGATTCCGAAGGCGAGCTGCGGGACCTGGCGTCGTTCATCTCCGGGCACCTGGGCTCCGAAGTGCCCTGGCACGTGAGCCGCTTCCACCCCGACTACCGCATGCAGGATGGCGTGCCAACCCCTCAGGCCACTTTGCAGCGGGCCTACGAGCTGGGCAGAGAGGCGGGCCTGCACTACGTCTACGTCGGCAACCTGCCCGGTGCTGGTTTGGAGGACACCCATTGTCCAGGCTGCGGCCAGGCGGTCGTCGAGCGCCGGGGTTTCCGCGTAACACGCCGCGCTACGTCCGGCGGCCGGTGCAGCCGGTGTGACACACTCATCCACGGCGTGGGTATGTGAGGTGGCCATCGACACCGGCGTGGCCAACCCTTCAGCCTGAGGTCCATATCCATCATGCGCTTCCTCTTTATCGAGAAACAGATCGACTATGAACCGTTGGGCCTGCTCTACCTGTCCAGCGCCCTGCGGCAGGCCGGCCACCAGGTCCGCCTGGCCGTGGCCGCCGTGGAGGATCCGCTGTCGGTAGCCCGCGAGTGGCAGCCGGACGTCGTGGGCTACAGCGTCTACACCGGCTCGCAGACGTATTATCGCGATCTCAACCTGGAGATCAAGGCAGTGCTCCCGGGCGTGCTGTCAGCCTTTGGCGGGCCGCACCCGACCTACTTTCCCGAATTCGTCGAGGAGCCAGGCGTTGACGCTGTCTGCCTCGGCGAGGGAGAGGGAGCGATCCTGGACCTGGCCCGGGCCCTGGAGCTGGGTGGACCGGCGGCCAACATCGACAACTGGTGGTTCAAGCGCGACGGCCAGGTGGAGCGCAATCCTGTCCGTTCTGCGGAAAACGACCTGGACCGGCTGCCCTTCCCCGACCGGGAGCTGCTCTTCGACCGCGACAGCCTGACCCGGCAGAGTGGCATCAAGCACTTTATCACCAGCCGCGGCTGCCCCTACGATTGTACCTATTGCTTCAACCAGGCTCTTGGCGAGCTGTATCGTGGTAAGGGCCACCGCTTGCGGCAGATGAGCGTCGGCCGGGTGATCGAAGAAGTGCGCGGGGTCCGGGATCGCTATCCGCTCCAGTTCGTCGTCTTTCTCGATGACCTGTTCATCGTGCACGTGGAGTGGCTGCGCGATCTCGCCGCCCGCTTCCCCGCTGAGGTGGGCTTGCCTTTCTTCTGCAATGTGCGCGCCAACCTGGTCACGGCCGAAAAAATGTCGCTGCTCAAAGAGGCAGGCTGTGCCAGCGTGGGCATGGGCCTGGAGACGGGCAACGCAGAACTGCGCAACACCGTCCTGAAGCGCAACCTATCGAACGAGCAGATCGTGGGGGCCAGCCGGCTCATCCGCGAGGCGGGCATCCGGCTGCTGACGACAAACATGCTGGGCCTGCCGGGCGGCAGCCTGGCTCACGACCTGGAGACGCTGGCCCTGAACCACGCCTGCCAGCCGGCTTACGCGAACGCTTTCCTCTATCAGCCCTATCCCCGCACAGAGCTGGGCGAGTACGCCCGCGAGAACGGCTACGTGGAGGGCTCGTTGGACGAGATCGACGGCTCAGCCTGGGAGCGTTCTGTGCTGCGCTTTGGCAGCGCCGCCGAAAAGCGCCAGATCGAGAATTTCAACAAGCTCTTTGCCCTGGCGGTGGAGTGGCCGCGGACGGCTGGTCTGATGCAGCGCCTGGCAGCCCTGCCGCCCAACAGCCTCTACCGCCTGGCCTACAAGCTGTGGAAAGGCTATGCCGTCAAGAGTCGCATCCATCCATACCGCCCCCCGCTCCGCGAGTTCCTGCAAACGGTCGGGCGCTTTATGAAGTTCGATTGAGGCCGGCGCCGTGGACAAGATTGCAGCGCGTCTGGACACCTCAGCCGGGGGCGTGGTGTACCGCCGCGACCCAGAGGGAGAGGTGGAGGTAGTCCTCATCCGGCCGCGCGGCGACGAGCGGTGGGGCCTGCCCAAGGGTTGGGTCGAGAAAGACGAATCGCCCCAGGCTGCTGCCCTGCGCGAAGTGCGCGAAGAGACGGGCATCACCGCCGGCGTCGTCGAGCTGCTGGACCGCATTGAGTATTGGTTCCGGGCCCGGCAGGGGGCGAGCTCGATCCTGGTACACAAATACGTCGACTTTTACCTGATGACTGCCGAGGAGGGAGACCTGGCAGACCACGACCAGGAGGTGGAAGAGGCACGCTGGTTCGCCCTCGACCAGGCCATTGAGGCTGCGGCTTTCAAGAGCGAGCGCCAGGTGCTGGATAAGGCGCGCAGCAGGCTCACACCCGGATCGACTTCCAGCCCCCGCCCCGAAAACGTAAAGCGTTAAAGCTGCCGCGCAGGATCAAGTCGATGGACATGGCCGTCCAGGCGCCGGTGAGGCCCCAGCCCAGGACAATGGCCAACAAGTAGGCGAGGGGTAGGCGGACCAGCCAGATACAACCGCCGGTAATGATCATCGGCCAGCGAGTATCCCCCGCGCCCCGCAGGCCACCGGCATAAATCATGGACGCGGCGAGCATAGGCTGGACAAAGCCCATGATCCGCAGGGGCGTCGCCCCCAGGCGGATCACCTCCACGTCACTCGTGAAAAAGGCCATGATCTGCTCAGGAAAGAGGATCATGACCACGCCGATGACGGCCATCACCGTGGCGCCCATGCGAAAAGTGGTATGTCCCGACCGCTCAGCGCCGTCAGGATCCCTGGCGCCCAGTGACTGGCCGACGAGGGTGGTAGCAGCCACGGCAAAGCCAAAGCCGGGCATGAATGACAGCGACCAGCCGTTAATGGCTACCTGGTTGGCAGCGTAGGCCGCCACGCCCAGCGAGGCCAAAATGCGCACGTAGGCCATGTTGCCGATGCGAAAGAGGACCTGTTCCACGCCCGTTGGCAGACCCACGTTCAGGATGCGGCGGATCATATCCCCCTCGGGCCGCAGCCCGGCCAGGCGCAGCCTCACCCCCGATCGACCTCGCAGCAGGAGCAAGAGGACGATAGTCCCCCCCACGACCTGTCCCGAGGCAGCGCCCAGGGCAGAGCCCCACACCCCCAGCTGGGGCAGGCCAAAAAGCCCGTTGATCAGGGTCCAGGCCACGACAATGTTGACAACGTTGACCACGGCCATGACATAAAGCGGGGTGCGGGTGTCGCCGGCACCGCGCAGGCAGGCATTGCCCAGGTACAGGACGGTGGCAAAGCACAGCGTGGCGGAAACTGTGGTCAAGTAGATGGTCGCCAGGTCCACGACCTCTGGCGGGGCGCCGAGGAGGAGGACAGCCGGCCGTGCCAGGAGCATGCCCAGCGCAGTAGACAACAGGCCGACGAGGAGCGCCACCAGCATCGACTGGCGCAACACCGAGTTGGCCGTTTCGGGCTCTAGTGCTCCGGTGAAACGGGCAATGAGGGCCGTCGATCCAGTGCCGATGGCGCCCAGGAGGGTGTGGGCCAGGAACACCCACTGGTTGGCCAGGCCGACCGCGGCCAGGGAGGCCGCACCCAGGTGGCCGACCAGAAATGTATCGACGATGCCGACCATCATACCAAGCATTTGCTCGCCGGTGGCAGGCAGCGCCAGGCGCAGCACTTTGCGGCGGACGGCAGCGCCCTCTGCCGTTGCCGTGTCTCGGCCGCCTGCTCGCATCCGGAGATTCAACCATCGTAGATCCATGGGCAGTTTTGCAGAAGTCGCTTAAAGCTGCTATAATGGCCGGGGTTAGGATCGGTTGCCCCGAAGGTAGGCAATGATCTTCTGGTCGGCAACCCCAAAGGCAAAAGCATCCAGGTCGTTGAGGGTAACCCAACGGAAGTCTCGGCAGCCGAGACAGCGAGGGCTGCCGCCCGACCAGCGACAGTCAAAGGCGTACAACGTCATGTAGAAATGGGTAAAGGCATGTTCTACAACGCACAGCAGCTCGCCAACCCGGATCTGCATCGCCAGCTCTTCGTCAATCTCGCGCTCGAGGCAGGCGGGCAGGCTCTCGCCCGGCAAGCGCTTGCCACCCGGAAACTCCCACAGTCCGCCGAGCAGCCCATCCAGGGGACGCTGCGTGATCAGCATATGCCCGTCTTCATCCCAGATAACCCCCGCCGTCACGTCCCGGCGAGGACGAAAGCTGCGCGTGGCGTGGAAAGGCAGTTCGTTTTGCAGGCTCTCGATGCGGGCACGGCAGTGGTGAAAGAGAGGGCAGATGAGGCACTGCGGCTTGCTCGGCGTGCAGACCATAGCACCCAGGTCCATGAGGGCCTGGTTCAGGTCGCCGGCACGGCCGCGGGGCAGCATCGCCTGTGCCAAGCCTTCCAGGCGCCGCTGAGTGTTCGGGCGACCCGGGTCGTCGTCGATGGCAAAGAGGCGGCACAAAACTCGGCGCAGGTTACCGTCCAGGGCAACGGCCTCGTTGCCAAAGGCAATGCTGGCAACAGCGGCAGCCGTGTAAGGGCCAACGCCCGGCAGTGCAAAGAGGGCCTCGGGGGTGG
This sequence comes from Anaerolineae bacterium, assembly GCA_041300865.1. Classification (GTDB taxonomy): domain Bacteria; phylum Chloroflexota; class Anaerolineae; order JAAYZQ01; family JAAYZQ01; genus JAAYZQ01. Next base: position 31,134 of record JBFYTF010000616.1, read on the forward strand.
CGGGCAGGTGTCCATCCATCTCGTCCACCACCAGGCGGGCAGCCCGGTGCAGGTTCCGCGCCCGGGCATAGTATCCCAGCCCTTCCCACGCTTTGAGCACCTGTTCCAAGCTGGCATCCGCCAGGGCCTGCATCGTGGGAAACTGGGCAAGGAACTGCTCGTAATAGGGGATGGCGGCCTCGACGCGCGTCTGCTGCAGCATAATCTCGGCCACCCAGATGGCGTAGGGGTCACGGGTCTGGCGCCAGGGAAGGTCGCGCCCGTGGCGCTCGTACCATTCGAGCAGGCGCCTGCCCAACAGGGAGAGGCTGTCGCTCGTGCTGCCATACTCGTCCATGCTATTACTATACCGTGGAACAAGGGCCGAGGCAAATCAAACCCTGGGGCTGGCTTGGAGAGGTAGATACGGGAGGTGCTTGATGGCGACACTGCAGAATGCAATTGGCTTGATCAAGGCCGGCGACCGGGACGACGGCCGGCGAATCCTCGCCGAACTCCTGTCACAAGACCCGTCAAACGAGTCGGCCTGGCTCTGGATGTCGAGCGTCGTCGAGCAGGAGGAGCAGCGCCAGTACTGCCTGAAACAGGTCCTTAAACACAACCCCGGTAACAAGGTGGCCCAGGCAGCGCTGGCCCGCCTGCAGGGACCCAAGGCTAAGGAGCAGGTGCTGCCCACTCTTGAGAGTGCCGAGCTGCCGGCCAGAGCGGGGCAAGCTCGGGACCGGCCACAGGCGGCTGAGAGTGGCGCAGGAGTCGAGGCGTCTCAGGGCCAGGCGGCGGTGTGGCAAGCGCCTCCTCCTCCTGCTCACGACCCAGCAATGATGCAAGACATGGCCGCCTTTGTGATCGACAGGCTGGCCAAACACGAGAGCGTGAACGATATTGTCCCGAAGCTGTGCGAGGTGTCGGGCATGTCCTGGTCTGAGGCGAAGGCTTTTGTTGAGCGGGTGGAGGAGGAGAACCGGCGGGAGATTGCTGGGCGCCAGCGGCCCATCCTGGTCCTCGTGGGCGCCATCAGCGTGCTGATCGGTGCCTACCTGGCTTACAACAGCGCTTCCTACCTGGCCGCCTTTGCCGCCGATCTGGACGCCTTCTCTGAGAACCCGTTGTTCTATATCTTTTCCACGCCCCAGGTCGCAACCCGGGTCATCACCCTGGCACTGGGGGCGGCCATCGTCATCGGCGGCCTGTGGGGCACCGTGCGGGCGCTGATGCCACCCGGCCAGAAATCGCTCCTGGAACCGGAGGCGAGCGGCGAGGGCAGCGGCTCCGTGGACGATTTTATCGGCATCCACGTCAGTCTTGGCGACGAGACGATCAGCTCCAGCGGGTGGCGCAGAAAGCGTCTCTAGCACCGGCATCCGTTGAGCCATGGCGATGGCCTGTGCCTGGTGGTGGACAGCGGAAGCCACCTGCCCCGCTAACTCGATTCGGCCCAACGTACCGCAAGAATGGACAACGCGGAGAGAAAGGCCATACCGACAATCAGGGGGAGCACCGTACCGTTGTAGCTCTGACCGATGATTGTGCCCAGGGGCATGGATATCAGGGTCGACAGCGAACCGACTACTGCAGCTCCGATCCCGGCGAGATGGCCCAATGGCTCCATAGCCAACGCATTCTGGTTCCCAAACAGAATGCCGATGCAAAAAAACGTCATCATGAGATAAGTGACAAAGAGCCACAAGGGCGCCCGTCCACCGGGCAACAGGGCGATGCCCAGGGCGAGGATTGAGAGCCCTACGCTGACATAGAGAGACCTCCGAACCAGGAAGCGCATGCCAAAGCGCATGACCAAACGCGTATTCAGGAGAGAGGCCAACCCGATGGAGAGAGAGATAAGGCCAAAGACCAACGGGAAGAGCTGGCCAAGCGCATACTGCTCCTGAAAGACCTGCTGGGCGGAATTCAGATAACCGAGAAATGCCCCACTCACCAAGCCAGCCGACACCGTGTAGCCCAGCGCGGTCCGGTACCTGACGATTTCAAGTGTGGCGTTGAAGATACGCCGCAGCGAAAACGGCGCCCGGTGTTCTGGGGACAACGTCTCTGGCATGCGTAGCGCGAACCACGACAGGGTGATGAGCGCCATCAACACAAAGCTGCCAAAGATACCGCGCCAGCCCGAGAAAAGCAGGATACTTTGTCCCAACGTAGGCGCGATCATCGGCACCAGAATAAAAACAGAGCTGACAAACGACATCACTCGGGCCATGGCCCGGCCCTTGTATCGATCACGTACCAGAGCCAGGGTAATCGCCCGTGGTGCCGATATCCCGAGCCCCTGCAATAGCCGCCCGGCCAGCATCATCGGATAACTGACCGCAACGACCGACAGGAAAGCACCGGCGATATAGAGGGCAAAGCCTGCATAGACTGTGGGTTTTCGCCCCACTGTGTCTGACAGCGGTCCAAAGAACAACTGTCCAACGGCCAAGCCAAGGAACAGCACAGAAACAACCAACTGGCGGTCGTTGGCAGCCTGGACGCCCAGATCGCTGCTGATCTGGGATAGCGCTGGCAGCATGGCATCGATGGACAAGGCTGTGAGCGACATCATCAAGGATATGATGATGACGAATTCGACAAAGGGCGGCCCGGCTTGCTCTGCGTCTGCGTTCATGCACTGGCACCTTGTTGGACTCTGCGCTGAGCAGACATCCATTCTATCACGGCTTTGTATCTTCAGCGAATCACACCTTGTAAGAGTTCGCCGGCCGCCGAAAACCGCCTTTGACATTATCCGTCACTTGTTGTATACTGCATCGGGAAAGCCGGCCCGTTTTGGAACCGCAGGGATCGCATGAGCGTCTGAAAGATGTAGCCAGGCGACAGTCACCAGGGAACAGAACGGCCGAGGTGCGCCTTGGTGTTGCGGGGATTGATCTGTAGCGAGACTGGAAGGGTGAGATCGACAGGTGACGGATCTCGGGCAACCGAGGAACAATGAGCAGTGGCTGGCGGAGTTGGGGCAAGGGCAAGAGCAGGCGCTGGCCGATCTGCGAGAATATCTGAGACGGGCTGTCTTTACATATCTTAGCAGGCATCGGGAAGACCTCAGTCAGCACGACCGCGGGGAGCTCGAACAGCTGGCCGAAGACATGGTCCAGGACTCCCTGCTCCAGATCCTCGACAAGCTCGACACCTTTCGCGGTGACAGCAAGTTCACCACTTGGGCTTACCGCTTTGTGATCAATGCGGCGGCCGGTGAGCTGCGCCTGCATCGCTGGCGCTCGGTTTCCATCGAAGTCCTGGCCGGCGGAGGGGAGGCCCCGGCCTTTGCGTTCGTCGGCGACGAAAAGGCCCCCGAGCCCGAAAAGCTTGCCGCTCGCCACCAGATCCTCGCCCTGCTCTACCGTATCATCGAGCATGATCTCACCGATCTTCAGCGCCGCGCCTTGATCCGGGTCCATTTCCAGGGGGTGCCCGTCGTCGTCCTCGCCCAGGAGCTGGACTCCACCCCCAACAGCGTCTACAAGCTCCTCCACGACGCGCGCCGAAAACTGAAGAAAGGGCTGGAGCGAGAGCACTACAGCGAGGCCGATGTACTTGCCATTTTCTCCTAGCGGCCCCTGGTAAGAATATCTCCTCCCGGCGCATCCAATAGGTAGAACATCAGGAGGTTCCTGTTCATGCGCTTTGTGTCGTTCCACGACTGGATCCGGAGAGTTTATGCCACGCGCGACGACGAGATGGACTGCGACGAAGTAGCGGAGCTGATGGCCGGCTATGTCGACTCCCTTGTAGCCGGGGAAGACACCGGTGCCTGCCACTCACGCGTGGAGCAGCACCTGGCCCAGTGCCCTCTGTGCCTGGAGGTATCAGCAACTTTGCGAGAGGTTGCGCTGCAGGAGAGCGAACGGTTGCTGCAGGTCGCAGCGAGCGTGGAGCAGCGTTAAGAATTAAGCAACAAGATCTTGGTAAGATTCCACTAGGTAAGCACGTCTAACTTTCAAAGAAAAGAGCACGCCTGCCTTTCAAAGGTTTCGGCCATGGTGGACCGTACAGACAAAGGGGAACACGACCTGTCAAGATAGACTTGTCTCGGCACATCGGACCTTTCCTCATTATCTAGTAGGCCGACCCGGCGAGCTGGGCCGGCCTCTTTCTTTGGAGTGTTATGCGGTGGATGTCGAGTTTGGAGGTGGAAGATGGAAACGCTAAACGTTATCTCACTCGTTGCTGAATTGCAGGACGTGCACGGGTTCCGCCAGAGACACTGGGAGGGCAGCTTTGCCGAGTACGTCGAGCTGGTGCAGCGAAACCCAAAGGTTGCCCGCACGGCGTACCAGCGTCTCTACGACATGATCGTGTCTTACGGCACCACGGAGTACACCCACAACCGGGAAAGCCTGGTGCACTACAAGTTTTTTGACGACCCCATTGACGACGGCCGCGACGCGGTCTATGGCCTGGATCCGGCCCTTTTCCAATTGGTCCAGGCCTTTGAGTCGGCCGCGCGCCGGTACGGCACCGAGAAACGCGTGCTGCTTCTTCACGGGCCTGTGGGCAGCGCCAAGAGCACCATCGTCCGCCTGCTCAAGAAGGGGCTGGAGGCCTATTCGGCCAGCGAAGAGGGGGCCATTTACAGCCTGAGCTGGGTGGACCTGCCTGGTGCCGAGGGCGAGCGCATGGATTGCCCGATGCATGAAGAGCCGTTACACCTGATCCCCCTGGAGTTGCGCAGCGCCGTATTGGCCCGGATTAACGGCGACCGGCCGGCGGGGCAGCAGGTGGTCATCGAAGGCGAGATGTGCCCTGCCTGCCGCTACCTCTATCGCCGCTTGATGGAAGAGTACCAGGGTGACTGGACCCGGGTGTCCGCGCATGTCCGCGTGCGGCGCTTGATGCTGTCCGAGAAGGACCGTGTGGGCATTGGCACGTTCCAACCAAAGGACGAAAAGAACCAGGACTCCACCGAGCTGACGGGCGATATCAACTATCGCAAGATCGCGGAGTATGGCTCTGACAGCGATCCGCGCGCCTTTAACTTTGACGGCGAGCTGAACATCGCCAACCGCGGCTTGGTCGAGTTTATCGAGATCCTGAAGCTCGACGTTGCCTTCCTCTATGATCTGCTGACGGCGTCGCAGGAGCACAAGATCAAGCCCAAGAAGTTCGCCCAGACGGACATCGACGAGGTCATCATCGGCCATACGAATGAGCCCGAGTACCGGAAGCTGCTGAGCAACGAGTACATGGAGGCCTTGCGCGACAGAACCGTCAAGATCGACGTCCCCTATGTCACGCGCTACAGCGACGAGGTCCAGATCTACGAGCGGGACTTTGGCGATGGCCGGGTGATCGGGCAGCACATCGCCCCCCACACCATCGAGATGGCGGCGCTGTGGGCGGTCATGACGCGCCTGGAAGAGCCGAAGCATGCCGGGCTGACCCTGCTCCAGAAGCTGAAACTCTACGACGGCAAGAGCCTGCCCGGCTTCACCGAGGACAGCGTTCGCGAGCTGCGGGACGAGGCCAAGCACGAGGGCATGGAGGGCATTTCGCCCCGCTACATCCAGGACAAGCTGTCCAACGCCCTGGTGGGCGACGCGATCGCCGGCTGCCTGAACCCCTTTATCGTCCTGCGCGAGCTGGAATCAGGCCTGCGGCACCACTCCCTGGTGACCAGCGAGGAGCAGCGGACTCGGTTTCGCGAACTGCTGGCCGTGGTGCGTGAAGAGTACGACGAGATCGTCAAGACGGAGGTGCAGCGGGCGATCACTGCCGATGAAGCTGCCATCTCGCGCCTGGCCGGCAACTATATCGACAACGTCAAGGCCTACACGCAGCGGGAGCGCGTGCGCAACCGCTACACGGGGGCAGACGAAGAGCCGGATGAGAGGCTGATGCGCTCCATCGAAGAAAAGATCGATATCCCTGACAGCCGCAAGGACGACTTCCGGCGGGAGATCATGAACTATATCGCCGCCCTGTCTCTTGACGGCCGCTCGTTTCGTTGGGACTCGAACGAACGTCTGCGCAAGGCGCTGGAGCTCAAGCTCTTTGAGGATCAGAAGGACTCGATCAAGCTCACCTCGCTGGTGTCCAGTGTCGTGGACCAGGAGACCCAGGAAAAGATCGATATTGTCAAGACGCGCCTGGTCAACAACTATGGCTACTGCGACATTTGCGCCACCGACGTCTTGAACTATGTCGCCAGCATCTTTGCCCGGGGCGACACGAAGGGCCGGCCATAGGAGGCAGGACCATGACCGCTCGCATCGAACAAGACGTGAGCCGCTTTCGCCAGATTGTGAAGGGCAAGGTGCGCGAGAACCTGCGCAAATACATGACCAGCGGTGAGCTGATCGGCCGCCAGGGGCGAGACCTGGTAAGCATTCCCCTGCCCCAGATCCAGCTGCCCCGCTTTCGTTTTGGCCGGCAGCAGAGTGGTGGCGTCGGCCAGGGCGACGGCGAGCCCGGCACGCCCATCGGCTACGACCCCGACGCGCCGGGCGAGGGCGACGGGGCAGGGGATCGCCCTGGCGAGCACATCCTCGAGGTGGAGGTCGCCCTCGAGGATTTGGCCCGCATCCTGGGCGACGAGCTCGAGTTGCCGAACATCCAGCCCCGGGGCAAGGAAAACATCGAGAGCGCCGTCGACCGCTACACTGGCATCCGGCGCGTTGGACCCGAGAGCCTACGGCACTTCAAGCGCACCTACCGCGAGGCGCTCAAGCGCCAGGTGTCCATGGGGGCCTACGACCAAGACCGGCCTGTGGTCATCCCGGTGCGCGAAGACAAGCGCTATCGCTCCTGGAAGACGCACTTCCGGCCCGACAGCAACGCGGTCATCATCTACCTGATGGACGTTTCCGGGTCCATGTACAACGAGAAAAAAGAGATCGTGCGCCTTACCGCCTTCTGGATCGACACCTGGCTACGCTCCCAGTATCAGAAGGTACATGTGCGCTATATCATCCACGATGCGGCGGCCCGCGAAGTCGACCAGCACACCTTCTACCACACTCGGGAAAGCGGTGGCACGGCTATCTCTTCGGCGCTGGTGCTCTGCCGGGACCTCATCCGGACCCACTACAACCCGGCCGAGTGGAACATCTATCTCTTTCAGTTTAGCGACGGTGACAACTGGGAGGATGACAATTCGCGCTGTGCGCGCCTCCTGGCCCAGGATCTGTTGCCCGACGTCAACCTCTTCTCCTACGGCGAGGTCCAGGGCCCGCGTGGCCAGAGCCTATATGCCAAGACCTTGAGCCGCCTGGACTGGGACGACGCGGAGCGCATGACCCTGGTGCGCATCAACGAGAAGGACGAGATCTTTGACGCCATCAAGGCATTCCTGGGAAAGGGGCGATGAGATGGGCCTTCCGCCAGAGTTGTGTGAAGTACAAGTCGAGATTGAGGCCTATGCCCGGCAGTACGGGCTAGACTTTTTCGAGACTCGCTTCGAAGTGGTCGACTATAAGCAGATGAACAAGGTGGCCGCCTACACCGGCTTTCCCAGCCGCTATCCGCACTGGGGCTTTGGCATGGACTACCTGCGCATGGCCAAGAGCTATGCCTATGGCCTGCACCGCATCTACGAGATGGTTATCAACAACGACCCGAGCTATGCCTACCTCCTGGCCAGCAACAAGCTGGTCGACCAGAAGCTCGTCATGGCCCACGTCTACGGCCACGTGGACTTTTTCAAGAACAACCTCTGGTTCGCCCAGACCAACCGCAAAATGGTCGACGAGGTGGCGAACCACGGCACCCGCCTGCGCCGCTACATCGAGCGCCATGGCTACGAGCCGGTGGAGCGTTTCCTGGACGTCTGCCTGTCCATCGACAACCTCATTGATCTGCATGCCCTGGGCATCCGGCGCCGCCCCGACAGTTACCGGCACACCGTCGAAGAAGACCAGGGCCGTCCCCGGCCAGCGCGCAGGTTGCCCAGCAAGCCCTACATGGACAGCTACATCAACCCTCGCGACTTCCTGCAGGCGCAGCAGCAGAAGCTGGAAGACGAAGAGGATCGGAAGCGGCACGTTCCGGAATCACCCGAGCGGGACGTGATGCTCTTTCTGCTGGAGCATGCACCGCTCGCCGACTGGCAACGGGATGTCCTGGCCATCGTGCGCGAGGAGGCCTACTATTTTGCGCCGCAGGGCCAGACCAAGATCCTGAACGAGGGCTGGGCAAGTTACTGGCACAGCACCATCATGACCCAAAAGGCCTTGAGACCGGAGGAGCTCATCGACTATGCCGAGCACCACGCCGGCACCATGGCCACTTCGCCCGGGCGGTTGAATCCCTACAAGCTTGGCCTGGAGCTGCTGCGTGACATCGAGGAGCGCTGGGACCGCGGCTGCTTTGGTAAGGAGTGGGAAGAGTGTGACAGCCAGGAGGCGCGCCAGAAGTGGGACCGGCACCTGGGCCTGGGCCGGGAGAAGCTCTTTGAGGTGCGCCGCATCTACAACGACATCGGCTTCATCGACACCTTCTTGACGCCCGAGTTCGCGCGGCGCCACAAACTCTTCAGCTACAAGTACAACCCCATCACCCGCGAGTACGTCATCGACAGCCGCGAATTCGAGGACATCAAGCGCCAATTGCTCTTCAGCATGACCAACTTTGGGCAACCGATCATCGTCGTGCAGGACGCGAACCATGGCAATCGCGGAGAGCTGCTCCTGCGCCACCAGCACGAAGGCGTGGACCTGCACGTCGGCTGGGCCAGGGAGACGCTCGATAACCTCTACACCCTCTGGAGCCGGCCGGTGCATGTCGAGACCGTGATCGACGATGAGCCCAAGCGGCTCAGCTATGACGGGAAAAAGCGCACGGAAAAGCGGTTGTAGGGTACCGACCCCCCGTCTGGTGGCGGGGCGAGGGCACCTCGCCTCCACATTTCGGACCACGGCATCGTAGGGGCGCGCTTTCCGCGCCCCCTCACCCCACCTGCTGCGAGGGAGGGGGGAGATCTGATGCCCTCCAGTATTCGTCAGCGCGCGCCCTTTTTGGTATAATTCTGTCATAGACCAAGGGCGAGGGCGTGCATGACCGATCGGATCATCTCTTCTCAGAAAAAGAGCGAGGAAACCGGGCTGGACGTGGGGCTGCGCCCACAGAAGCTGGGCGACTATATCGGGCAGGACCGGGTGAAGGAGAACCTCCGCATTCTGATCGAGGCTGCCCAGGCGCGGGGCGAGGCACTGGACCACGTGCTCATCTATGGCCCGCCTGGCCTGGGCAAAACAACCTTGGCCCACGTCATTGCCAACGAGATGGGCGTTAACATCCGGGTGACGGCCGGGCCGGTCATTGAGCGGGCCGGCGACTTGGCGGCTATTCTCACCAATCTGCACAAGGGAGACGTGCTGTTCATCGACGAGGTCCACCGCCTGGGGCGGGTTGTCGAAGAGGTGCTCTATCCAGCCATGGAGGACTTTGCTCTCGATATTGTCATCGGCAAGGGGCCGGGGGCGCGCAGCATCCGCTTGAGCCTGCCGCACTTTACCATCATCGGCGCCACGACCAGGCTGGCCTTGATGACCGCGCCCCTGCGGGCACGCTTTGGCGCTGTGTATCGCCTGGACTTTTACGACTCGGCGGCCATGGAAACCATTGTGCGCCGCTCGGCAACGATTCTGGGCATACCGATTGACGAGGCCGGCGTGGCCGAAATCGCGCACCGCGCGCGGGGCACGCCGCGGGTGGCCAACCGCCTCTTGAAGCGGGTTCGGGACTATGCCCAGGTGCGGGCTGGGGGGACTATAACCGAAGAGGTGGCCGAGGAGGCGCTCGTGTTGCTCGAGGTGGATCCGCTTGGCCTAGACGACATTGACCGGCGGGTGCTGCGCACCATCATCGAGAAGTTTGGGGGCGGCCCTGTAGGCCTAGAAACCATCGCCGCCGCTCTCTCGGAAGAAGCCGACACGATCATGGACGTGGTCGAGCCCTACCTCCTGCAATTGGGCTTTCTCGACCGCACGCCACGGGGACGCGTTGCTACCCGGCGTGCCTATGAGCACCTGGACATCCCCTACCAGGAGCCCATGCAGCCGGGCTTGTTCTAACTCCCCCGTCCGACAAGCTGGCGGGCCGGGAGCAGGTTAGGGCAGTTCCTTGCCCTCCGCCCCTTCCATCCCCTGCGACCTGTCGACCCATGCCGAAAAGGCGGAGAGAAACTCGATGGGCAGGGGAAAGATGATGGTCGAGTTCTTTTCGACGGCGATCTCGGTCAGGGTCTGCAAGTAGCGGAGCTGTATGGCCGCCGGCTCGCGCGCGATCACG
>JBFYTF010000468.1:0-31167 GCA_041300865.1 Anaerolineae bacterium
GCGGCCGTGGTGGCTGACGGGCGAACGATCGTGAGCAGCGTGGTGGCTTCGCAGATCGACATCCACCGCCGCTACGGGGGCGTCTTTCCCGAAGTCGCGTCGCGGCAGCACGTGCTGAGCATCCTGCCGGTCATCGGCCAGGCGCTGGACCAAGCCGGCATCACCTGGGAGCAGGAGGGCAGCCCGCCCCTGGCGGAGCAGGGCATCGCCGCCGTGGCCGTCACCTATGGGCCCGGGTTGGCCGGCTCGCTGCTGGTCGGCGTGAACGCCGCCAAGGGCCTGGCCTGGGGCCAGGGATTGCCGCTCATCGGCGTCAACCACATCGAGGCCCACATCTATGGCAACTGGCTGGTAGAAGGACCCCTCCCGAAGTTCCCCCTCGTGTGCCTCGTCGTCTCAGGGGGCCACACGGAGCTGGTCCACATGGCCGGCCACGGGCAGTACCGGCGCCTGGGAGGGACCCTGGACGATGCTGCCGGCGAGGCCTTTGACAAGGTGGGCCGCCTCCTGGGCCTGTCCTATCCCGGCGGCCCGGCCATCGAGGAGGCGGCGCGCGACGGCGATCCGGAGGCGTTCAAGCTGCCGCGGGCCTGGCTGCCCGGCTCGTACGATTTTAGCTTCTCTGGGCTCAAGACCGCCGTGCTGCACGCCGTGCAAAAGTACGAGCCGCGCGCTGACGGCAGCGCCGGCAGTGGCAGCCAGCCGCCTGCCGCCAAGCGGGCAGTGCCCGTCGCCGACCTGGCGGCCAGCTTCCAGGCGGCGGTAGCCGACGTGCTGGTGGAAAAGGCGTGCCGGGCAGCCGAAGAGTTTGGGGCGCGGACGCTCCTGTTGGCCGGGGGCGTGGCCGCCAACGAGCTGCTGCGCGGCGAGATCACGCGCCGCTGCCCCGTGCCGGTGCGCTATCCGCCCCTTGCCCTGTGCACCGACAACGCGGCCATGATCGCCAGCACCGGCTACTTCCAGCTGCGGGCCGGCCAGCAAGCCGGCTGGGACCTCGACGTCCTGCCGAACCTGAAGCTCACGGCGTAGGGCGGGCTGTTTGCCTGGCCGCACGTGGCGGGCCGACAGCCCGCCCTACAGGCATGTCCACGTGGTTGGCCCTCCCAGCGGCGTAACCGGCGGCGCTGTCCAGTGTTGTACATCTTGCAGCCGCAGTACGGCGTTCACGTGGAATCAGGAGGATGGATGCCAAACCCAGTGACAATGCTCGGCGTGGCGCTCCTTGCTTATCTCATCGGCAGCTTTCCGGCAGGCTTTCTCGTGGCCCGACTGTGGGGGGTCAACGTCCTGGAGCAGGGCAGCGGGCGGACGGGGGGAACGAACGTCTTTCGTGCGGCCGGGATCGTGCCGGCGCTCATCACCGGCGCCATCGACCTCGGCAAGGGCAGCCTGGCTGTGTGGCTGGCAGGGCTGCTGGTGCCGGGCGACGGGCAGGCCACGGCGGAGGTGCTGGCCGGCGCGGCCGTCATCCTGGGCCATAACCACTCGATCTTTTTGCGCTTTCGTGGGGGAGCGGGCGTGGGCACTTCCCTCGGCGCTCTGGGTGCCATCTACTGGCCGGCCGCCGTGGCACTCGTCGTGCTGCTCGTGGTGATCATTGTGATCACCCGCTACGCTTCCATCGGTTCCCTCGCCGTCGTCACGGCTATGCCCATCATCCTCATCGTCCTTGCCAGCGCGGGCGTCCTGGCCGGCACGTACGTCTTCTTTGGCCTCCTGGCCTGGGCGCTCATCGTCTATGCCCACCGCCCGAACATCCGGCGCCTCCTGGCAGGCACGGAGCGCCGCCTCGGCGACAAACGCCGCACGGCGTCCTAGGGCCACGGCCCCGTCCAAGTCGCCAGGGCGATGCACCGGCCCCGCAGCTGCTCGCGCCGGACTTATCGGGATTGCCCGCCCGTACTTATCCGGCACGGAGAGGTATGCCCTAGCGGCAGGGTAGGTACTCTCCGCCGCGAACAGTGGGGGGGGAGGAAGCGTGACTTCTACACCACCCGAGTCCTGAGGGCACGTTTGTCACCCGCCCTTGACAGGGTGTGATATAATGGGAGCAGGCGCTCGCAACAAAATGCAGCTAAAAACATAGCAGCCATCATTGCACGTGGTGTCTCCTGTCGCGTAACAGCCTGATCCCGGGCATTTTGGAGGGACTGGGCCGCGGATAGAGGGGAAGGATCGTGGATGAGCCGTTGACAGCCGACCTGGTGTCGGGAGGGATCCCGATTGGGCCGGCTGTTTTGTGTTGGGGCGGGGCTCGCGGGTTGTGCGAGAGGTCAGAACGCGGTCACCGGGTTATCCGCTGTGGCCAACTTTGGAGGGCTCCATGAAGCTATCTATCTCTCACCTTGGAAAGCAGTACCGCCGCGACTTCTGGGGACTGCGCGACATGACGCTGGAGATCGGTCCCGGCGTCATGGGCTTGCTGGGGCCGAACGGCGCCGGCAAATCGACCTTGATGCGCGTCCTCGCGACCATCACCCGGCCTACGGAGGGAACGGTCCGCTGGAATGACACGGACATTCTCAAATCGCCCGACACGCTGCGTGCCGTGCTCGGCTATCTGCCGCAGGACTTTGGCATCTACCCCCACCTCACCGGGCAAGAGTTCCTCGAGTACATGGCAGCCATCAAGGGCCTGGATGCCAAGACGGCCCGCCGCCGGATCGAGGAGTTGCTGGTGGTGGTCAATCTGGTGGATGCCGCCAAGAAGCCGCTGGGCGGGTACTCGGGCGGAATGAAGCAGCGGGCGGGGATCGCCCAGGCGCTGCTCAACGACCCACAATTGCTCATCGTGGACGAGCCCACCGTTGGCCTCGATCCCGCCGAGCGCGTGCGCTTCCGAAACCTGCTGTCCGATCTCGCGGGAGAGCGTATTATCATCCTGTCGACGCACATTGTCTCGGACGTGGAGGCGACGGCGACCGACATCGTCATCATCAACAAGGGCTGCCAGGTTCAGCGGGCCACACCCGGAAAGCTGTTGGCCCTGCTTGAGGGCCGGGTGTGGGAATGGGTCGTCGCCGAGGAGCAGCTAACCGGGCTAAAGCAGACGTACCTCGTCATCGGGACCATGCACCGCGCCGATGGCATCCAGGTGCGGCTTGTCAGCCAAACGGCACCGGCCGTGGAAGCGCAGCCCGTCGCGCCCAACCTCGAGGACGTCTATCTTTATTTGGTATCACAGGATGGAGGTGGGCGGTGAAGACGGTCCGCATCCTCTATCACCTGGCGCGCGCCGACTTTTTCGAGCGCACCCGCCGCTACAGCTTTTTGGTGATGCTGGGGCTGGTGATCTGGATCGCCTATGTCGTGGCCAGCGGGCAGTTTCGCATGAGCGTCGCTCCCAAGTATGGCGGGGTCATCAATTCGGCCTGGGTGGGAACGACAATGGCCCTCACCACCTCGATGATACTCGGCCTGGTAGGCTTTTACATCGTCAAAGGCTCGGTAGCCCGCGACTATAGCACCGGGGTGGGGCAGATCATGGCGACGACGCCGATGAGCCGCCAGCTGTACATGCTGGGCAAGTGGCTCAGCAACTATGCGGTGCTGGGGATCACGGTCGTCATCGTGGCCCTGGCGGGCATCGTGATGGTTCTCTGGTTTGGCAGTGGGGACCTGGATATCGTGGCCCTGGTCGCGCCGCTGGTCCTGATCGGTCTGCCGTGGCTGGCGCTCGTCGCCGCCCTGGCGGTCCTGTTCGAGTCGGTCGCCTGGCTGCGCGGCGGGCTGGGCAACGTCCTCTACGCCGTCTTGTTCCTGACCCTGATCAGCTCCACCATCGTTCCCGCCGCTATGGGCACGCCCGGCCTTAGAGGCAACCCCTACATCGATCCCACCGGCTGGCTGATCATCGACGATAGCGTGTTGCGCTCCGCGCAGGCCGTGTATCCCGACGCAACGCTATTCGGTTTCGGGGACATGGGAGTCGACGATCCCGAGCTCTTTACGTACAACGGCATGCAGTGGACCACCGCCATTCTGGTCTCGCGCCTGATGTTCCTGCTCGTGGCGGTCGGGCTGGTCATGCTGGCCAGCGTCCTGTTTGACCGGTTCAACCCCGCACGGCTGCTGCCCGTGAGACGCAGGGCGGCGGCCCCAGAGCCGGCTGCCGCTGCGGCGGCAGCTCCGGCCGCCGAGGCGGTCCCGGTGTCCAGCGTTCACCTGACGCCGCTGGCCGGCACGGAGACGCGTTTTCGCTTCGGGGCGCTGCTGTCCGGCGAGCTCAGGCTCTTTCTCAAGGGACAACGCTGGTGGTGGTACGCCGTCGCCGCCGGCCTGGTCGTGGCCCAACTGGTCACCCCATCCGAGGCGCTGCTCTACCCCCTGCTCGCGGCCTGGGTGTGGCCTACCCTGATCCTGAGCGGGCTTGGCTGCCGGGAGAACCGGTTCGACACGCGACAGATCGTCTTTTCCGCCCCGCGCCCGATGAGCCAACTGCCCGCCGGCTGGCTATCGGCCGTGCTGGTTACCGCTTTGCTGGGCTCTGGAGCGTTGGTCAGGTTTCTCCTGGCCGGGGACCCCACCGCCGTCCTGGGCTGGCTGACCGCCATCGTGTTCATTCCGTCGCTGGCGCTGGCCCTCGGGACGCTGACCGGCTCGGGGAAGGCGTTCGAGGCGCTCTACGTTTTCTGGATGTTTGGCCTGGCGCAAAAAGCTGCACCCCTGGATTTCGCCGGCCTGGTGCCCGGCAGCCACTTCTACCTGTATGCGGTGGTGGCGATCGGGCTGCTGGCCTTCGCGGCGCTCGCCAGGCGGCGGCAGCTGCAGACCACGTAGACTGAAGCCAAGGTCACGACTGCGCCCGGTAGGTGGCACCAACGGCAGGTGCCACCCACCGGCGTGTTGGTTTCACTTTGGGACGACTCTGGACAGGCGGTATTCGAGACGCGCCAGTCTCGAAAGAACGGGGAGCTGCCCGCACCCCGTGCAGAACAGGCTCAGCCCAGCACCGGTGCCTTCGGCGAGCCGGTGAGGTTCTCAATCCCGTCCTCGCGGACAATGACCAGGTCCTCGATCCGCACGCCAAACTGGCCCGGCAGGTAGATGCCCGGCTCGACGGTGAGCGACATGCCGGCTTGCAGCGTATCCTCCGAGAGCCGGCCGGCCCGGGGCTTTTCGTGGACCGCCAGGCCGACGCCATGGCCGAGGCCGTGGCCAAACTGGTCGCCGTAGCCTGCGGCGTTGATGACGTCGCGCGCAGCCGCGTCGGCGGCGACACCCGTGAGCCCCGCGCGGATGGCGCGCAGTGCGGTCTCCTGCGCGCGCAGGACGATCTGCCACACTTCCAGGTAGTGCGCGCTGGGCTCGCCCAGGCAAAAGGTGCGGGTCATGTCCGAGCAGTAGCCGTCGACGATGCAGCCCATGTCGACGACGATGGGCTGCCCGGCCTCGATGACCCGCTCGCCGGCTCGGGCGTGGGGCAGAGCACCGTTGGGCCCGGCGGCGACGATGAGGTCAAAGGCGACCTTGCTGGCGCCGTGGTTGCGCATGTACGTCTCGATCTCCCAGGCCACCTCACGCTCCGTCATCCCCGGGCGGATGGTCCGGGTGAGGTGATCATAGGCCGCGTCGTTGACGGCCGACGACCGGCGCAGCAGCTCGATCTCGGCCTCGTCCTTGACCGCCCGCAGCCCGGCGACCGCCTCCTTGACGGGCACCCACTCCACGTCTGGCGCTGCCGCGGTGAGGGTCTGCAGCTCAGCGACGGTCATGTGCTCGCTCTCAAAGCCCAGCCGCCGGAACCCGTCGCGGGCCAGCAGCTCGGGCAGCAGCGCGGCGAGGGTCGTGGTCACCCGGGCCAGCTCAAACGCGCCAGCCTCGCGGCCCACCTGCTCGTAGTAGCGAAAGTCGGTGGCCAGCACTGCCCGGCCGGGTGACAGCAGCAGATGGCCGGCCGAGCCGGTAAAGCCCGAGAGGTAACGCCGACTGTCGGCGCCGCTGACGAGCATGGCATCGAGGTTGTGTTCCGCCAGGATGTGTCGCAGTTTTTCGAGTCGCATTCGTTTCCTCCGGTATGCGCCGGGTGGGGCGCACTTGTGTGTGAGTCTGTTGGTTACTTGGAGCGGTGGCTCAGGGAGTGGGCTCGCCGGCCGGTTCCGGTTTCTTCCACGACGTCCACTGGCACGACGACTCGTCGCCGGCCCTGTAGTTGGCGCAGCCGTAGAACCGCCGGCCGCGGGCGCGCTTTTCCAGCACGGCACCGCCGCACAGCGGGCAGTGCACGCCCGGCACTGGGATGGGTTCGGAGTGGCGGCATTCCGGCCAGCCGCTGCAGGCGATAAACTTTCCGAAGCGCCCGAGCTTGATGACCAGCGGCCGGCCGCACTCGGGGCACATCTCGCCCGTGGGCTCCGGCTTGAACTCGACCGTGGGCATCTCGTCCCGGGCAATTTCCAGGCTTTCGGCAAAAGGCCCGTAGAACTCGGCCAGCATCGGCACCCAGGCGACTTCGCCCGTGGCGACCTCGTCCAGCTTTTCCTCCATGTCAGCCGTGAATCCCAGGTCGAGCACGCCGGGAAAGAACTCGACGAGGAGGTCGTTGACGACAAAGCCCAGCTCTGTGGGCACCAACTTCTTGTCCACCCGCTCGACGTAATGCCGCTCCAGCAGCGTGGTCAGGGTCGGTGCATAGGTGCTGGGGCGGCCGATACCAAACTCCTCCAGGGCGCGGATGAGGGAGGCGTCGGTGTAACGGGGGGGAGGTTGGGTAAAGTGCTGCCGCGGCAGCAGGCGCACCAGGTCGAGGTGCTCGCCCTCGCGCAGGGCGGGGAGCCGGACGTCGCCAGCGTCGCCAGCATCGCCGGCGTCGCCGGCCTCGCCCTCCTCGCGGCCCTCTTCGTAGACGCGCAGGAAGCCGGGAAACTTGACGATGGACCCGCTGGCGCGCAAGAGATAGGGCCTTTCGGCCGCGGGTTCGGCCGCCTGCCCGGCGCCAATGTCCACCGATGTCTGGTCCAGGATGGCCGGTGCCATCTGGCTGGCGACGAAGCGCTTCCAGATGAGGGTATAAAGGCGCAGCTCGTCGCGGTTCAGGTGGGGCTTGAGGGCGGCCGGATCCCGGCGCGCGCTGGTGGGCCGGATGGCCTCGTGGGCCTCCTGGGCGCGCTTGGCCCGCGTCTTGTACTCCGGCGGCTGGTCGGGCAGGTAGCGGGCGCCAAAGCGCTCGCGGATCACGTCCCGGGCCTCGGCCTGGGCGGGCTGGGCGACGGCTGCCGAGTCGGTGCGCATGTAGGTGATCAGGCCCAGCCGCTCGCCGCCGCCGATGTCCTTGCCCTCGTAAAGGGCCTGGGCCAGGCCCATGGTTCGCTTCGCGGTGAAGCCCAGCTTACGGCTCGCCTCCTGCTGCAGCGTGCTGGTCATGAAGGGTGCGGCCGGAGAGCGCTTGCGCTCCCGCCGCGTGACGCTGCTGACCTCGTAGGCGGCGGCCTCCAGGTCGTCGACGATCGCCTGGGCGCCGGCGTGGTCCTTGAGATCGGGGTCCTCGCCCCGGACCTTGACCAGGCGCGCGACAAAGGTTCCAGGCTCGGCTTCGTCCTCGGCCCCGGGTCGCCGGCGCAGCTCGGCCTCGATGCTCCAGTACTCGACGGGCACAAAGGCCTCGACCTCGCGCTCCCGCTCGCAGACGAGGCGCAGAGCTACCGACTGGACACGGCCCGCCGAGATATTCTTGCGGCCGATTTTGGCCCTGAGGAGGGGGCTGAGGCTATAGCCCACGACGCGGTCCAGGATGCGGCGGGCCTGCTGGGAGTCCACGCGCAGCTCGTCGATGTCTCGCGGCTGGCCAAAGGCCCGCTCGACCGCTTCACGGGTGATCTCGTGGAATTCGACTCGGTGCACGGGAATGCCCCTGATCTCGCGGGCCAGGGCTTCCTTCAGATGCCAGGCGATGGCCTCCCCCTCCCGGTCCGGGTCGGTGGCCAGGAACAACTCCGAGGCCTGCCCGGCCTTGCCCCGCAGGTTCTTGACCACGTCCTGCTTCTTGCTGGGGATGACGTAGCGCGGCGTGAACCCGTGCTCGACGTCGACGCCCAGCCGATTGGAAGGTAGATCGCGGACGTGGCCCACGGAGGCTTCGACGTCATAGTCACGCCCCAAGAAACGCCCGACCGTGCGCGCCTTGGCCGGCGACTCGACGATGACCATTTTGGGCCCGTGCTCCAGGCGCTCCCTGCTCGCCCGGGAGGCCACGGTGTGCTCGTCGGGGTCGAGGTGCTCGTGGGCGAGCGTCTGCCCAAAGCGCACGAGCTTGGTGCCGCACACGGGACAGCGGCCCTGGGTCGCCGGGCGCTGGCCGTCGCCCAGGAACACGGCCCGGGCGTCAGCGATGGGCCGTTTCTCCCGGCATTTGACGCAGTAGGCGACGGTCGCTTCCTCGGCCATCCCGCCTGCCCTTACAGGTACTCCTGCAGGTCCTGTGCCTGCAGCTCGCGGACCACATCGCGCACGTCCTGCGCCTGATCCTTGGGACAGATGAGGAGGGCGTCGGGCGTGTCGACGACGACGAAATCCTCCAGGCCTACAGCCACCACCAGCCGCCCGGCCGAGGCATACAGGTAGCTTCCGCGGCTGCCAGGCGCCAACACCCGGCCCGGGCCACGGACGACGTTGTCGTTTTCGTCCGCTGCCAGCAGGGCCGAAAGGGCCGCCCAGTTGCCGACGTCGCTCCAGCCGATGTCCACGGGCAGGGTGACCACGCGCTGGGCCTTTTCCATGACGCCATAGTCGATGGTGATCTGGGGCAAGGCCTGCCACGCCTCATGGAGCCTGGGCAGGCACTCGGGTGCGTCCCACACCTCGGCCACAGACTGCAGCTCGCCGTAGAGCTCGGGCAGGAGGCCGGCCATCTCCCACAGGATGGTGGCTGCCTCCCAGATGAATATGCCCCCGTTCCAGTAGTATTCGCCGCTCTCAACAAAGGTTCGCGCCCGGGCCTCGTCGGGCTTTTCGGCAAAGCACTGGACGTGGAAGACGGGATGGTCGTCGTAGGTGCCCAGCAGCTCTCCGCGGCGGATGTAGCCATAACCCGTCTCCGGCCGGTCGGGGGCGATACCCAAGGTCACGAGCTGGCCTTCCTCAGCCACCTGGGCCGCGGCGGCGATGGCCCGGCGAAAGCCGGCGGCGTCGGCAATGACGTGGTCGGCGGGAAAGACGGCCATGATCGCGTCATTGTCGCGCGCCAACAGGGCCACGGCCGCCAGGCCGATGCACGGCGCTGTGCCCTTGGGTGCGGGCTCCAGCAGGACGTTCTCGCCAGGCAGCCCCGGCACCTGCCCCAGCACGGTCTCGCGGTGCTCCTCGCCGGTGACCACCAGGATCCGCTCCACGGGTACCAGGGGCCGGATGCGATCCACGGTCTCCCGCAGCATCGAGCGCTCGCTGGCCAGGTCGAGGAACTGCTTGGGTGTCGCCGCACGGCTGCGGGGCCAGAGCCGCGAGCCGATGCCCCCCGCCATGATGACGGCGTATAGGTGATCGTTACTCAAGATAGCCTCCTGCTTTCGAGAGAGGTTGCCGTGCCGGGCGCCGGGTGAGACCGGTCGCACCGCTGTGGGACAGGGCGGCCGGGCTGCATCCAGGGCTCCAGCCGGGGGATTACTCGACCACGTACTCGACGCGACCCTCGCGCGCCAACACGTAGCTCATGCCGCCCACCTGGCGGACGAGTCCCTTTAGCTCCATGAGGGCCAGCGTACTGCTCACCTGGGCAATGGGCAGGCTCACCGCCCGGCCGAGGACGTCGACGTGCAGCGGTTCGGCCGACAGGTGCTTGAGCAGCAGCGCCTCGGTCGCGTTCTCCGGCAGGATCGCCCGCACCTGGGCCTGTTCGCTGACCATGGTCAAATTCAGCTCTTCCAGCACGTCGCGCACGGAGCAGACCATCTTGGCGCCCTGTTGGATGAGGCGGTTGGTGCCGCGGCAGTTCCGGGCAAAGATGCTGCCCGGCACCGCCAGCACCTCGCGTCCCTGTTCGGCCGCAAAGTCGGCGGTGATGAGGGCGCCGCTGCCCACGTCGCCCTCGACGACGACTGTTCCCAGAGCCAGGCCGCTGACGATCCGGTTGCGAGGCGGGAAGTTGCGCGCCTCGGGCCGGGTGCCCAGCGGATACTCGCTGATAAGGGCGCCCCGTTCCGCGACTTGGGCCGCGAGGCGGGCATTCTCCTCCGGATAGACAATGTCCACGCCACAGCCGAGCACGGCCAGCGTCCGTCCTCCGGCAGCCAGGCAGGCCTGGTGGGCCACGGTGTCTATGCCCCGCGCCAGGCCGCTGACGACTGTGACACCCGCCTGTGCCAGGCCCGTCGACAGCATCTGGGCCGCCTCCTTGCCATAGACAGACGCGCGCCGGGTACCGACGACGGCCACAGCCCACTCGTCGCGGGTGTCGAGGCTGCCACGCACATAGAGGACCGGCGGCGGGTTATAGACCTGGCGCAGATTCGGGGGGTAGCTGGCATCCTCCCAGGTCGTGACCGTCACCCCCTGGCGGGCGAGGCGCCGGACTTCGGCTTCGAGGTCCAGCCCGTCCCGAACCTCCACCAGGTTGAGGATGGAGCGCCGGTCGAGGCCAGCCTGCTGGAGCTCGTGGATAGGCGCCTTCCAGGCCAGCTCCAGCTCGCCAAAAAAGTCCAGCAGGGCTCGCAGGCGAGCGGCGCCTATGCCTGATACCTTGCTAAAGCCCACCCAGAAGCGAACGTCGTCCTGTGACATCCTTCTCGGCTCCTTTGCCAGCGGCAAACCCGGCTGCCCGGCCTAGCTGAGCCCCTCCAGCAGGTGGACGACGAGGCGCCCGGCATCCAGGTCGATGGCCTGCACCACCTCTTCGATGGCCGGCAGCAGGATTTCGCGGTGGGTGCTCTCATTCTGCACAACATAGACCTCGTTGGCCCGGGTGTAGAGGACATCGACGACTTTGCCCAGGAACTCGCCGGTGGTGGTCCAGACTTCGAGCCCCTCGATCTGATGCTCGTAGTACTCGCCTTCCGCCAGAGGGATGGCCTCTTCCAGGGGCACGAACAACAACGTCCCGCGCTGGGCCAGGGCCGCGGTCCGGTCGTCGCAGCCCTCCAGCTTGATCAGCACGCGCCCGCCGTGGAGGCGTGTGCTCTCCACGCGGCGGGCAACGGGATCCTGGTCGTCGGGACCCACGAAAATGCGCTCTAGCCGGGCAAAGCGTTGCGGGTCATCGCTTATAATCTCGACCCTGAGCTCGCCCTGCACTCCGTGGGCGCCGACGACCTGGCCCACCATCAAAAAACGGGGCTCCGGAGCATGGTCGCGCCCCCCTGAGCCCCGTTCCGATTTCCCGACCGGACGCCTCGCGGCGTGGTCCACTAGACAATCTCCAGTGTAACTCGCCGGCCCTGGCGCGCGGCTGCTGCCCGCAACAGTGTCCGCATGGCATTGGCAACACGTCCCTGTTTGCCGATGACTCGACCCATGTCCTCGGGAGAAACACGAAGCTCGTAGATGGTGGCGCTGGTCCCTTCAATCTCCTCGACAATGACCCGGTCAGGATCGTCGACGAGTGATTTGGCCATGTACTCGATCAACTCTTTCAGGTTCATGTTCTGCCTCTCTTTCTAGCTAGAGTGTATGAGGAGCGTGATTAATCTTCGTCGTCGAGTTCTTCCTCTTCTTCCAGGTCATACTCATCGTCTTCGAAATCTTCTTCCTCTTCCCATTCCTCTTCTTCGTCTTCCTCGTACAGCTCGGCCTCTTCCTCAAACTCGGCCTCTTCACCTCCGGGGAGCAAATCCTCCTGCCCTTCGAACAACGGAGCCTGCGCCCTTTCGGATGTGGTTTCCTGCGCCTGGGCCCGGAATTGAGCAGCCAGCTGTTCGACCGAGATTTCTCCACGACGGACGGCGGCGGCCTGCGCCAGGATGCCCAGCTTGTCGAACATGCGCTGCACTGCGGCGCTCGGTTGCGCGCCCGAGCCGAGCCAATAAAGGGCGCGCTCCGCGTCGATCTCCACGGTGGGAGGGTCTGTTCGCGGGTTGTAGTGCCCAATCACCTCAATGAACTTGCCATCGCGCGGCGACTTGCTGTCGGCCACCACGACACGGTAGTGCGGTTGCTTCTTCGCGCCCGTGCGGCGCAGTCGAATTCTCACCATTGTATTCTCGAAACCTCCTTACTGGTCTGGCCAGTCTTGATTATGAACTGCGGCTGGACCCAGCCGGCAACAAACTCCTTTGTCTGGGCCTGTGCCTATCCGCCCTGGCCACCCAGCATTGACAGCAACCCGCGCATGCCACCGCGGCCACCGCGCTTGCCCCCGCCACCCATCTGCTTCATGAGGCGCTGCATCTGGCGAAACTGGGTCAGCAGGTCGTTGACCTCGGTGACGCTGGTCCCCGATCCCCGGGCAATGCGTCGCTTGCGGCTCCCATTGATGACCCGCGGGCTGCGGCGCTCCTCCATGGTCATGGAATTGATGATGGCCTCGATGACCTTCATCTGCTGATCGGTCACCTCGGGCTCCATATCGCGGGTGAGCTGTGACATCCCAGGCAGCATGTCCAGCAGTTGGGTCAAGGGGCCCATCTTTTTCAGCTGTTGGAGCTGATCGCGAAAGTCCTCCAGGTTGAACTCGCCCTTGACCAGCCTCTCGCCCATGCGGACCGCCTGATCCTGGTCCATCACCTGCTGCGCCTTTTCGATGGCAGTCAGCACATCACCCATGCCCAAAATGCGGCTGGCGAGGCGATCGGGATAAAAGACCTCAAGGGCGTCGGTCTTTTCGCCTACACCCATGAACTTGATGGGCACCCCGGTCACGGAGCGGACCGAGATGGCGGCGCCACCGCGGGCGTCGCCGTCGACCTTGGTCAGGATGAGGCCCGTGATGCCGACGCGCTTGTTAAACTCGTCGGCAACGCGCACCGCGTCCTGGCCGGTCATGGCATCCACGACCAGGAGCACTTCCTGGGGGTTGGTGCGCGCTTTGACCTGTTCCAGCTCGCCCATCAGCTCTTCGTCAATATGCAGGCGCCCGGCCGTATCGAGGAGGACGACGCTGTACGCCGATTCCCGGGCGCGCTTGACGGCGTTGGCGCAGATCTGCGGCGGCGCAACCTTGTTTCCCTCGCTGTGAACCGGGATGTCTAGCTGCCTACCCAGGACTTCGATCTGGGTGATGGCCGCCGGCCTGCGGGTATCTGCGGCCACCATGAGCGGCCGCTGTCCGGACTGGCGCAGGTTGAGCGCCAGCTTGGCCGCTGTGGTGGTCTTGCCCGAGCCCTGGAGCCCCACCAGCATGATGACGTGGGGCGACGGGCCGGAGAGGTTCAAGCGCGCCGGTTCGCCCAGCGTGGCAATGAGCTCTTCGTGGACGATCTTGACGACCTGCTGCGCCGGCGTGAGGCTGCGCATGACCTCAACGCCAACCGCCCGCTCGCGCACGCGCTGCATAAAGTCCTTGACGACTTTAAAGTTGACGTCGGCTTCCAGCAATGCCAAGCGGACCTCGCGCAGGGCGGCGTCCACGTCGGCTTCGCTCAGCTTGCCCCGGCTAGATAGCTTGTCGAATACGTTCTGTAGCTTGTCTTGTAAGTTCTCGAACACGTCCTATTCCTATGACCCCGTCCGGGCATCGAGCGTATATTGTAAGCTAGAAGAGCGATTTCGTCAAGCCTGAAGTTGTTTCGCGTTTACCTAACCCAGCCCGCCGAGCAGGCTGCCGGCGAAATCACGCCTTCCCTGGCTGAAGGCATGGACGTCCATGGCGCTCTTGCCCTCTAACTGCACCACCAGCAGCTCCAGGACGCCTTCGCCGGTGATGACGCCCGTGCCCGGGGCCAGGTCCACGACGCGCCCAGGCTCGGCCGGTGCCGCAGCGGTCAGCGGCCGCGCCCGCAGGATCTTGAGCCGTTGGCCCGCCCACGCCGTGTAGGCGCCGGGCCAGGGGTCACAGGCGCGAACCTGGCGGTCGAGGTGGGCAGCAGGCTGTGCCCAGTCCAGCAGGCCGTCCTCTTTGCGCAGGGTGCGGCAGTAGGTCGCCTGTGACTCGTCCTGAGGGCGGGGCGTGATGGCGCCCGCCAGCCAGCCGGGAAGCACCTCCAATAGCAGGACAACGCCCAGCCGGGCCAGCGCCGCGGTCAGGCTGCCGGTGGTGTCCTCGGGACCGATGGGCCAGTCGGCCTGGGCCAGCATGGGGCCTGTGTCCAGCCCCTCGTCCATGCGCATGATTGTCACCCCCGTCCGCTCGTCGCCGGCCAGGATGGCTGCGGGGATGGGGGCCGCACCCCGGTAGCGGGGCAGCAGCGAGGCATGGACGTTCAGGCAGCCGTGGGGCGGTATGGCCAGGACCTCAGGCCGCAGGATCTGGCCAAAGGCGGCCACGACGACGAGGTCCGGCCGCCACGCGACGAGGCGCTCCACGGCCTCCGGGCTGCGCAGCGTGGGCGGCTGGAACACCTCGACGGCAAGGGCCTGCGCCGCCTCCTTGACCGGAGGCGCCACCAACCGGCGCCCCCGGCCCGCCGGCCGGTCGGGCTGCGTGACCACACCGGCCACCTGGTAGTCCTGCGCCAGCGTCTCGAGCGCCGGCACGGCAAAATCTGGCGTTCCCATGAAAACGATGCGCGCCATGATCCTCCTCCATCTCCCCGGCATTGTATCACATCCCAGCAGGCCGGCCAAACACGCGGGCCGGGGGATTCGGAAGGCCTCTGCCGGGTTTGACAATTCGCCGCTAGGCTGCTAAAATGAGCAAGGCGCCGCAAAGGTGCGGCGGCGAATTCAAACATGGAGGTTAGTAGATGGAACAGGAACGTGGCATACCGCCCGCCAGTGACGTCAGCGACAACGACAGGCTCTTGGCCGCCCTGTCCTACCCCATCCCCATCGTGGCCATCGTCATTCTGCTCGTGGAGGACATGAGGGCCAAGCCGTTCCAGAGGTTTCACGCCGTCCAGGCCCTGGCAGTCAACATCGTCCTGTGGGTTCTGATCGTGCTGTTAGGCTGCCTCCTGGGGGCGATCACGTTCTTTATCGGTGGGCTGTGTGGCGTTGTGCCCAGCCTCCTGTGGTTCATCACCCTGTTTTGGGCCTACGAAGCCTACCAGGCCAAGTACTTTGAGATCCCCTGGCTTACGGAGGTCTTGAGGGGTCAGAATTGGCTGTAGGCCGGCCGGAGCATTGACGCTGATTGCGGAGCGAGGGCCCGCGGTGCCTCGCTCTTGCTTTTTGACTGCCACCAGTGGGAAAGGACGGTGAGGTGTCTCTGCCGCTGAAGCGGTGGATCGAGCCGGAGCCCATCGACGAGCAGGATCTCGCTCGTCTTGCCACTCTGCGCCCGCTGGCGGTGCGCCTGTTGCGCCGGCGCGGCGTCCATGACCTGGCCCAAGCCTACGATTTCCTCTCCTGCCGCGCGAGCGACGACGATCCCGCGCAGCTCAAGGGCCTACCCCAGGCCGTAGACCGCGTCAGGCAGGCCATCGAGCGCGGTGAAAAGGTGGCGGTGTATGGCGACTTTGACGCCGACGGCGTCACGGCCACGGCGCTCCTCGCCGAGACGCTCACTGCCCTCGGGGCGAACGTCATGCCCTACATCCCCGACCGTATCGACGAGGGCTATGGGCTCAACCTCGACGCCCTGCGCAGCCTATACAAGCAACAGGTGCGCCTGGTGGTCACCGTCGACTGCGGCATCCGCTCTCTGGACGAGGTGCAGGCCGCCAGCCGCGGCCTGGATGTGATCGTCACCGACCACCACCGGCCGGCGGAGGAGCTGCCCCCGGCCCTGGCCGTCGTCAATCCCAAGCAGCCGGGCTGTGCATATCCTTTCAAGGAGCTCTCCGGCGTCGGGCTGGCCTACAAGCTGGCTCAGGGGCTCCTCCGCGCGTCGCCGCCGGCCGAACTGCGGGAAGAGGATCTCCTCGACCTGGTGGCCCTGGGCACCGTGGCCGACCTGGTCCCCCTGGTGGGCGAGAACCGGGCCCTGGTGCAGCGCGGCCTGGAAAGGATAAACGGCGACGCGCGCCCCGGCATTGAGGCTCTCATGGCCGATGCCGGACTGCGCCGCGGCGCCGTCGACGCGGCGGCCATCGGCTTTCTCCTTGGGCCCCGCCTGAATGCTGCCGGGCGCGTCGACGACGCCATGATCGCCTACCGGCTCCTGCGCAGCCGGGATCTACTCGAGACCCAGGAGCTGGGCAAGAGGCTGGGAGAGCTGAACCGGCAGCGCAGGCAGTACACCGAAGAGACCTTTGTCGCCGCTCAGGCCCAGGTCCTGGCCCGCGACCCCCATGCCTTCCTCTTTGTCGCGGACGATCCAAGCTTCCCGCCGGGCATCGTCGGCCTGGCGGCCAGCCGTCTGACCGAGGCGTACTACCGGCCGAGCATCGTCGTCACCCGGGGCGAGAACGAGAGCCGCGGCTCGTGCCGCTCGATCCCCGAGTTCGACATCACAGAGGCACTGGACGGCTGCCGGGATCTGCTCATCCGGCACGGCGGGCACGCCATCGCCGCCGGTTTCACCGTGGCCACGGCCAACCTCGAGACGCTGCGCGCCTGCCTGCTGGAGCTCGCGGCCGCCAAGCTGTCAGGTGCCGAGCTGAGGCCCGCGCTGGAGATCGACGCCGAGCTGCCGCTGGATCGCGTCAACGAGACGGCGTACGCCCTCCTCCGCCAGATCCAACCCTGCGGTATGCAAAACCCGGAGCCGCTTCTCCTGGCCCGCGGCCTGGAGGTCAGGGAGCGGCGGACCGCCGGCAGCGAGCAGAAACACCTGCGGCTCGTGCTGCGCACGGCGCGCGGCGTCGCCTGGCCGGCCATGTTTTTCCGGCACGGACGCCTGCTGGACCAGGTCCCGGACCTCGTGGACGTGGTTTATTCGCTGGAGAAGGACGAGTGGAACGGGCAGACGCGGCTGCGGCTTCTGCTGCACGATCTGCGGCCCGCTCAGCCGTCCCAAGCTGCTGTGTAGAACAAAGGAGAGAACGTGGAAAAGCTCGCAGCCCTCAAGGCCCGACAGGCCGAGATCCATGACCTGAAAGCCGCGGCGTACCTCCTCGAGTGGGACCAGGCAACGTACATGCCGGCCGGCGGGGGTCCGGCTCGTGCCCGCCAGATCGCCCTCCTGGAGGGACTGGCCCACGAGCGGCTGACCGACCCTGACCTGGGCCGTCTCCTGGACGACCTCGGCCCTTACGAGAGCAGCCTGCCGTACGACTCGGACGACGCCAGTCTGATCCGCATCGTCCGGCGCCAGTACGAGATGGCAGCCCGCGTTCCGACAGGGTTTGTAACCGCCGCCCACGAGCACTTTGCCAACACCTTCCAGGCCTGGAGCGCGGCCCGGCCGGCGAACGACTTTCGAGCCGTCCAACCCTTCCTGGAAAAGAGCCTGGAGCTGAGCCGCCGCTTTGCCGGCTTTTTCCCGGACCATGAGCACGTGGCCGATCCGCTCATCGCCCACGAGGATTATGGGTTAACGGTCGCCACGCTGCGGCCACTGTTGGCCGGCCTGCGGCAACGGCTGGTGCCGCTGCTGCAGGCCATCGTCGCCCGGCCGCCGGCCGACGCGTCCTGCCTGAAGCAATTCTTCCCGGCGGCGAAGCAGTGGGAGCTGAGCCTCGAGGTGCTGGAGCGGATGGGCTACGATTTTCAGCGGGGCCGGCAGGACATCGCGCCCCACCCATTCACGACCCACTTTTCGATCGGCGACGTGCGGGTTACGAACCGGGTACGCGAGCACGACCTGGGCGAGGCCTTTTTCGGCGCCCTGCACGAGGGAGGGCACGCACTCTACGAGCAGGGTGTCGACCCTGCCCTGGAGGGCACACGCCTGGCGGAGGGCACGTCGGCCGGGGTGCACGAGAGCCAGTCGCGCCTGTGGGAGAACCTCGTGGGGCGCAGCCTGCCCTTCTGGCGGTTCTACTATCCGCGCCTGCAGTCGGCCTTTCCCGAGCAGTTGGGCGCCGTCTCCCTCGACACCTTCCACCGGGCCATCAACAAGGTGCAGCGCTCGCTGATCCGCTACGAGGCCGACGAGGTGACCTACGATCTGCACATCATGCTGCGCTTTGATTTCGAGGTCGAGATGCTGGAGGGCAGGCTGGCCGTGCGCGACCTGCCCGAGGCGTGGCGCGAGCGCTTCCGGCAGGACATGGGCATCGTCCCACCCGACGATGCGGACGGGGTGCTGCAGGACGTGCACTGGTTCTGGGGCTTTGTGGGCGGTATGTTCCAGGGCTACACTCTGGGCAACATCCTCGGCACCCAGTTCTTCGAGGCCGCCGTGCGCAGCCACCCGGAGATCCCGGGCGAGATAGAGCAGGGCGAGCTGAGCACGCTTCACCGCTGGCTCGTGGACAATATCTACCGGCACGGGAGCAAATTCACGGCAGCTGAGCTGGTCGAACGGGTCACCGGCGGGCCGCTGAGCATCGAGCCGTACCTGCGCTACCTGGGCCAGAAGTACGGTGAGCTTTATTCCTTGTAGTGCACCAGGAAGGGCGCTGCCGGCAACCTGGAAGGCCGGGTGGAAAGGAGAAGGATCATGTTGATCGTCAACGGCACGCTGGTGACTATGGGCAACCCCAACCGCCTGATTCCCAACGGCGCCCTCTACATCCGGGAGGGGCGCATTGTGGACCTGGGGCCCAGCTCTGATCTGCAAGCGCGCTACGGCCGGCAGGGCGAGGAGCGCATCGATGCCCGCGGCCAGCTGGTCCTGCCGGGCATTGTCTGCGCCCACACCCACTTTTACGGCGTGTTCTCGCGAGGCATGTCCCTGCCCGGCGAGCCGGCCGGGAATTTCACCCAGATCCTGGAAAAGCTGTGGTGGCGCCTCGACAAGGCCCTGTGGCCCGAGGACGTCCACCAGAGCGCCCTGGTCTGCCTCGTCGACGCCATCCGCCACGGCACGACGACGCTTCTGGACCACCACGCCAGCCAGGGAGAGATCGTGGGCAGCCTGGATCAGATCGCGTCGGCCGTGCAGCAGGCGGGCGTGCGGGCCTGCCTGTGCTACGAGGTCACCGATCGCGATGGGCCGGAAGCCATGCGCGCCGGGATCGCCGAGAACCTGCGCTTCCTGTGGCGCGTCCGCAACCACGAGGTGGGCAAGGATCAGCGCCTGGCCGCCACCTTCGGCCTCCACGCCTCCCTTACCCTGTCCGACGAGACGTTGGAGGCCTGTGTGGAGGCGGCCAAGCCTCTCGACACCGGCTTTCACATCCACGTCGCCGAGGACAAGGCCGACGTCGATGACAGCCTGCGCAAGAGCGGGCTGCGGGTCGTCGAGCGCCTGCAAAAGTTCGGCGTCCTGGGGCCGCGGACCATCGCCGCCCACGCCGTGCACGTGGACCGCATCGAGACCGAGCTGCTGCTGGACAGCGGGACCATGGTCGTCCAGAACCCGAGATCGAACATGAACAACGCGGTGGGCACGCCCGATCTGCCCTGGATGCTGCACATCGGGATCCCGGTGGGCCTGGGCAACGACGGCTTTTCGAACAACATGTTCAGCGAGATGGCCGCCGCCTACCTGGTTCACAAGCAGGCCAGCGCCGACCCTCGTACCCTCCCGGCCGACACGGTGCTGCGGATGCTGTGGGAGCACAACCCCCGCATCGCCCGGACCTTTTTCCCGGGCCTGGGGCCCGACTTTGGCCACCTCGCAGCGGGTGCACCGGCTGACGTGATTTTCGTGGACTATGTCCCGCCCACGCCCTTGAACGCCGGCAACCTGCCGTGGCACACCATCTTTGGCATCGACGGCACAGGGGTGACCACGACCATCGCCGGCGGGAAGCTGCTGATGCGCGACCGCAAGCTGCTGACCCTGGACGAAGGCGCGATCGCGGCCCGCGCGCAGGAGCTGGCCGGCAAGCTATGGCAGAGGATCTAGGCAACGTGAGACACGAGGGTGAAACCACGATTGTGGAAAAGAACCGCCGGCGCGGTTTTGCGGCGCTGGCCATCACCGCCTTCATGGGACTGGTTAGCCTGGCGCTCGTCGCTGCCGGCCTGCTTGGCGGCGAGGGCGTCGTCTGGACACCTGTTGCCCTGGGGACGGTGGGCCTCCTGGGGTTTGGCGCCGCCGCCTGGATGGTCGTCGACACGCTGCGCGCCCGGTGGCACCTGGCCGTCAACCCAGCCGGCTTTCGGCTGCACACCCCGGCGTACATCCTGGACGTACCGTGGGACAATGTGGTGGGCATCGCCACCGCCGAGGTAAACTTTCGCGAGGGCTGCGTGCTGCTCTTTGAAGACCCGGCCGCTGTGGCCCAGGGGGCCAGGTTCCTGGTGCGGTCCGACCAGGCCGAAGTTGTCACCAGCCCGGCCAGGATGCAGGCCCGGTTCGAGGAGAACATGGAAAAGCTCGGGTACCACCTGGGGATCCCGGGCCGCATCCTGGAACTGGGCCCTGACGAGCTGGCCCGGCTGCTCACCCAAGCGCGCACCGGGTCGCTGTGGGCGGGGTAGGCACCGGCGTGTCCTCACGGCACTGTCCGGTTTCGCCCTTGCCGGCTGCCCAAGCCACATCCCACGAGTTGGTGTCATCGCCCTCTTGAACCACCACCCGCCGGGGCGTATGGTGGCGCGCAAAACAGAGCGAGTTCGCGAGTGCGTCCAAGGTCCAGGCGATGCGGAAAGAGGAGATTTTGCATCTCCCGGGCGGGGGATGTATAATGCCGGCAACGGGAGGTTACAGCCAATGAGACGTCTGTGGGGACGATTGAGCGGGCCGGGCAGGATTGGCCTGGTGGTCGGGCTCATCGGAGCCCTGTTAACCGTGGCCGGCCTGGTCACCGGTGACCTGGCGCCTCTGACCGCACGGTCGCTGTTTCTCGGCATCCTCCTGGGTGGAGGCTCCTGGGGTGTTGTCAGCTGGGCGATCGCCTCGGCAGCCGCCGACGCCATCGCCGACGAAGAGGGCTAGTCCACAATCGCCAAAATCTCCACAGTCCCTGCCAGGGTCGTACATAATTCCTCCATAGCTGCCCGTTATTCTACGGGCACTAGCCAAGAAGGAGGAAACAAATGGACGAGCGTTTTCGAGGAAAGGGCCTGTGGTTTGGCCTGGGGGCGGTGGTGCTCATCTCTCTGTGCCTGCTGCTGATGTGTGGGGCAGCCTTCGCCTTACTTGCGCCATCGCGCGTGGCACCGGTGTATGTGCAACCTCCGGCAGCCAGCGAGGGAGCAGTACAGCCGCCGGTCACCTACTACGGCCTCAGCCCGCTGGGCGGTCTGTTTGACGGGGTCCGGATGCTTTTCAGGCTGGCCTTTATGGGCCTGCTCTTGCTCTTGCTCTTGGGAGTGGTACGGCGCCTGTTGTGGGGGCCGCACCACTGGAGGCCACACTACTGGGCCCAGGTACCGTCAGTTCCCGGATCGGAAGGCCAGCCGGGCGGCGAAGCCCGGCCGCGGGCCCCGTGGGATTGGCGGTGGCACCATCACTGGGGCCCGCCGCCCTGGTGCGGTCCGGCGTCGGAGCATGCCGCGGGCGAGGGCAAAGCACCTGGCGCGCCGGAGGCCGAAGCCGCGACCGGCTACAGCGGCCCGCAAGAATAGTGACAAGGCTGCTCCCGGCGGGTGAGCCCCCGCCGGGAGCGTGATGTGACCCAGATGGCAGAGAGCCCGAGCCGACGAGGGGAGAGTTGAGGTGGCCCAGACCATCCTGGTGGTGGACGACGAGTCCCGCATTGTCAAGCTGGTGCGCGACTACCTGGAACGCGCCGGCTTGGCCGTTCTGACGGCCAGCGATGGCGAGGCGGCGCTGGCTATGGCACGCAGAGAAAAACCGGACCTCATCGTCCTGGACCTCATGCTGCCAGGCATCGACGGGCTGGACGTCTGCCGGCGTCTGCGCCAGGAGAGCGGCGTGCCGATCATCATGCTCACCGCCCGTGTCGAAGAAACGGACCGCATCGTAGGTCTGGAGTTGGGCGCCGACGACTATGTCACGAAGCCCTTCAGCCCTGGAGAGCTGGTAGCCCGGGTGCGCGCCACCCTGCGCCGTGCCCGGGGCGAGATGGGCCAGGCGACGACCATTCGGGCCGGCGACGTGGAGTTGGATGCCGCCACGCTGACCACGACCGTCGCCGGTCAACCGGTGGACCTGACGCCCACCGAGTTCGAGTTGTTGGCCACGCTGGCCCGCCACCCGGGGCGCATCTGGAGCCGCGAGCAACTCCTCGAGGCGGTCCACGGCGTGGCCTTTGAGAGCTATGACCGCAGCATCGATTCTCACATCAAGAACATCCGCCGCAAGATCGAGCCCGATCCCCGCCGGCCCCGCTACATCCAGACCGTCTATGGCGTGGGTTACCGCTTTGGCGAGAGGTGAGGGGCATAGCGGGTGCGGGATCGATCATGAGCGAGGGAAGCGGCAGGGAGGATCCGTCGGGGCCGGCCTGGCGACGCCACAGTAGCGGCGGTAATGACCACCGGGAAGAGCCCTCGAGGGCGAAACCGGGCGGGCACCAGAACTGGCACCGTGAAAGATGGCATGCGGCTCCAGCCTGGTGGCGCGAGGAGCAAGGGGCGAGGTGGCCAGGCCCGCCATGGCCGCACTCCAAGAGGTATTGGGGTAGACGGCAGCCCAGCGGCGGTTATCTCTTTTTCCGCTTTGCCGCCGTCTTTGGGCTGTTCGTCGTCCTGGCCTGCGCCCTCCTGCTCATGTTGGGGGCCGTCGCGGTCCTTTACTTTCCGAGACAACTGCCAACACCCGGCAGCCTGTTCGAGGGCTGGCACCCGCTGCGTTTCTTGGCATACCTGGCCGGCGCAGTCTTTCTGCTGCTCCTGGCCCTGCGGCGGGTGGGTCGCCTGGCCAGCCATCGATTTACCGACCCGCTGAGCGAGACGATGAAAGCCGCAGGCGCCCTGGCCGAAGGGGACCTTTCGGCCCGGGTTCCGGTGCAGGGCAGCCCCGAGTTCCGCCACCTGGCCCTGTCGTTCAACAAGATGGCCCAGGCCCTCGAGGCCGCCGACCGGCAGCGCCGTGAGCTGTTGGCCGACGTGGCCCACGAGCTGCGCACCCCGCTGACCGTCATCCAGGGCAACTTGGAAGGCCTGCGCGACGGCGTCTACCAGGCTACTCCCGAGCAGATCG
The DNA here is from genome assembly GCA_041300865.1 of Anaerolineae bacterium. Lineage (GTDB taxonomy): Bacteria > Chloroflexota > Anaerolineae > JAAYZQ01 > JAAYZQ01 > JAAYZQ01. The sequence continues at coordinate 23,069 of JBFYTF010000468.1, forward strand.
ACCTCGTGCTGGACGAAACCCAGAAGCTGAGCCGCCTTGTGGATGACCTGCGTCTATTAACGCTGGCCGACGCCGGCCAGTTGCCCCTGGACCTCCAGGACGTCGAGGTACACCAGCTCCTGGCCGATCTGCGCGATGCCTTTGCCCTCCAGGCGGCGGAGGCGGGCATTACCCTGCGGGTAGAGGCCCCTCACAAGGCACTGCCCTCCCTGCGCGCCGACCCACAGCGATTGGGACAGGTGCTGGGCAACCTGCTGGCCAACGCCCTGCGGCACACGCCACCCGGTGGCCAGGTCACTCTGGGCGCGGCTCCGGTCGGGGCCGGGGAGGGACGCGAGGCCGTCGAGCTCTGGGTAGCCGACACGGGCGATGGCGTTCTGCCGGAAGATCTACCGCAGATCTTTGACCGTTTCTGGCGCGGCGACCGCGCCCGCGCCCACCGAGAAGGGGTGGGCAGCGGGCTGGGACTGGCCATTGCCCGCAGCCTGGTGCAGCTCCACGGCGGCCGGATCTGGGCCGAGAGCGAGGGGGTACCAGGCAAGGGCACCACCGTCTCCATGGCGCTACCCCTCTCACCTGCCTCCGCGCCCGGGCCATGATGGCTGCCGGCTGGCATGCCTTGCCCTGCCACCGCAGCAAGCACGACCCGCATCCTCAAGAGGGAGACCTGTGGCGCAGCCAGAAGGGGTGGGCCCGGGAACTGGCTACTGCCTACTGCCTACTGGCGTAAGACCAGCACCGCGGCACCGGCCAGGACCAGGAGGCCGGCGGCCGGCAGCAGGCGCCAGTAGATCCCTCCCCACTCGGCCCGGAAATAGCTGCGCGTCAGCGACAGGCAGAGGTGCATAGGCGTGAGCATCAGGCCCACCAGGCCGCCGGTATAAGCCAGGAGCCCATAGCCGCTGCTCACCACGTCGGGACCCACCAGGGGAAAGACAATGGGAAAGCCGATGGCAAAGGCAGCCACGGCCAGGCCGGTCAGGAACCCGGGCACAAAAGGCACCACAAAGACCACGACTGCGAGGGGAATTCCAAGCTCGGCGAGGGACGCCGAAACGGCTTGCACGGCACCGCTGCTCTCCAGCACGCGACGAAAGACCATGGCCCCGACGATGATGGGCACGATGTCCAGGGGCGTTCTGCGCGCGATCTGCCACAGGCGGCGCGGCCCTAGCCGCATGACGATGGCCAGCAGGACGAGCGTGACCAACAGCGACAGGATCAGGTCAACTTTGAGCACGACGGACAGGCCAAGCACGAGGAGGATGGGCCAGACGCTCTTGAGGAAGAGGGCCAGCGTCTCGCGCCGCTGCGGCCGGCCGTTGGGGTCCACGATCTGAAGCTGGCGCGTGCCCAACAGCCCGAACAGGACACCACCGGCCACGGCGGCCACGAAGAGCGGCCACTGCGTCACCGTCAAGACCTGCACCGGCACTCCCATCAGCCCGGCGGCGACGACCAACGAGGGGTAGAGAGGAAAGACGGGCTCCATGGCGTGGCGGAACCAGTAATTCAGAAAAGTGCGATTCTCGCGATCCACGTTCAGGCCGCGGCTGGCTTCGTCGACCATGGGCGCCGAGAACATGGCCCCGCCGACCATGGGAAGCATGCCAATGAGCAACGGGATGGCTGCCAACAGCCAGCGGGTGTCGGCAAAGAGGTCGGACAGGGAGCGGATCAACCCCTCGAGCTGCAGCGTGTCTCGCAGGACCTCGCCCAGGAAGGTGATGAGCAGAACGATGCCCACGAGCTGCAGGGTGAGGGGGTCAAGAATCGCCTGCACGGCATCCAGGACCAGGTCCGCGGCCGGGCGGCCAAAAAGCCAGCCGGTGAGCGCCGCCGCCAGGAGCAGCACCAGCCCCAGGTTCCAGCGCAGGCGAAGAAGGAAGACGATGAGCGCCAGGAGCCCGGCCAGCTTGAGGAGGGTCAGCACTTCAGCGGTCCTCACTGCCGGCGATGGCCTCTTCCAAAGCATCGACGGCACGATCCAGCTCGTCGGCCAGGGGGTGCGCCTCCAGACGGTCGCGGACGATCTCGGCCACGCTCTCGTAGAACCAGAGGGACTGGCCGGCTCCGCGGGAGAAGCTCGACCACAGGGCCGGGCCCTTCTCGGCGAGGCCGGCGACGATGGTGCGCACCGAGTGCAGGGTGTCGGCCGCCTTGACGGCAATAGCGTCGTTGTTGGCGCGGCGCAGCTGGTGCAACATCTCCTGCTTGCGCGCTTCCCACGGCCGCTCGACGCCGCCCGCCCGCTTGTGCTCGGTGAGCGCCGCGACGATGGTGGCAACCCTCGAGCCGAACTGGGTGTCGATATCTGCCAGAGGCACGTCCTGGTCCTCCACGGCGTCGTGCAGCAGCCCGGCGATGGCCAGGTCCTCGTCAAATCCGTGGCGGATCAGAATCACCGAGACGTGAACCAGGTGCGCGATATAGGGGACATCGCTCGCTTTGCGCAGCTGCGCGCGGTGCGCGCGGGCAGCCAGGCTCAGCGCGGCCTCGTAGCGCTCGGAATACGCTTCCATGTGCTTCCTCCTGCGGGCGTGCTCCCTCTGTGGGGGGCAGGCCCGCATTATAGCACCGAACCGTAGAAGGCGCAACGAAGGCGGGCGCGGATTGCCCGCCTGTGCCTTTGCGGCACGGATCGGTAGGCCTCACCTGACCCTGCAACCAGCACGGGCCGATTTGGAAGTGCTGTTGCGGTCCCAACGGGCTTTGCCACACGGCCGCGTTTGTGGTATACATAGCTGGGCAGTCTCACTGCGTCGTTCACCGCCGCCACGTGCATGCCCCTGGTTGTCAGGGACGTAGCCGCACCCGTGGGCCGGTAGTCGCACCAATCGGAGAGAGGCTGAAGGAGGACGAGCTACATGGCCGTCGGCGGGGTTCCCTTGAGCCCGGCTGATTCTGCTTGGCGGGCCAGGGCAGCGGGCCTGGTCCGCTGGCTGCCGCTATTGTTGTTCGCCTCGACCCTGCCGATCTATATCAGCACCCTGGCTCCCGGGGTCCTGGGCGGCGACGTAGGCGAGCTCCAGTTCGTGCCCTATATCCTCGGCCTGACCCATCCGACCGGCACTCCCACCTTCGTGCTCCTGGGCAAACTGTGGACCCTGCTCCCGCTGGGCCCAACGGTGGCGGTGCGCATGAACCTCCTGTCGGCGGTGGCTGCCGGCCTGGCCCTCGTCGTCGTCTCGCGCACCCTATCCCGCCCATTGCCCGGGCTCCTGGCCGCCCTCAGCCTGGCCTTTGCCCCTACGTTCTGGGAGCAGGCAACCATGGGCGATAAGTACGCCTTTAACGCGCTGATGGTGGCGCTGGTCCTCTTTTTCGCCGTTCGCTGGGCAGAGACGGCCTCGCCCTCGGCCCTTAACTGGCTGGCCTTCAGCTATGGCCTGAGCCTCACGCACCACCGCAGCATGGTGCTCTTGGCGCCGACGCTCCTGGGCCTCGCCTGGTGGCGCACGCGTGGGAGCCTGCCGCCCCGGCGCTCCCTCACGCGGCGCGATGGGCGCCGCCTCCTGCACCTGGCCGCTCTGTTCTTGCTTCCCCTGCTCGTGTACCTCTATCTTCCCTGGGCCGAGGCTCGCAACCTGCCACCGGGCACCTGGCACCCCGACAGCCTGGCGGAGTGGTACCACTACTTCATGGACACGGGACAGATCGGCTACCTCTACGTCGACCCGGCCAACCTCGGCGAGCCTCTGCTGTTCTACGCCCGCACGCTGCAACAGGACGTGGGCTGGGCCGGCATCTTGCTGGGCGTTTGCGGCCTGGCCAGCCTGCTGCGCCGCCGCACGGCCGATGCCCTGTTCTTGTTGGTCAGCGCTGCCTTGCTGGCCTTCCTGGCGGCCAACCACCACGTGCCGCGCCGGTGGGTGTATTTTATCCCCTCGTACCTCATTTTTGCGCTGTGGATCGGCGAGGGGGGCGCGGCCCTGGCAGGGGCGGCCGGCCGGCTGCTGCCGCGGCGGCCCATCCTGCGACCCCTCGTGCTGGCGGCAGCCATCGTGGCCATGCTGGTTCCGCTGCCCGCCCGCTACGGCACCTTTCGCACCGCGCACGACGGGGCGGGCACCCTTGACATCTGGCGGCAAACCATCAAGCAGGGCGAGATGGGTGAGCGCATGGGCCAAGCCATCGCCTCCGTCGCAGAGGGGGCCACGATCGTGGGCGACTGGGAACAAGTTACCTGCCTGTGGTACTACCAGCAGGTGGAAGGCTGGCGGCCCGACGTCGAGATCGTCTACCCGATGGAGCGCCTGGCAGAAGCAGCGGCCGGCGGCAGGCCCCTTTACCTGGCCCGCGCTCAGGCAGGGGTGTCCGACACCTGGCACCCCTCCAGCTCCGGGCCTCTTATCGCCCTGCAGCCCACGCCCAACGCCCGGCTGCCTGAGCAGCTCTCGCCTCTGGGGATCCTCCTGGGCGATGCGCTTGAGCTGGCCGGTTTCCGGGCAGAGGGATCTCTATTCTACCCGGCAGACGTCGTGCCTCTGACCCTCTACTGGCGCGCCCGGGCGGCGCCAGACCACGATTACTCGGTGTCCGTGCGTCTCCTGGACGACGCGGGCCAGGAGCTGGCACGGGTCGACAGCCAGCACCCCGTGCTCGGAACGTATCCTACCTCCCTCTGGACGGCCGGCGAGGTCGTCGCCGATTACTACGAGATCCAGCTGCCGGCCGGCCTGCCTGCGGGGACCTACCAGTGGGGGGTCATCCTCTACCGAACGCTGCCGGATGGAGGCTGGGAGAACCTGGAAGTGGATGGCACCGGCCAGGAGCTGGCCGTGGGCGGCACGATCGAGGTACGGGCCCGCTAGCCGGCGCCGGAAGGCAGCCTCAGAGGCGCCCGCCAGGGGCCAGCAGGGCCGCGCCAACCGCCGCGGGCTCGCGGTGCGCGGCCGGTTCCACCGGCAGGCCGAACGCCTGGCCGAGGATCTCTACCAGGAGGGGATTCTGCTCCACTGCGCCGCCCGCCGCGATGACCCGCACCCGGCCCTCGCCGGTGCCGGCTTCGAGGCGGTACAGGTCGTGGAGCTCGTCCACGATCCCGGAGAGCGTCGCCCGCGCCAGCGCGCCCAGCGTCAGGTTGCCGGCAGTGATGCCCTCGATGGCTCCACCCTGCACGCTTGGGTCGCCCCGCACCCCGAGAAAGGTGGTCCTGACCCGCAGGCCGCCGGCGGCCGGGCTGGAGGCGGCCAGGGCATTCAGCCTGCGGTAGACCGTCTCATCGTCTGCGTCCAACCCAAACTCGGCCAGGCAGGCCCGGAGCGTGTTGTTCAGCCACGCATAGGCCGCGCCGCCGCACAGGCTGGCCCCCACGCGCAGGGCGCCGCTGCCCGGCATGGGGCGGGTCTCGACCCTTTCGCCGGGCAGCTCGAAAGCGGGCACCGCCCAACAAACCTGCCCCCCGGTTCCCAGGTTGACCAGGATCGTGCCCGACACCTCCGGCACGCTGCCCAGGAAACTGGCCTGGTGTCGCCCACGGGATTGAGCACCGGCAACCCGGCCGGCAGACCGGCAGCGCGGGCCAGCCCGGGTGCCAGCCTGCCGAGGGGCTCGCCTGTAGGTCTCACAGGAGGCAAAAGGCGGCGGGGGAGATCCAGGCGCTCCAGGAAGGCCTCGTTCCAGGCGCCGCGGACCAGGTCATAAACCCCCCAGCTGGCCGCAAAGGTCGGGTCGGTGGCCGGCTGCCCGGCGATGAGCTGCGATGCCACCCAGCCGGCGGCCGTGCAGGCCCGCGTGGCAGCGGCCGGCAGCTCACCCCGGTGCAGCAGCCAGAAGAGCGTCGCCGCGCCGTAGCCGTGGTGGATGCGGCAGCCGTTGGGCCGCCAGTTCAGGCCGGCCAGGCGCCGGTGGATGAGCTCCAGGATTGTCAGCTCGCCCGACTCTGCCCCCGGCTCCGCGGTCCGCTGATCCTGCCACGAGATCAAAGGGGTCACAGGCTCACCGGCGGCATCGATGCACAGCAGCCCGTGCTTCTGCCCGGTGAGGGCAATGGCCTGCGGCGACGCGCGCCCACGGCCGGCACCCAGCTCGGCCAGCACGGCCAGTGACAAGGCCAGGAGGCGGTGGGGATCCTCCTCGGCGCGGGTTGCCCGCCCCGTGGGCAGCGACGCGTCGTTGCGGCGGCGCGCCACGGAGAGCGCCCGGCCGCTCCCGGCGTCCCAGGCGACGCCCGTGATCGTCGTCGTGCCGATGTCCAGCCCAAGGAGCACGGCGCTCACCGCCAGTGTATTTCGGGCCGGTGCCAGTTGCGCCGGCGCCAGACCAGGCCTACCGGGTAGCCGATCATCTTGGCCACGTCGCCCACGACGCGGATGATGGGCACCAGGGCGACGGCCTGGAGGCGTTGGGCCAGGCCGTAGGGCGCGAGCATCGGCCCGAGGCGGCGGTAGGGGCCGGCAAGATAGGCGAGGGCCCCGGCCAGCCCTACCAGCCACCACCAGGGCGAATGCATTAGGGCCAGGATCAGCACGGCCGGCAGCAGAACAGCGTAGGTGGTGTAGCGGACAAAGTGCCTTTGCCGCCAGAGGTCGGCCTTGCCATCCCCCCGGGCATAGCGGTAATACTGCTTGAAGAAAGCGTTCAGGCTGCTCCGCGGCCGGAAGTGGACCACCGCCTGGGGAGCAAAGGCAAAGGGACCATACAAGTCCCTCAGGCGCAGGTCAAAGATGAGATCCTCGCAATAGTCGAGCCACTCGGGATAGCCCCCGGTCGCCTCCCAGGCAGCCCGGCGAAAAGCCACCGAGCGGCTGGACGGCAGGAAGGTCGCGCGCTTGATGTCCCGCAGGTGGGGCAACACCGTAGCGCCCAGGGCTGTTTCGAAGAGTGACGCGGGATCGGCCACGAACCAGCCGGCCACGGCGGCCACAAAGCGGCCGTCCTGTCGCGTCTCGAAAGGCCGCAGCAGGGCTTCCAACCACTCGGGCTCGATGCGCACCCCGGCGTCCGTAACAGCAATGATGTCGCCGGCGGCCGCCGCGATGGCGGCGTTGCGCCCTTCGGAGATGTTGCTCCCCGGCTTTTCGAGGACGCGCAGCGGCAGGTGGCCGGCCTCCACCCAGCCGGCCAGGAGGGCCAGCGTGTCGTCGGTAGAGCCGCCATCGGCGATGACCACTTGGTCAGGAAGGCGACTCTGTGCTTCCAGCGACGCGAGCAGCGGTCCGATGGCCTCCGCTTCGTTCCACACCGTGCAAATGACCGATACCTTCACCTTCCGCCCTTCTTTCTCTCCGGGGCGCAGCCGCGCCCACAGCCCAGCGTGCTGTCCGGATCCCTGTCGTCCTCAGCGCCCGCCGCCGCTGCTTCATCCCGAGCGACCTGCGGCACGGCGCGGGGAGCAGAGGCTCTGGATCTGCCTCGCGCTTGCAGCCGGTCCAATGCGCTCCTCGCCGTTTTTGCACGTTAGCACAAAGCGTGCTATACTGGGATCACCGATGCAGTGTCGTGGTCGATCCGCTCGTGGTTGAGGGAAACAGCTATGAAGTGGAGACATTGGGCCATCCTCATTGTCCTTGTATTGCTGAACTATATCATCTTCAGCACTGCCTTCAGCCAGTTGGCAAAGCAGCGTGACCCGGGGCCGGCACCCACCCGCACCCCTGCCCCCACCTTCGAAGCCCAGACCCAGGCACCTGTCTCCTGGGTGGTGCTGCCCACGTGCACCGTCTGCCCGACCCGCACGCCCATCACTCCCTCGCCCACGCCAGACGCCGCGCAGTCCACTGCCACCGCCGAGGCCATCTTGGCCGCCACCCAGGCCGCTTTGCCCACGCTGACAGCCAGCCCTTCGCCGACCCCGACTCCACTCCCGCCGACGCCGCTCCCGCCCACACCGGTGCCGCCCACACCGCGCCCGGCCCAGCCGACGAACCCGCCGCGGCCCGCTGCCACCCAAGCCCCCGCACCGACGGCGCCGCCTGCTCCTGGCCAGCAGTTCACCGCCAAGCTCATCTGGGATCCGAAAGTGGCGCCCAACTGTGCCGGCCCTGCCGTCGCCAAGCAGAGCGTCATCCGCGATACGGCCGGCAACCCCGTGAACGGCGTCGTGGTTCAGGCCAACTGCTACGACAACATCTTTGACTCTCATCCCTCGGGCACTC
>JBFYTF010000633.1:0-5296 GCA_041300865.1 Anaerolineae bacterium
GAACCGGCCGCTGGACTTGGCAGGCCCAACCACGAGATAGTCCGAAGTTTTGGCTATTACGGCGTCACCGTAGACCAGGGCGTTGCCGTAGACCCGGGCGTCACCGTGGACCAGGGCGTTGTCGGAGACTCGGGCGTTGCCCGAGACCTGGGCGGTTTCGAGAATTTGGTGGGGCATGGATGACACCTCAGGCTTCGACGAGATTCAACAGGTCGCCGGCTTGCGTCTCCAGCTCGACTCGGTCAGCGGTCCAGGGGATCGACCGGGCGTAGGCCGTGGCACCGGTCACGACGTCCCACACCGTTTCCATCGGGCGCTGTTCGTCCGTCTCGTGGGCGGCGACGATGCGCTGCGCCACGCGCGGGCCGAAGCGGGAAGCCAGGAACTCGTCCAGCTTGTCGACCTTTGTCTGCTGGGCGATCTGCACCCGGTCCACGATGCCAGTGGCGCTCGACTGAGCGTAGGCCTGAACCAGGGGCACCACCTCTTCGAGGTAGCGGTCCGGCGCGCTGGCAGTGTGGCGAATCTTGACGTTGGCGACCTCCTGGGCGCCCCAGATGATCCGGTTGCCGCAGACGTAGTCGAACAGGAAGGCCCGGAACTGCAGCGTGGCGGAGCCCTCTTCGCTGTTGCTGATGAGGAAGCCCCGGGCCAGCGTGCCCTGGTCACCGCCCTGGCGCGTGGCCACCGGCAGGCGGTTCTCCTCGTCGGCCAGGAAGATGAACAGGTCGCGGTCACCGGCGTACAGCGTGGTGTTGTCGCGGTTGACGACCACGCGGCGGCCCCATTCGCCGGGGACGCGCCACTGGCCGTTGACACCGTCGCCGAAGCGGTCGACCAGGGTGTCGACGATGTCGCTGTTCCAGATGCGCCCGTACTGGGGGCCGGTGGCAGCGCGCAGGGTGTTCTCCCCGCCGCCCGTGATCAGCACGCCGATGTCCTGGGCGTCGCGCTCGACCTGCAGGCCGTAGTTGACGCAATCGGCAGCCACGGGGGCAGGCAGGCTGCGCAGGTAGCCGGCGGGGGCGCCGACGAGGCTGGCGAGCTGGCCGAAGGCCCAGTGCGTGGGGGCGTAGGGCACACCGGCCTTGGACAGGACCTGCAGGCCCCGGTTGTCAACCGTGGGTTCGACGCGCAGCGATCGTGACGACGTGACCGCAGCGCGGGAGATGGCACGGCGGGCGTGCAGCTTGGCCTGCATCTCGTGCAGGGAGACGAAGCGCTCATCGGCGGGGCGCGAGGCCCATTGACGGTGCAGGGAGAGTTCAGTCTGTGCCATGGTGTTGCTCCTAAGTTGGCACTCCGGGGACCGCCCGGCGCGGGTGGGTTGGCCACACTCGCATGCAGCGCCCTTGCGGGCCCGCATGCGGCTGGGGTCAGCCGAGGCGCTTGTTGACGTCGCGGTCGATTTGTCCGACGTATTCGGCACCCAGGAACTCGTCGGTGAGGGTCCAGGACTCAAGGGCCCGGGCGATAGCCAACTTTTCGGCCGTATCGGCCGTGTCGGCTTCCACCGAGACCAGGACAGGACGGGATGATCCGTCGGAGATCAGGAACAGGTGCCAAGCCCGCCCGGCGTCGTAATCGGCGAGGTACTGGGCGATGTCGGCGTCGCCGTACAAAAACGACTCGTCAAGGCCGAAGGCGGGCACGACGACGTCCCAGAAGCGGGCGTGGTCCCCACTGGAGAGAGTGGACGCAGGTGCGGGGGCGAGGTAGGACATGGTGAGGACTCCGGGTTGGGGCCAGCGGCGCTGGCGTGATGGGGATTGTGTGACAGCCAGACTGTCACAGTCAAGCGCAAGCCTGACTGCGGCGTGGGGTTATTCGACGTGATGCCGGGCGGCGATGGTGTCGGCCAGGGTCGCGCAGGCCCAGCCCAGGCCCAGGACCCACAGGCCCAGGCCTGCCGCCGGGGCAGGGTGCAGCCCATGGCCGGTGGTGAGGTACGTGGCGGCCTCCCAGCCGACGAGGGCCAGGGCGACGAGGGACAGGGCGGAGGCGGCCCAGAGGGCACGGTGCAGGAAGGTCATGGTGAGGTCTCCAGGGTTAACGAGCCAGCCGAGAGAAACCCTCGGCATCATTGAATCCGACCCGGGTTCCGAGCACTTCAACCTTGAACCCGAGGATCGCGGACAGCAGGCGTTCAACGTCGGCGTCAAGGTTCAGGCACTTGGACTCGGCAGCGCTGTAGGCGAAGTGACGGACCTCGGCCAGCAGGGTCTCAGCCTGTTCCAGGCCGGGGGTGGCGGTTGCGCCGAGGTTGCGGGAGGCGATGACAGCGCGGCGGACGTCGCGTTCGGCGTCAGCTATCAGGCGGGGTGCGGGCATGGTAGGTCTCCAGGTGCGGGCGGCGCGGGATGCGACGCCTCAGGTCTGCCCAGCACGCCGGGCAGAGCCGAGGGGTCAGTCGCGGGACCAGACGGGCACGGACCATTCACCGACCCAGGGGTCGTAGGCGCCGTCGGCATAGTCCCTGCCGGACTCGGCACCGTTGAAGCCGCCCTCCACGTAGACGGCAGACACGTTCGGGTCGTTGCGCAGTGCGGCCAGTTCGGCGAAGCACTTGGCCGTCGGCTTGAAGTCCCAGGTGTCGGACTCGTTGCTGGCGTTGCCGTCCAGGCCGATGGTCCGCACCCAGGCACCCCGGCTGACGAGCCACAGGCGGCGGGTCTCGGGCTGCCTGCGCAGGAAGTCCAGGCAGTCGCTGCGGGCGGCGCTGACGGCATCGGCCAGGGCGGCGCGGGTTTGGTGGTGAAGGTTCGGGGTCATGGTGAGGTCTCCAGGTGGTGAGGGGGTGAGCCGGACTGTGCAGCGCGACAGCCCGGCTGTCATCAGGACAAACCCTTAGGCGTGGGAGGCGCCCAGGGCGGCGAGCTGGGCCAGCGTGTAAGGCTGCGCCCGGTCCTCGGACTGGTCACGCGTGGCGCCTGCGCCCCAGGACCCCGCGGCCTTCGGCACCAGACGGCGCCCGGTGATGGTGATGAACTCGGTGGGGTCGAACTTGCCCCAGGCGGCGGCCTCTGGGCCCACCAGGACGCCGTGGCCCCGGTTCGGCTCGAAGATGGCGATCGCCTGCTGGCCGAGGACCGCAGCCACGCCGTGCAGCGCACCAGCCTGGGCCGGGTCGACGCCCCAGGTGGAGGCCGACTCGACCTGCACCACCACGGTGGGCTCGGTGCTGGACTGGTCCACGCGCATCATCTGCAGGACGAAGCCTGCGCGTTCCAGGGCTTGACACGTCTGGGTGACGGTGTTCAGGTGCGCGCTTCGACCGATGCGCAGGCCGATGTTCAGGGTGATGATGGGGGTGATGATGGGGGTCGTGTTCATGGTGTTGGCTCCGGGTTGACTCGCAGCACCGTGCTGCGATGGACCGGACTGTGACAGCCTGCCTGTCACACTGCAAGCGGAATCGTGCAAGTCCGACTGTCTTGTGGGGTCTTTCCTGACTGGCCGGCGCGGATTGTCGTCCAACCGGGGTTCTGTTGACTATTTGCAACGCGATGTATCCGGCCCGAAAATCAATCGGCCCGCGTCGGGCGATAGGGCATTTCAATGGACGGCCAGAGCATCACCATCACGCGCAACGAGGACGGCACCTTCACGGTCGAGGCCCAAGGGGCTGAGCAGCCCGTGGCGCTGCAGTCGCTGGACGAGGTCCTGGCGATGGTGCGCGACGAGCTGGGCGAGGGCGCCGAGCCTGTCGAGACCTGGGAGCAAGAGGCGGCGGCCCGGGATGACCAGGGCTATCGGAAGCCCGGCGGCCCGATGCAGTCGCTGGCGTAGTGCCTCGACGAGGAACCAAACCTTTCACCCCTCCACGAGGGAAACCAGGGGCAGCGCGCCCCGTCTTGTAACACTGAAGGAACAGCCATGGCATCGCAGCAGTACGCAACCCCGCCCAGCCGCAACCCCGCCACCGCCGCCGAAGGGTTCGGCAGTGGGGCCAAGCCCGGCAAGGTGCCGGCCCCCTCGGGTCCGATCACGATGGGCAAGGCCCCCGCGCAAGGCGTGGTCGGGCACAAGCCCGGCTCGTCGGTCAAGGGGTTCGACGGCACGCTGATCAGCGGCATGGTCAAGGCCTGACGCCAGGCACTTTTGACCCCCCTCCCCCGTCTCGATCGCGCCACGCCCATGGATTCGACCCCCCGTATGCCCCCGCTTTTGGGTCCCTCGGCGCGGGTCCCATCCACTATGGGGGTGGCACACGCAGCGGGCGTTCTGGGAGTTACTTCGTGAACGCGAACCACTCAAGACGCAATGCCAGCCTGTCTGGCACGCTCGGCGATGTGCCCACGACGCCGTCCATGTGGAACTACGACCCGGCCCACGAGGTGGAGTCTAGGTCGCAGATTCACCACGGGCAGGGCGGCAAGGCCAGCCGCTCGGGCAAGCTGAACCTACGGGCGGTCTCCGACGTGCTCGAAGGGTACGGCCTGGACCCGATCGAAGAGCTGGCCAAGGTCCTCACGACGCAGGAGCCGCACAGGGCGCGTGACGGCACGATCATCAAGGACGAGAACGGGGAGCCGATTCTCAAGCCGGTGGTCGACATGGACACGAAGGTCAAGCTGCTCACCGAGCTGGCGCAGTACACGCGCCCCAAGCTGAAGTCGGTCGAGGTGGTCAACAAGGGCCCGGAGCTGACGGACGACCAGATCGACCGCCGGCTGCAGGCGCTGATGTCCCGCACCACGGGGGCCAAGCCATGACCGAAGCGATCCTCATCGCGGCCTTGTTCGTGGTCACGGTGCCGTTGGCCGTGGTCGGCGCGGCCGTGATCTGGATCCTGCACGGCCTGACGAGGGACGTCCAGTGACACCGCAGGAGCTGCAGGCGCTCAGCCCGGAGGAGAAGCTCGAGCTGCTCGAGCTGCTCACGATCCGCGACCGCCGGCACCGCGAGAACATGCTGGCGGCCTACAAGCCGTACGCCAAGCAGAAGGAATTCCACGAGGTCGGCAAGGACTTCCGCGAGCGGTTATTTATGGCAGGCAATCAATTGGGAAAAACGTGGGCCGGTGCCTACGAGATTGCCATGCACGCCACCGGCCGCTACCCCGACTGGTGGAATGGCCGCAGGTTCCACCGCCCGGTCAGCGTGCTCGTCGGCTCCGAATCGGGCGAGCTGACGCGCAAGGGCGTGCAGCGTCTGCTGGTGGGCCCGCCGCAAAAGCGTGAGGAGTGGGGCACCGGCGCGATCCCGAAGGACTGCATCGGCACCCACAGCATGAAGCAGGGGGTGCCTGACGCCCTGGCCAGCATCACGGTCAAGAACGAGTACGGCGGCGAGT
>JBFYTF010000647.1:0-9075 GCA_041300865.1 Anaerolineae bacterium
CGACGAGCTGCGTGGGGTGTGGGGTGTGCAGCGAGGCGTGTCCGGTGGGCATCGAGGTAGGGACGGTGTTCCAGGCGGTGGGGGAGAAGGTGCAGGCGCTGTTCGATTACCATCCGGGGCGCAGCCTCGGGGAGGCGGCGCCGGTGCAAGAGTTCCGGGAGGACGAGCTTACCTCTCTCGGCGAGAGGCCGCGCTAGGGAGCTAAGCGAGCCCGCTTGATTGTTGGAGGAATGAAAATGTCCGAAGTCGAACTGGTTCCTATTTACATCATGGGCAAGCGCTACCTCGTGCCCGGGGCCCTGACGATCATGGGTGCCCTGGAGCATGCCGGTTACAAGCTCATCCGCGGCGTGGGCTGCCGGGCTGCTTTCTGCGGGGCATGCGCCACTGTGTATCGCATCGACGGCGACCCCAAGCTGTACATCGGCCTGGCCTGCGGGACGGTGGTCCAACCCGGCATGCACCTGACCCAGATCCCATTCTATCCCGCGGAGCGGGCACAGTATCGCCTGGACGAGCTGCAGCCCACCTTTGCCACCCTGGCCAGGCTTTATCCTCAGGTCCTCAAGTGCCTGGGCTGTGGCACGTGCACCAAGAGCTGTCCACAGGACCTGAAGGTGAAGGACTATATGGCGGCCGCCATGCGCGGCGACATTGCCAGGCTGGCCGACCTTTCCTTCGACTGCATCATGTGTGGCATGTGCGTCTCGCGCTGCCCGGCCGAAGAGGCCCAGCCCAACATCGCCATCCTCGGCCGGCGGCTCTATGGCCGTTACCTGGCGCCCCGCGCGCAGCACCTCGCCGAGCGCGTCGCCGAGGTCAATGCCGGCAAGTACGACGACGATTTTGCCCGCATCAAAGCCATGCCTGATGCCGAGCTGCGGCAGACGTACAACACGCGGGACATCGAGCCCGACTAGCAGGCTGCCGATGAGCCCGGCTCGCTGCAGGTGCTCCACCGGCGTGAAACACCTGCCGGGAGCCAGGATCGTCCTTGGCACGCTGCTCTGGTAGAGGAGAATGACGATGGAAGATGGCTACACCCCCGCCCTGCGGGAATCGATCAAGCGCGTTGAGGCCAGCCGGCCGGCCCGCCTGCAAGAAACCTGGCCGATGATGAGCCCCGCCGAAAAGCAGGAGGTCCTGCAAAAGTTCCATCCCGATTACAAGCCGGAAGGTATGCGCGAGCTGCGGGTGGGACCGGCCAAGGGCATGCGCACGCCACTCGAGCTGGCCGACTTGCTGGAGGGCCACAGCCTGCTGCGCGACGCCCGCCTCGACCTGGAGAATATCGACTATGACACCGACGTGCTGATCATCGGTGCGGGGGGTGCTGGTTCGGCGGCAGCCCTCATGGCCCGGCAGGAGGGCGCCCGGGTGCTGATTGTCACCAAGCTGCGCCATGGCGACGCCAACACAATGATGGCCCAGGGCGGCATCCAGGCTGCGGACAAGCCAGAGGACACGCCCGTTCGCCACTACCTCGACGTCATGGGCGGCGGCCACTTTACCAACGACCCAGACCTGGTGGAGGCCCTGGTGCGTGACGCGCCTGAGGTCATCGCCTGGCTCGAGGGCCTGGGGTGCATGTTCGACAAGGAACCCGACGGCACACTCATCACGATTCACGGTGGTGGCACCAGCCGCAAGCGGATGCACTCCGCCCGCGACTATTCAGGCGCCGAGATCATGCGCACTTTGCGCGACGAGGTCCGCTCCTATCCCGAGGACATCACCGTCGTCGAATTTGCGCCTGCCATCGAGCTCATCATGGACGACAAGGGACACGTGGCCGGCGCCGTGCTCCTCAACCTGGAGACCGGCGAGCACCTGGTGGCGCGGGCCAAGACGACGATCATTGCCACCGGCGGCAGCGGCCGGCTTCACTACCAGGGCTTCGCGACCACCAACCACTATGGTGCCACCGGCGACGGGGTTGTGCTGGCCTATCGCGTCGGGGCCAGGAATGCCTTTCTGGACACGATGCAGTACCACCCCACCGGCGCTGCCTATCCCACCCAGATCGTCGGCCTGCTGGTCACCGAGAAGGTGCGCGGACTGGGTGCCCAGGTGTGCAACATCCATGGCAACCAGTTCGTCTTCCCGCGCGAGACGCGCGACGTGGAGGCCAGCGCCATCATCCGCGAGTGCGTGCAGGCGGGCAACGGCGTGACAACGCCTTCGGGCTTTGTCGGGGTCTGGCTCGACTCGCCCATGATCGACCTCATCCACGGCCCGGGCACCATCCAGAAGGAGCTGCCGGCCATGGTCCGCCAGTTCGGGCGCTTCGGCGTCGACATCATCAAGGACCCGATGCTCATCTATCCCACGCTGCACTACCAGAACGGCGGCGTGGCGCTGCGGCCCGATGGCTCCACCAGCGTGCCCAACCTGTATGGGGCCGGCGAGATCAGCGGCGGGGTCCACGGCCGCAACCGGCTCATGGGCAACTCGCTGCTGGAGGTGACGGTTTATGGCCGGCGCGCCGGCCGGGCGGCGGGGCAGCGTGCCAGGGAGGTCCAGCTGGGCAAGCTGACCCTGGAGCACGTCGACGCCTGGGAGCGAGAGCTGGCAGCCGCGGGTGTCGAGACCGAAGTCGAGTCCCCTCTCATCCTGCCCGACTATGCCCGCCATGGGCGTTGACGCGGCCCTGTAAACAGACAGCAAGCCCCCGCCCGAATGTTCGGGCGGGGGCTTGATCGTTCGCGACCGCGCGCGGCGTCTAAAGGTAGGGCTTGATCCGCCGGGCCGCACGCCGGCAGGCCTCGCCCAAGAGGTCGATGTCGGCCTCGCTGTGGGCCATAGAGACCGCGCCGTGGGCGTGCAGCATGAACACGTTCTCGAGCAGCAGGGCCAGATCCAGGATCTTGTGGGCCAGGGCCTGGTCGTACATGTCCGGGTCGAACCAATCCTCCGGCCTGCGCAGCGGCGCATCCTCGCTGAAGGGGAAATGCAGCATAAACAGCGAGCTGCCCCCCAGCACTTCGCCCCCGGCCCCCCGGACGCGGACGGGGATGCCCTCTTCCTGCAAGGCCGTGGTTATGGCCTGTCGCGTCCGCTCCCCGATGGCTGCCAGCCGGCCATAGATCTCGGCTTCATTCGCGGCCAGGTGGCTCATCATCGCGCGGGCGGCCAGCAACGACGCCGGGTGGGCCGAGTAGGTTCCGCCCGAGAACCTGACCCTGTTCCCTCCGCTGCGGCCGGCGAGGTTCATGATCTCGGCCCGGCCCGCCACGGCGGCCACCGGCATGCCCCCGCCGATGGCCTTGCCCAGCGTCAGCAGATCGGGTTGCAGGCCGTACATGCTGCCCGCGTCGCCAGCCCGGAAGCGAAAGCCCGAGATCACCTCGTCAAAGATGAGGACCACTCCGTAGCGCTGGGTCAGCTCGCGGGCCGCGCGCAGATATTCGGCCGAGGCCGGGGCGAAACCCCCTACGCCGAGGAACGGCTCGAGGATAAAGCAGGCCAGGTCGTCGCCGTATTGCCGGAAATGCGCCTCCAGCGCGTCCACGTTGTTAAAGCCACTGACGATGACCTTGTCGGTCACGGTCACAGGCACCCCGTCCGACTCGACCTTCTGAAACCCCGACCCGTTCTCGGCATGGTAGCTGACACCCTTCAGCGCCCACGGCTGGGCGCCGTGCCAGCCGCCGCCGACCTTCATGACCAGTGTCCGCCCCGTAAAGGCCCGGGCCAGGACGATGGCGTACATGGTTGCCAGCGTGCCGCTCGTCGTGAAGCGTACCCGATCGCTGCTCGTTAGGCGGCAGAGAAGCTCGGCAGTCTCGATCTGCAGGTGGTCGGTGAACCCTGTCTGCAGCCCGAAATTCCCCGCGAAGCCGCGGGCGAGCTCGGCCGTGACCACGGGCGGATTGTGCCCCAGGATATTGCCCAGGTGTCCCTGCCAGAAGTCGAGGATGTCGTGGCCGTCCTCGTCGGTGAGCCAGGCCCCCTGGGCTCGGGCGATGCGCGGTGGGAAAGGCTGGATCAGGCGCAGGCTGTGGCTGCCACCGTCCACCATGACCCGCTGTGCTCGCTCGTGCAGCGCCCGAGATCGGGGAGAGTGGCTGGCGTAGGCGTCCGCAAGCTCGGCCAACAGAGGTGTGTAGTCCCTTGTCCTCATCAATTCTCCGCAAATGCCAGGGTTCGAGATTTGGCGTCGTAGAGCAGGCTCAGGCTGTGCTACCTGGCGAGCCAGGATGCCGCCGCCTATTGTAGCGCATGTTGGCCGGCAGTGCAACAGGCTCTATGGCCCGGACATACGTCTCAGGGCAATGCTTGTGCTACGCCGGCATTGGTAGAGTGGGATACTGGAGAAAGCGGACAAGAGAGAGGCCGGCTGCCCCGGCCGGCCTCTCGCGCGGAACTGACCACAATCCCTGCGGCCAGCAGGTCAAATCAACCTATCGCCGCCCGGATCGAACACGGGCTTCACCTAGCCACCGTGCCCGGTCCTACCAGTACTGCCATGGCGTCAGCCGCATGTGGGTGATGTACAGCCTCTGGATCTGGCCTTCGTGGACCACAGCCGTTAGCCTCTGTTGCCCCCAGGTCAGGCCACGATCGGAGATTTCGACGTCTGCCGTGACAATGTCCAGACCGTTCGTCGCCCCGACCACCGCGTCGGTGAGGACGCTGTATCTGCGGCCTGTCAACTGCCAGTGGCTGAGCATGGCTGCGATCTGATCCGCGTCAAGATAGGTCCTGCGGCTTGGCCAGTTCTGCACACTGGCACCGGGCACAAAGAACGCCAGTGCGGAGTCGGCGTTGCCCCCATCGAGTGCCGCGAACAGCCCCTCGACCGCCTCCACGGATAGAGCCCGCGAGTCGCCCTGTGCCTGCGCTGGTCGCCCGCCCAGCAAGAGGGCGGATAGAATCATGACCACAAGTGTCACTGCCAGAATTCTTGCCTTCATTTCGTTGTCTCCTTCTGTTATCTGCATGGATTCGTGCTCTTCAGGTGTGCCTTACAGCCGGGAACCGGCCGGGATGCGGCACAACATCGGCCGCAGAAATGCACCCTTGCGCATGCTGCCTTTTTGTGATATACTGTTGTTGTCAAGATTATAGAGTTTTCGCGTGCCCAAAGCGTGCGGAAAACGTGCGCCTGGCGTGTATCTGGGAAAGATAGGCCATGAATGTGGAAAATGGCGACAGAGGCACTGCCAGGTCGGCAGGCCTAGAAATACACCTGTTCGGTGCCCCTCGGATCATCGTGCGCGGCGAGTTGCTAAGCGAGCTTGTCTCCACCAAGGCGCAGGCCCTGCTCTTTTATCTGGCGGTCACGAGGCGTGGGCACACCCGCGCGGCGCTGGCAGCCCTCCTATGGGCTGATATGCCCGAAGCCGCGGCCAGGGGCAATCTGCGCAAAGCGCTGCATGGCTTGAGACGGCATCTGGCAGCTTACCTCCTCATCGGGCCCGACGTGGTGTCCCTGGCACAGGATGCCGCCGTGTGGGTCGATGTGACCGAGCTCGAGGCCCTCCTGGAGGAGACATCGCCCACTGAAGCACCGGATCGCCTCCAGCGCGCCATCGACCTGCATCGAGGTGACTTGCTGGAGGGGTTCTACGCTCGCAACGCGCCCGAGTTCGAGAACTGGTGGCTCACCGAGCGTGCGCGGCTGCGCGACTTGATGCTGAGGGCGCTGCAGACGCTTGCAGATCATCGCGCCGGGCAGGGCAATCTCGATGGCGCCATTCTCCTCGCCCGTCGTTCGATTGACCTGGAACCATGGCACGAAGAAGCGCACCGGCGGCTCATGACCTGGCTGGCGCTGAGCGGCCAACGCAGTGCGGCTCTGGCTCAGTTCGAAGTCTGTCGTCGGGTGCTCGATGACGAGCTCGGGGTCGAGCCGGCCCAGGAGACCGTCGCCCTCTACGATCGCATTCGGGCAGGCCAGCTACAAGCGGGCACACCCTTTCCCGCCCAGCACCTGGCCGGCAAGCCCCAGCCTCCAGCATTTCTGAGCCGGGATGCCGAGGTCGCAGCGGGTTCTCGCCAGCGCTTTGTCGGTCGCGAACGCCAGCTGGAACGCCTGGAGGGGTTCCTGGAAGCCGCGCTCGCAGGGCAGGGCCAGATGGCCTTCATCAGCGGGGAAGCCGGCTGGGGAAAGACACGCCTGCTGGCCGAGTTCTCTCGCCTCGCCCAGGAGGCGCACCCTGAACTGTTGGTCGCCCACGGCCTTTGCACCACCTTCACCGAAACGGGCGATCCCTACCTTCCCTTCCGCGAAATTCTCCGCATGCTCTCTGCCGACGTCGAGCAAGAATGGGCGGTAGGTCACGTGACGCGTCGCCACGCGCTCAAGCTTTGGGATTTCCTGCCTAGGGTAGTGGAAGCCCTCTCGACCCAGGGACGGCATCTAATCGACACCTTTGTTCCGGGAGAAGCGCTCTTGCAGCGGGCTGCGTCCCACGGCTCCATCGACCAGGGCCTGTTGACCCGCCTGCAAGAAGTGATCATGCGCCGCCAGGCCGGGCATCAGGATGCGGCTATCCATCAGGAACGCATTTTTGAGGAGGTCGGTGACCTACTCCAGGCTCTGTCGCAACACCGGCCGCTGTTGCTGATCCTCGATGATCTGCACTGGGCCGACGCCTCGTCCCTCGGCCTGCTGTTTCACCTGGGCCGCCGCCTCGCCGACGGTCACGTGCTGCTCGTCGGTACGTATCGACCAGAGGACATCGCCCTCGGCCGCGAGGGGGAAGAGCATCCACTGGCCAACATCCTGTCTGAGCTCAAACGCATCTTTGGCGACGTGTGGGTGAATCTGGGCGAAGACGAGGGGGAAGAGCGTACATTTGTCGACGCTCTGCTTGACAGTGAACCCAACCGCCTCGGCGAGGGCTTTCGCAAGAAGCTGGCCCGGACCACCAAGGGACACCCGCTCTTCACGGTCGAAATGCTGCGGGATATGCAAGACCACGGAGTCCTCTATCAGGACGACACCGGCCGCTGGGTCGAGAGCACCGCCATGACCTGGGACACGCTCCCGGGGCGAGTGGAGGGGGTGATCGGACGGCGAGTCAACCGCCTCGTTCCCGCGCTGAGGGGCGCCCTCGTAACCGCCAGCGTCGAGGGGGAAGAGTTCACCGCCGAAGTTCTGGCCCGGGTGCGAGGGCTTGATGCAGCTGACATGCTGCGCGCGTTGAGCGGTGATCTGGCGCGGGCGCACCGCCTTGTGCAAGCCAGTGGCGTCGAGCTCGTCGGTGAGAGACGGATCGCCCACTATCGCTTCAGCCACAGCCTGTTTCAGAAGTATCTCTACGACACCCTCGACCCGGTTGAGCGCGTCTACTTGCACGATGCCATCGGGAGCGCACTCGAGGCCGTGTACCAGGGCCACACTGAGAGGATTGCCGTGCGCCTGGCGAGCCACTTCCAGGCTGCAGGACGGTTCGAGAAGGCGGTACAGTACCTCCAGCAGGCCGGCGATACTGCGGCGCGTGTCTATGCCAACGCCGAAGCCATTGCCCACTACAGCCAGGCAATCGAGTTGGCGGGCCAGGTCGAGACAGATGCGCAAACCTTGACCCAGCTCTACACCCGGCTGGGCCGGGCCCTGGAGTTGAGCTCCAAGTTCGACCAGGTATTGGCGACGTACGAGGCCATGGAGAGGTTGGCTCGCGAGCGTGGGGACCGGCGCATGGAGCTGACGTCGTTGATGGCGCGGGCCACAATCCAGTCGGTCCCGACCGCGGTCCATGATCCAGAGCGGGCGCGGGTCCTGGGGCAGCAGGCCCTGTCCCTCGCCGGTGAGCTGGGGGACCGCGCAGCCGAGGCCGAAATCCTGTGGAGTCTATCCGTGGCCAACTACTTCACCCAGCGGTTGTCACAAGCCATCGACTGTGGTGAACGTTCCCTGGCCCTGGCCCGTGAGCTCGGCCTGCGCGAACAGACGGCGCACACGCTGAACGATCTCGGTGGCTTTATCTACCTCTACAGTGGGCGCATCGACCAGGCCATACAGGCTCTCGAGGAGGCCGGCGAGCTGTGGCGCGCTCTCGACAATACCGCAATGTTGGTGGATAGCCTGGGCGGGTCGTGCATCGCCCACCTGTTTGCCGGCGAGTTTGAGCGCGCCGTTGCACTCTCCGAGCAGGCCTTTCAGATCAGCCGGTTCATCGAAAACCTATGGGGCGAGTCGTACAGCAGGTGGACGATCGGCGATGCCTTCCGGGCATGCGGTGAATACAGCCGGGCCATCGAGGTGTCGGAAGAGTGCATCCGGCTGGGGGAGTTGGCCGGGTTTCTGGCGGCCCAAACATACACGCGCCTCACGCTGGCGACGATTTACGGCGACCTGGGGGCCCTGGAACAGGCCTGGGAACTGACAAACGCCGCCCAGGCCGTGGCCGACCGGCACGGCTTTCGGGTGCATTCCGCACGTGTCCTGGGCGTCCGGGCTCACCTGCACGTTTTGGCCGGTGAGCTTGGCCAGGCGGAGGTGGCCATAGGCGAGGCCCGGAACGAGGCTTTTGATGAGTCTTGGGCCGTCCTTTACCTCGATGTCCTGCGCGCCGAGGCTGAGCTGGCGTTGCGTCGCGCGGACCACCGTCGTGCCCTGGCTGTCACCGAGGACCTCCTCGGCCGTCTACGCCGCTACGGAATGCGGCTGGGACTGCCAGAAGCGCTGTACTGGCAGGGGAAGGCGCTGCTTGGCTTGGGGGACGAAGCAGCTGCCCGCGATCGCTTTCGGGAAGCCCGGGCCGAGGCGGAGAAAATGGGATCGCAGCGGACGCTGTGGCGCGTCCTGGTCGCCCTGAGCGAGATCGAACAAGACCCGTCAGAGTCCGGCTCTCTGCGCTCAAGAGCACGGGAGATCGTCAGCGCCATCGCCGGGCATGTCGACGAGGCGCCTCTGCGCGCCTCGTTCCTCAACCTGCCGGACGTGCGGGCGCTCCTGGAGAGCGCCAAAGCCAATAGCGTGCGTGCCGAGCCGCAGGGAAGCCCAGGCAATGCCAGGGAGGCACTGGCCTAGCGGCAACGCGAACAGCGCCCGGCTTTGACTTTTGCCTGCGGTTGTGTTATGATAGACGCCTTATGGGTGGGATCAACAGTGCAGTCAGTGCC
>JBFYTF010000671.1:0-7299 GCA_041300865.1 Anaerolineae bacterium
TCTGCCGGCCGGCAACGGGCTGAGCCTCTTTGCCGTGCGGTCTTCGTCACCCGAGGAGGACCTGGAGGGCTTGTCCTTTGCCGGCGAGTATGAGACCGTTCTGGGCGTGCGGGGCGAGCACCTGGAAGACGCCTTGCGCCGCTGCTTTGCCTCTGCCTTTGGCGAGCGCGTGTTCCTCTACAAGCAGGAACATGGCCTGGCCATGGACCGGCCGCGTATTGCCGTCGTTGTGCAACAGCAGATCGCGGCCGATGTAGCCGGCGTCGCCTTTTCGTTGAACCCGGTCAACAACTGCTACGACGAGGCGGTCATCAACGCCAACTATGGCCTGGGCGAATCGGTGGTTGCCGGACGCACCTCGCCGGACCAGTGGGTCGTGGACAAGGTCACTGGGGTGATCCTGGAGCGCAAAGCTGGCAAGAAGGAGACTTCGATCTGGCTGAGGGCCGGGGGCGGCACTTACGAGCAGCCGTCCGCGGCCCGCGACCGGCTCTGCCTGGCCGACGACCAGGTGCTGGCGCTGTCCTCCTTGGTCATCCAGGTCGAAGACCATTATGCCCAGCCTATGGATATCGAGTGGGCGTTCGCCCGTGGCCACCTGTACCTGCTCCAGGCCCGGCCCATCACGGCCTATGTGCCGCTGGTGCCGGCGCTGCTCACGCCGCCTGGCGCGCCCCGGCACCTCTACCTGGACATGACGCTGACCAAGTGGGGCATGCCTCGTCCCATGTCGGTTATGGGTACAGATTACATCGATCGCGGGAACGTGGCCATCCTCCGGGCGACGATGGGCGACATTTCGGCCGAGATGGCGAGGCAGCTCCGGCCCATCCTGCAGGGACGCGCCTATGTCGACGTCTCCATCAGCTTCAAGATGCAGGGCCAGAAACGGGTTGCCGGCGAATTTCGCACCATTGACACGCTGGCGGCCGAGACCATCGACAGCCTGGACGTGACGGACTATGTCCCGGAAAAACTCCCGCCGGAGTTCCGGGGGTATTTGTTCAAGATCCTGCGCCAGAACGTGGGCCTTGTCTCGCACCTGCTCCGCGCGCTCCGCCGCCCCCACGAGGCTCAACAGCGCTATCTCGAATCGGTCGAGCGCCTGCCAGGCGACCTGGCAGCCATCGCCCGGGACGCCTCCTCCATCCGGTGCTTGGCAGAGGGCCTGACGGACAGGATGCTGGCCGACACGAGCCTCTTTCTGGCCATCATCTTTGCCGCCGAAATCGCCAAGCGCCGCCTCCGGGGCCTGTTCCGGGCGAGCCCACCTGAGGTGCGTGAGCGAGCCGCTTTCCTGGAGCGCGCGCTGCCCAACAACGTCACGGTCGAGATGGGCCTGGCCATGGCCCGCCTGGCTCGATTCGAGGAGATTGCCGCGTGCACCTCGGGGGAGCATTTTGCGGACAGGTTGCGCGCCCGGGATTTCTCCCCGGAGTTTCTGCAAGCCTGGGATGGCTTCATGGCCCAACACGGCTTCCGCTGCCCCATGGAGATGGACCCCGCCATCCCGCGTCCTTACGAGCAGCCGGCCCTGTTCTTTGAGCGCCTGCGGTTGTTGGCCGGCGACGCGGGTGCAGAGCCGACTGCGCTTGCCCACCACGCACAGGTAGTCGCCGAGCGCGAGCAGGCGTATGTGGACCTGCGGCAAGCATCGGGGCGGCGCCGGGCACGGCGGCTTGAAAGCAGCTATCGCATCTTGCTGGAGCTGGGTGGCTTGCGCGAAACGCCCAAGTATTGCGCCGTGCTGGCGACAGACGTGTTCAGGCGTCGCGTTCTCGCGGTTGCGGGGACGCTCGTCGAAGCTGGGTGGCTGGACGACGTGCAGCAAGCCTTCGACCTGACGCTTGACGACCTGGACCGCGCCCTCGCCGATCCGGACCTCGACGTGCGGGCCGTGGCCGAGGAGAACAGCCGCTTCTTGCGCAAGCTGGACCGCGTGCGCGAGTTTCCGCGTCTCATCGATTCCCGTGGCAAGATCCTGCATCCCCCGCGCAAATCAGGCGCGGCGGGCGAGCTGGCCGGGGAGCCAATCTCGCCGGGCATCGCGCGGGGGCCGGTGCGCGTGCTCCACACTCCGGGCGAAAAGCCGTTGCTGCCGGGCGACATTCTCGTGACCCAGGCAACCGATCCGGGCTGGACGCCGCTTTTTCTGAGGGTGGGAGGGGTGATTCTGGAAGTGGGGGGCCTGCTGCAACATGGCGCGCTGGTGGCGCGCGAGTACGGCAAGCCCTGCGTCGCCGGGATCGAGGGTGTGGCCGGGCTGCTGGAAGATGGGCAGCTTGTCGAACTGGACGGCACAAGCGGGATCGTGCGCCTGTTGAGCGGCGCGGAGGTGAGCTGATGGCCAGGGTAGACCAGGCGTCCGGCCGGCCAGGGGCAATCTACGAGATTCGGGTGCGGGGCGAGCTGGACCGCGGATGGGAGGGATGGCTGGACGGCCTGGCCGTGGCCCATGTCCTCGCCGGCGATGAACCGGTCACCACGACCCTCACCGGCCCCTTGCCCGACCAGGCGGCCCTGCGTGGCCTGCTGTGCAAGCTTTGGGATCTGAACCTGACCCTGATTTCCGTCCGCCGCCTCGAGGTGGGTGGAAAGGAGAAGCACCAAAATGGCTGAGAAAAAAGGTTTCGACCCGGTCACCGGTGCGTGGAACGACAGCCTGACCGGCGACTTTCTCTGGTCCCGGAACAACTTTGGCGAAGCCCGGCCCGACGTCATGAGCCCTTTCACCTACTCCCTCAGCGAGAAGGTCTGGAGCGAGGTCAGCTTCCTGCCGGGCTATCACCTGTCGGGCAACATCTGCGGCCGTTACTATGCCAACGTCAGCGTCAGCGTCTCCATGTTGCTCACCATGGGCAAGAGCAAGCAGGCCGCCGTCGAGCAGATGCGGGATCTGTTGGGCAACGTGCCACAGGAGCTCGAGATCCCCACCGTCCCGCTGGGCCGCCGGACGATGCTTCGGGCCCTGCCGCGCATGATCCGGCTTGGCCTGAAGGAAAAGGGGGGTGCAAAACAGGTGCCCGGATTCCTTGCGGCGAACCCTGGTCGCTGCCAGGCCCTGCGCCACAAGATCCAGCAGCTCGAGGCGCGGGAGGATCTGATCGCCTGCTGGCATGAGGAGATTTATCCCGAGCTGGCCGCCGGAATCTGGATCCTGGGCGGCGCCACTCAGCCCCTCGAAGCGACGGTCAAGCTCAGGAAAGAGCTGATCGAGCTGGTCGGCGAGGCCGATGCCAACGCCCTCTTTTCCAGCCTGAGTAGCGAGGACGGGCCGAACGTGGCTTCGGGCCTGTTGGCCAGCCTGGGGCCGGTGGTTGGCGTGGCCAGGGTGGCACAGGGCAAGATGACCCGCGCCGAATACCTGGCAAGGTATGGTCATCGCGGGCCGCACGAGGCCGAGCCATCGATGCCGCGCCCGGCCGAGGACCCCGGATGGCTCGACGAGCAGCTGGCCGAATACCGGCAGAACCCCGTGGATGTGGACGAGCTGCTGGCCCGGCGCCGAGCCGACTTTGAGGCCGCCTGGCAGCGGCTCCAGGCGAGCTATCCCAAGGGGGCGCCAAAGCTGCGCCGCCAGATCGACGCCGTCGGCCCGGCTGCCCGCATGCGCGAAGCCGTCCGCGACGAGCTAACCCGGTTCCTGTGGGTCGAGCGCGAGTGGGCACAACGCGCCGGCCACCTGACCGGCCTGGGGGACAACGTCTTTATGCTGACCATCGACGAGGTCTTGGACCTCTTGTCCGGCCGGGACACGGCGACCGGGCACATCCCCGCCCGTCAAGAGACCTACGGCCGCTACCGCGGGCTGCCGGCCTACCCGATGATCATCCGGGGGCCGTTCGACCCCTTCCGGTGGGCCGCTCACCCCAGCCGGCGTCACGACAACTATGACGCCACGTCGGCCGCGCCCGTCTCTACCTTGGCTAGCATCAGCGGCTTTGCCGGCGCGGCGGGCCGCGTCGAGGGCCAGGTCCGCGTGCTTGACGGGCCGGAGCAGGGCGACCAACTCCGGCCGGGCGAGATTCTCGTGGCGGTGACGACCAACGTCGGCTGGACGCCGCTCTTCCCTCGGGCCGCCGCCGTCGTAACCGACGTGGGCGCGCCGCTGTCGCACGCGGCCATCGTTGCCCGTGAATTGGGCATCCCGGCCGTGGTCGGCTGCGGCAGTGCCACCACGCGCCTGCGCAGCGGCGACCGTGTGCGCGTGGACGGCGGGCGCGGGGTCGTGGAGATTCTGAGCCAGGCTTGAAATGTGATGGCAGTGCATGACACAAAGGGAGGTTGCTTGATGGCATCGTTACCGGCCGGTGACGGCGGGCCCTCCGTCCGGCGCATGCTGCTCAAGCGGGTCATTGGCGTGTTCGCCTTCATTCTGGTCATGGACCTGTTGTTGTTCATCCCTGCCGGCCGCCTGGATTGGCCGGAGGCATGGATTCTGTCGTTGCTCTATGGCTCTTTCTTGCTAGCTTATGTAGTCTGGGGCACGCTCAAGGCTCCGGACCTGCTCAAGGAACGCAGCCGGGTGGCGGAGAACGTCAAGACCTGGGACAAAGTCATCATGGCAATCTACACGGTCCTGCTCCTGGCCACGCCGGTCCTCGCCGGGCTGGACGTGGGCCGTGCGCAGTGGTCACAGATGTCTGCGGCGGTGCAGATGCTCGGGTTGGCGGGCATCGTCCTGGCTGGCAGCCTGATCTTCTGGACGATCCTCACCAACGTGTACTTGGGCCGCATGGTGCGCATCCAGGAGGACCGGGGGCACCAAGTCGTGACCGGCGGGCCGTATGCCTACGTGCGTCACCCTATGTATGCGGGTATCATCGTGCTCTTCCCGGCCATGGCGCTGTTTCTGGGCTCGTGGTGGGCGATCGTGCCCGCCTGCCTGATCTGCTTGCTCATGGCGATCCGCACGTTGCTCGAAGACCGCACGCTGCAGGCCGAGCTTCCCGGCTACGCGGCTTACACGCGGCAGGTGCGATATCGCTTGCTGCCGGGCGTGTGGTAACCAACCGACCGGAGGTGCTCAAATGGAGGATCAGCAGACCTTTTTTGATTTCGCGGCCGAGGTGGGGCTTACCAAGCACTTTGGCGGCCTGGAAGGCACAGAAGAGCTGGCCGGGCTCTGTCACGTCGGCAATGGCGCGCACGTCCTTGACGTGGGCTGTGGCGCCGGTGTGACTCCCTGCTTTTTGGCCAGGCGCTTTGGCTGCCGTGTGGTGGGGGTCGATATACGGGCCAGGATGGTCGAGCGCTCTGCGGAGCGGGCCAAGCGGGAGGGGGTGGCGGATCGCGTCGAGTTCCGGGTGGCCGATGCTCAGGACCTCCCCTTCGAGGACGGTCTGTTCGACGCCGTCATCACCGAGTCCGTGACCTCCTTTCCCAAAGATCAGCAGCGCGCGGTCAACGAATACGTGCGCGTGACCCGGCCCGGCGGGTACGTCGGTCTGGCCGAGGCGACGTGGCTCAAGGTGCCGCCGCCGCCAGACTTGCTCGCCTGGGTCGCCCAGGATGTAGGCGCTACCGTCCAGCCGCTGGCTGCGGAAGAGTGGACGGGACTGTTGCGGAACGCCGGGCTGGAGGACATCACCGTGCGGATCCATCCCGTCGACGCGAAGAAGGAGGCCGGGTTGCTCGTGCGGCGCTACGGGTACCGCGGCATGATCGGCACTGGGCTGCGCGCCCTGGCCTTGTACGCACGCAATCCGGCGTACCGCCGCTTTGTGAAGAGCGTGCGCGAGGGCGGGGTGATGCCCGAGCGCCTGGACGAGTACTTTGGCTACGGCCTGTACGTGGGGAGGAAGGTGTGAGCGTGGTGGCAACCAACCTGGAGTCTGGCGAGTATGTCCTGCCCCTGGCCGATCCAGAGGCGACACTGGAGAGCGTGGGGGGCAAGGGGGCCTCGCTGGCCCGACTCGTGGCCGCCGGCCTCCCCGTGCCCGACGGGTTTCACGTGACCACAGCCGCCTACCGGCGTTTCGTGGACGAGAACGGGCTGCAGCCCGGCATCCTGGCGGCGCTGGAGCAGGTGGACGGCGGCTCGCCTGCGACCCTGGACGCGGCGTCGCTGGCCATCCGGGCGCTGTTCGCCGCGGCGCACACGCCGCCCGCCGTGGCCGGGGCGATCGCCCAGGCCTACGCCGCGCTGGCCGGGCAGAGCCCCACCGTCGCCGTGCGCTCCTCGGCTACCGCCGAGGATCTGCCGGAGGCCAGTTTTGCCGGCCAACAGGACACCTTCCTCAACGTCCAGGGGTACGGCGCGCTGTTGGAGGCGGTCAAGCGCTGTTGGGCTTCCCTGTGGACGGCTCGGGCCATCGGCTACCGGGCGCGGCAGGGCATCCGCGCCGAGGGCTTGAGCCTGGCGATGGTGGTGCAGCTCCTGGCCCCTGCCGAGGCGGCGGGCATCCTGTTCACCGTCAACCCGATAACCGGCCGGCGCGGCCAGGCCGTGGTCAGCGCCGCGTGGGGCCTGGGCGAGGCGGTCGTCGGCGGCCTGGTGACGCCCGACAGCCTCGTTGTAGACAAGGCCGGCGGCACGGTGCTGGAGCGCCAGACCGCCGACAAGCAAGTGATGACCGCCCGCGTCGACGGTGGCACGGAGGAGCAGCCGGTTCCTGCCGAACTGCGGCGTGCCCCGGTGCTCGACGACGAGACTGCCGCCGAGCTGGTGCGCTTGGGCGTCCAGATCGAGGCGCTGTACGGCCGGCCCATGGACATCGAGTGGGCCCTGGCCGACGGCAAGTTGGCCATCCTCCAGGCGCGGCCCATCACGGCGCTGCCGGACGAGGGGATGGAGTCAGTCACGGAGTGGCCGCTGCCCGATCCCAAAGGGCCGTACATGCGCGGCAGCATCGCCGACTTTGTGCCGGACCCGCTGACGCCTCTCTTTGGCTCCACCGCCATACCGGCGATCAATGCGGCCATGGTGCGCACAATGAAGGACATGATCGGGGCCGACGCACCCGTCCTGGGCGGAATATGGACGACCATCAACGGCTACATTTACCAGCACGCCAAAATCGGCTGCCGGGACCTGGGCTGGGTGCTGTTCAGGATGCTGCCCGCCATTCCACGGCTGCTACGCAACGCCGAGTGGCACTGGCGGGAGGTGGCCCACCCACGCTACGCAGCTGCTGTGGCCCGCTGGCGAGAGAGGCCAACGCGCGACCTGACTACCGCCCAGCTTCTGAAGGGCGCCCTTGAGCTGACTTCGGCGATGGCCGGCTATCTCACCGCACTTCAGGTGGACGCTCTTGGTACCGCCGCCGGGACAGAGGGTCTGTTCACGATAGTTTACAA
>JBFYTF010000705.1:0-5837 GCA_041300865.1 Anaerolineae bacterium
TTCATTGTCAAGGCCCACGAAAACGGTATCGACGTCTTTCGCATCTTTGACGCTCTCAACGATGTGCGCAACATGCGCCACGCCATGGAGGTCGTCAGGCGCGAGGGCGCCCACGTCCAGGCTGCCATCTGCTACACCATCAGCCCGGTGCACAGCATCGACAGCTTTGTCCAGATGGGGCACGTCCTGGAGGACATGGGGGCCGACACGGTGTGCATCAAGGACATGGCCGGGCTCCTTTCGCCCTACGTTACCCAGGAGCTGGTAGGCCGGCTGAAGGACGAGCTCCAGGTGCCCATCCAGCTTCATACTCATTATACACGCGGCATGGCCATGGCGGCCGTGCTCAAGGCGGTGGAAGCGGGCGTCGACATCGTGGATACGGCTATCTCCTCCCTGGCCATGGTCACCTCCCAGCCGCCGACTGAGACACTGGTGCGCATCCTGAAAGAGTCGCCACGCGACACAGGACTTGACCTCGACCTCTTGGCCGAGATCAGCCGTTACTTTGCCGAGGTTCGCACCAAGTACGCCGCATTCGAAAGCGGCATCCAGGGGGTGGACGTCAACGTCCTCCAGTTCCAGATCCCCGGCGGCATGCTCTCCAACCTGGTGTCGCAGCTGCGCGAGCAGGGAGCCGAAGACCGGTACGAGGAGGTTCTGGCCGAGGTGCCCAGGGTACGGGAAGAGATGGGCTATCCACCCCTCGTTACCCCCAGCAGCCAGATCGTCGGTACGCAGGCCACGCTGAACGTCTTGCTCGGCGAGCGCTACAAGGTCATCCCCGCTGAGGTCAAGAACTATGTCCGTGGTTACTACGGGCTCCCGCCGGCACCGATCGATCCCGAGCTCAAGCGCAGGGCCATCGGCGACGAAGAACCCATTGACTGCCGCCCGGCGGACCTGATTCCACCCGGCATGGAGCAAGCCCGGGCCGAGATCGGCGACCTGGCGAGGAGCGAAGAAGACGTTATCAGCTACGCTCTCTTTCCCCAGGTCGCACGGCCCTTCCTGGAGCGCAGAAGGAACGGCAGCGCAAGCCGGGAGGCCGTTGTGGCAGCCATCGCCGCCGTCTTGGCGCGCCGGCAGAAGGCCGGGCCGGCCGTAACCGTCCAGGAAGAGCCGTGCGTCTCACCCTGGAAGCAGGCCTGGCGGCCGCGCAACGGCCGCTGGGCGGGCCTGATCGACGGAGCGGGAGGGCTGCGATGAGCTCCACCTTCAGCATCACCCTGGGAGGCAAGACCTACGCGGTAACCGTCAACGGCGAATCGGTGACGGTTGACGGCCGGCCTTTTGTCGCCAGGGTGGACGGGGACAAGGTCCTGGTTGACAATGTAGCCTACGAGGTGCAGATCGAAGGCGACCGGGCTGTCGTCGGTGGCATTGCCCACAGCCTGAAGGTAGAGGGCCTGGATCAAAAAGGTGGCGCCGGCAAGGAAGGGGTGCAGCGGGTGGTAGCCCATGAGGGTGCGGTGACGGCCATCATGCCGGGCAAGATCATCCGCATCCTGGTCGAGATCGGCGAACAGGTGAGCGAAGGGGACGTCATTTGCATCCTGGAAGCCATGAAGATGGAAAACGAGCTCAGGGCGCCCAAGACCGGGAGAATTGAGGCGCTGTACGTCGAGCCGGGCCAGGACGTAGAGATGGGCTCTGTATTGGCCGAAATCACGTAGACCTTCGAGGAGCGGAATGCCAGATCAGGTACGGCACTTCAAAGAAGAATGGGAAGCAAAATCGCTGCAAAAGACCCTGGAGCGCTTCCCCGAACGCCAGGCCGAGTTCCAGACTGGCTCGGGCATCCCGGTGGAGCGGATCTATATCCCCGACGACGTGCAGGGAGAGTACCGGGAGAAACTCGGCTTTCCGGGGCAAGTGCCGTTTACCCGTGGCGTGCACCCGACGATGTACCGCGGCCGTTTCTGGACCATGCGCCAATACGCCGGCTTCGGCAGCGCCAAAGAGACGAACGCCCGCTACAAATACCTGCTGGAACAGGGGCAGACGGGCCTGTCGGTGGCGTTTGACCTGCCGACACAGATCGGCTACGACTCGGACGATCCTCTGGCTGCCGGGGAGGTGGGCAAGGTCGGGGTGGCCATCTCTTCTCTCGAGGACATGGAGAGGCTGTTCGACGGCATTCCCCTCGGCCAGGTATCCACGTCCATGACCATTAACGCCCCGGCGACGGTGCTCCTGGCGATGTACGTCGCCGTAGCCAAAAAGCAGGGGGTCGATCCCAAGGTCCTGCAGGGCACCGTTCAGAACGACATCCTGAAGGAGTATATTGCCCGGGGGACCTATATCTACCCTCCGCAGCCCTCCATGCGCCTCATCACCGACCTGTTTCGCTACTGCCGCGACGAGGTCCCAAGCTGGAACACGATAAGCATTAGCGGCTATCACATCCGCGAGGCAGGCTCCACCGCGGTGCAGGAGGTGGCCTTTACCCTGGCCAACGCCATCGCCTACGTCCAGGCAGCCATCGATGCCGGATTAGCCGTCGACGACTTTGCCCCGCGGCTATCCTTCTTTTTCAATGCCCACAACAATCTCCTGGAGGAGGTCAGCAAGTTCCGCGCCGCCCGGCGGCTGTGGGCATGCATCGTGCGCGACCGTTTTGGGGCCCGGGACGAGCGCTCATGGCTGCTCCGGTTCCACACGCAGACGGCCGGCTCGATGCTCACCGCGCAGCAGCCGGAGAACAACGTGGTGCGGGTGACGCTGCAGGCGCTGGCCGCCGTCCTGGGTGGCACTCAGAGCCTGCACACGAACTCTCGCGACGAGGCGCTGGGCTTGCCCACGGAAGAGGCAGTGCAGATCGCCCTGCGCACGCAACAGATCCTGGCCCACGAAAGCGGTGTTGCGGATTCCATCGATCCGCTTGCGGGCAGCTACCTGGTCGAACGCTGGACCGACGAGATAGAGGAGCGGGGGGCTGACTACATCCGCAGGATAGACGCCTTGGGCGGCGCCATGAAAGCCATCGAGCAAGGCTACATCCAGCGCGAGATTCAGGACAGCGCTTACCGCTGGCAGCGAGCGGTGGACAAGGGCGAAAAGGTTGTTGTAGGCGTGAACCAGTTTGAGGTGGAAGAGGACCTGCCGCTCGAGGTGTTGCGCGTCGATCCAGCCGTCAGCGAGCGCCAGGAGGCAAGGCTCCGGGCGCTGCGGGCGAGCAGAGACAACGAAAAGGTGTCAAGCGCTCTGTCGCTGCTGGCATCGGCCGCTCGCGGTGACGACAACCTGATGCCTCCGATCCTGAACGCGGTTGAGCAATATGCCACGTTAGGGGAGATCTGCGGGGTGATGCGCCAGGTGTTTGGCGAGTACCAGGCCTCGACGGTATTCTAGATATCTTCCGGCAAAGGAGCGTATACAAGATGTCGGCAAATCTTGAGGTTCTCTTCTCGTCGACGGCCCGCGTCCAGATCCTGGGCCTGTTCCTGCTCAACGCCGAGAGCAAGTTCTATCAGCGCGAGATCGAGCGCCAGACCGGCCAGCCTATCCGGGCGGTCCAGCGCGAGGTAGAGCGGTTGGAGGAGGCCGGCCTGCTGGTGCGCAGCCCCGAGGGCAAGCGCGTCTTCTATCGCGTGAACCCCGACTATCCCTTGCTCGACGCGCTGACCGAGCTGTTCCGCAGGGCGTCGGGCGCCGGGGAGCCGGTGGCTGCCGGCGAGAAGCCACAAGCCGAGAAACACCAGCTGCCGGTCGCGGAGCAGCCCTTCCCCTGGTTGGACACCATCCCAGCAGGCTCGCTGCCTGAAAGGCTGCGGCGACGGCAGGCCGAGAGGGAGTGGGATGGCGCGTACTAAGCCGGGCTGGCAACCGGTGGTGCCTGGGGGACAGGTGGCCCATCCCGCTCAGACTTTTGCGGAGGGGTGATGAAGATCGATCACATCGGCATTGCGGTGAACGATATAGAGCAGGCCCTGCAGTTCTACCAGGTGGCCCTGGGGCTGTCAGTGCGGGCCATTGTCGACGTGCCCGACCAGGAGGTACGCGTCGCCTTCCTGCCTGCCGGCGAAACGAACATCGAGCTGGTCCAGCCCAGCAGTGAGACGTCGTCGACGGCCAAGTTCATCACCAAGCGCGGTGAGGGTATCCACCATATTTGCCTCGAGGTAGAGGACATTGAGGCCGTCCTGACGCAGCTGAAGACAAGCGGCGTGCCGCTCATCGACCAGGAGCCGCGCGCCGGCGCGCACGGGCGGGTAGCTTTTGTGCACCCCAAGGGTGCCCACGGCGTTCTGCTCGAACTCGTGGAGTACACGGAGTAGCGCGCCTCAAATGCAGCTTGACACGTTGTGGTATAATGACGCGGCGAGCGAGGCGGAGCGCAAGGCCAGGCGGCGCAAGGCTGCTCCAGTATCGCCCGCGAATACCTGCCATGGTAGGGACAAAGTCGTCACAGCCAGGCTCATTGGGAGGAAAGCACATGTTTGACGAGAACAGGCTGAAGGCCCTGAAGGAGCAGAGGGAGCGCTGGGAAGAGACGACCCTGGAAAAGACCCTGTCCAGGCAGGGCGAGCGCC
The DNA here is from genome assembly GCA_041300865.1 of Anaerolineae bacterium. GTDB lineage: Bacteria > Chloroflexota > Anaerolineae > JAAYZQ01 > JAAYZQ01 > JAAYZQ01. Next base: position 4,536 of record JBFYTF010000705.1, read on the forward strand.
TTGACAAGTTTATGACAACCTCGAGCATGCCCATCGAGCGCCTATACACGCCCCTCGACGTGGCAGACCTTGATTACCAGCAGGACCTGGGGTTTCCCGGCGAATATCCCTACACCCGGGGCGTACACGCGACCATGCACCGCGGCCGGCTGTGGACGATGCGCATGTTCGCCGGCTTTGGCACCGCCGAAGAGACCAACGAGCGATACAAGTACCTGCTCGAGCACGGCGAGACAGGCCTGTCGGTGGCCTTTGACATGCCGACGCTGTATGGTTACGACACGGACGACAGCCACGCTCTCGGCGAGTTTGGCAAGTGTGGGGTCGCCATCTCCAGCCTGGCCGACATGGAAAAGCTGTTCGACGGCATTCCGGTGGACGAGATCACGACCTCCATGACCATCAACAGCCCGGCGGCCGTGATCTGGGCGATGTATATCGCTATGGCCGAGAAGCGGGGCATTCCGATGGAGGTGCTGGGCGGCACCATCCAAAACGACATCCTGAAGGAATACATCGCCCAAAAAGAGTTCATCTTCCCGCCGGCGCCATCCATGCGCCTCGTTGTCGACACTTTCGAGTTCGGCAGCCGGCATCTGCCCCGCTGGAACACGATCAGCATCAGCGGCTATCACATCCGGGAGGCGGGCTCGACGGCAGTGCAAGAGCTGGCGTTCACCCTGGCCGACGGGCTGGAGTACGTGCGCTGGGGCATTGAGCGCGGGCTGGACGTGGACGACTTTGCACCGCGCCTGTCCTTCTTTTTTAACTCGCACAACGACTTTTTCGAGGAGATTGCCAAGTTTCGGGCCGCACGGCGCATTTGGGCGCGCGAGATGCGCGAGACCTTTGGCGCGAAGGATCCCCGGAGCTGGCTTCTGCGCTTTCACACGCAGACTGCGGGCTGCAGCCTGACTGCCCAGCAGCCGGAGAACAACATCGTGCGTACCGCGTGGCAGGCGCTGGCCGCGGTGCTGGGCGGCACGCAGTCACTGCATACCAACAGCATGGACGAGGCTTTGGCCTTGCCCAGCGCCTATGCCGTCAAGATCGCCCTGCGCACCCAGCAGCTCCTTGCCCACGAGAGCGGAGTGACCAATACCGTGGACCCCCTGGCCGGCTCCTACTTTGTCGAAGCACTGACAAACCGCATGGAGCAGGAGGCTTACGACTATTTTCGCAAAGCCGAAGCCCTGGGCGGCGTCATTCCGGCGCTGGAGAAAGGCTTTTTCCAGCGCGAGATCGCCGAGGCCTCCTACCGCTACCAGGTAGAGATCGACAGCCAGCAGCGGACCATCGTCG
>JBFYTF010000720.1:0-5976 GCA_041300865.1 Anaerolineae bacterium
GCGGGGCTGGCAGCAGAGCTGGCACGGCACTATGAGGCCGCGGGCATGGCTCTGGAGGCTGCACGCGCGCTGCACGACGCCGGCCGCGAGGCCATGCGGCTGGCGGCCTTCCGCCAGGCCCTCGACCGGTTCGACCGCGGCCTGGCCCTGCTCGCAGCCGAGCCGCCTTCCCCGCAGCGCGCCGAGCTCGAGCGGCTGTTGGAGGTTGCCCGGCTGGGCCCGCAGCGCAACCTGGGCGGATCAGGCAGCGCGCGGTTGGCGGGCGCTTTGGTCCGGGCCGCCGAAGCGGGGGCCGGCGACGCGGAGGGGCGTCCGAGGTTGGCGATGCTCTCCGCGCAAGCGTCACTCCTCACTTCGACCGGGCGGCTGGACGAAGCTCTCCCGGTGACGGAGCGGATGCTCGATGCGGCAACCCAGTCGGGGGAAGAGGCCTTTGTGGCCCATGCCCACTGGCGGTTTGGCCTCATCTACCACCTCGCGGGAGGCCTGCGGGAAGCGGACCGGCACTTCGATTGGGTGCTCGGCTGGCTGACTCCAGAGCGGGGGGCGGAGCTGCGGGCGGCACTCGGCTATGATGTCACGGCCCACACACTCGCCTTTTCGGCCATGGGTCAATGGCTGATGGGGTATCCGGAGAAGGCCCTGGCGCGCAGCAGCCAGGCGGTGACGGGCGCCCTCGAGCAGGGGGATCTGTTCGGGCAGGCGTGCGCCTCCGCGGTCGGCTCAATTGCCCTGTTCCTCTTGCGCAGCGACCGGCCGGCGCTCCAGGAGCGAAGTGAGCTGTGCTACCGGCTGTGCTTGCAGCAGGGGTTTGCCTCGTGGCAAGCATACGCCGAAGTCTTCCTCGGCTGGCTGGCGGTCGTGCGTGGGGACCTTGACGAGGACGCCGGCATCGAGCGGATGCGGAGGGCCATCGCTGCCTGGCAGTCCACAGGCATGATCATCGGCGCGGACGGCCTCGTCGTTGTCCTGGCCGATGGGTGCCTGGCAGCAGCCCGCCGCTGCCGGGCGGGGGACGCTGCGGCCGCATCGGCGGGCGCCGAGGCGGAGCGCGCCGGCAGGCTGGCCGTCGCACTGGCGGCGATAGAGCCGTTGCTCGGCCCGAAGGTCCCATGTGGGCAGAGCTACCAGGCCGAGCTCTACCGCCTGCGGGGCGAGCTGCTGCTGGAGCGGGATGGGCTGGCTGCGGTCGGCGAGGCGTTGGCATGCTTCCAGCAGGCCACACAGCTCGCGCGGGATCAGGGCGCGCTCGCCTGGGAGCTGCGCACGGCCATGAGCCTGCTGCGCCTGCGGCAGCGCCATCGCGATCCCCGGAGCGCAGCGGAGTGGGACCATGGTCCCCGGAGCGGAACAGAGTGGGAGGGGGAGGCCTTCGCGGCCGAGCTGGCGGAGGCGCGAAGCGGCCTGCGCGACGTGTACTCGCGGTTCACCGAAGGGTTTGCCTTCCCCGACCTGGTTGAGGCCAAGGAGCTGCTCGAAGACCTCGGGTGAGCGATCCCACTCAAGCCGAGACATGCAGTGAATCCGCTTTTAGCCAAGTGGGTGGGTCTGGCGGCTCTAGCCGCCGGCACCCCGGACAGAGATAGCTCCCCGTGCTCCCCGTCCGGATCTTGGCCAGCGGCGTCCCGCACACCTGGCACGGTGCCCCTTCCTCCCAGTGGAACAGGTAATGGTTTTTTCTCCGAACGGGCATTGGCTGGTGATCCGATAGGCTGATAGTTCTTTCCTTCTCATCTCCTCTACCATCAGACGGGGCAAGCCTCTCCAGACTGCGCGTGTCATGGGCTGCATCCTTTCCGGGAAGCCCTGCTCTCTCTTTCCGCCAGCTCCATCAGGAAGGCGAACAACTGCTCCAGGCTGCCAAAGCCAAACCGCTCCTGGGTGGTTGGGTCCTCCAGCGAAGCGTGCCACTCGTCCGCGCACCACAGGCGGAGGATGTACGAGCGGCTGCGTATTGGTTGCCGGTTCTCATCGGTTCGCCTCAATGGTTTGCTCCTTAGCCTCCAATCTGCCACGGCCTCGCCAAGCCATCGTCAACGGATCGTCAGGAGGGTCGTGTGACGGCGAATTTCACCCGCCTTGACAGCCGCCCAGTTCTGCGGTAGAATCTACCAGTAGCGCAGCAGCTCTCTTCATAGGTGCATCAAGTAGGCCGAATGGCACATCTGTCGCTGGGCGTGTTGGGTCCACTGCAAGTCTTGCTCGACGGTATGCCGGTCGCGATGTTGAAATCGGACAAGGTCCGCGCGCTCCTGACCTACCTGGCGGTGGAGGCCGACCGTGCCCATCGCCGCGAGTCCCTGGCCGGGTTGTTGTGGCCGGAATGCCCCGAGCCGGTAGCCCGCCACAACCTGCGGCAGGCCCTCTCCGACCTGCGCCGGGCCATCGGCGACCAGTCGGCCAACCCTCCCTATCTCCTCATCTCCCGAGATGCCATTCAGTTCAACCGCGTCGCCGACTCGACGCTGGATCTCGCGCAATTCAACGCGATCCTTCGCGCATGCGAGCAGGACTGGCGCGGGGGCGAGGATGGCTCGCTCCGCACCGCCCGCCTGGAAGAGATGGTCGCCCTCTATCGCGGCGAGTTCCTGCATGGCTTTTTCCTCGACGGCAGCGCCGAGTTCGAGGAGTGGATCCTGGTCCGGCGCGAGGGCCTGCACCGCCGCGTCCTGGAGGCCCACGGCTGGCTGGCGGGCTATTACGAGGAGCACGGCGATCTCCCCGCGGCGCGACGCCACGCCTTACGACAGTTGGAGCTGGACCCGTGGCGCGAGGAAGCCTACTGCCAGCTGATGCGCGCCCTGGCGCTGGATGGGCAGCGCGCCGCCGCCCTGGCCCAGTACGACACCTGCCGGCGCGTCCTGGCCGACGAGCTTGGCGTCGAGCCGTCGGCCAACACCCGCCAACTGGCCGAGCAGATCCGCGCCGGGACCCTCACGGCCAAGCCGGAGCTACCCTCGCCGGCTGCCTCTGCCCCTCTCCACAACCTGCCCGCATCGTTGACCTCGTTTCACGGCCGAGAGCAGGAGCTGGCCGACCTGGGCCGGCTCCTCGCCGGCCCGGAGTGCCGCTGCATCAGCCTGGTCGGTCCGGGCGGCATCGGCAAGACGCGCCTGGCCCTCCAGGCCGCCGAGCAGCACCGCGCTGCCTTCCCTCACGGCGTCGCCTTTGTGCCCCTGGCCTCCGTCGGCTCGGTCGAAGCGGCCGTCGGCGCCACGGCCGGCGCCGTCCGCCTGTCCTTCTACGACCCGAGCGACCCCAGGGAGCAGCTGCTCAACCACCTGAGCGAAAAGCGGATGCTGCTGGTCCTGGACAACGTGGAGCAGTTGCTGGTCGAGGATCCCCACCAGGCGGGTTTCGCGGAGCTCGTGCTCGAGATGCTCGAGCGCGCCCCGGGGGTGAAGCTGCTGGTCACCTCGCGGGAAGTGCTCGACCTGCAGGAGGAGTGGGTCCTGGAGGTCGGGGGCCTGGCCCTTCCCGGCCCGGAGCAGAGGGAAGGGTTGGATGGCTATGCTGCCGTCGCGCTCTTTATGCAGCGCGCCCGGCGCGCCTCGCCCGGGTTCACCTGCCCGGAGGCAGACCTGGCGGCGATCGCCCGGGTCTGCCGCCTGGTGGAGGGGACGCCGCTGGCGGTCGAGCTGGCGGCGACCTGGTCGAGGATATTATCACCCGCGGAGATCGGCCGGGAGATCGAAGGCGGGCTCGACTTCCTGAGTGCGTCTGTGCGTGACCTTCCGGAGCGGCACCGCAGCATGCGCGTGGTGTTCGACCAAACCTGGCAGAGGCTGTCGGCCAAGGAGCAGCAGGTGCTCTCGCATCTCTCGGTCTTTCGGGGCGGGTTCAGCCGCCAGGCGGCCGAGCAGGTGGCGGGTGCCTCGCTGCCCGTGCTGTCCACCCTGGTGAACCGGACGCTGGTACGGCGAAACGCAGCCGGCCGCTACCAGCTGCACGAGCTGGTCCGGCAGTACGGCGCCACTCACCTGGCAGCCGATCCGCAGGCGCAGGCGGCAGCGCAGAAGCGTCACTTTGAATGCTTCCTGGCCCTGGCCGAGGCGGCGGAGCAGGGCTTGGCAGGACGCGATCAGATGGAGTGGCTGCGGCAGTTGGAGGAGGAACAGGACAACCTGCGAGCTGCGTTGGAATGGGCTCTCGAAAGCGATTGGGCGACGCCGCGGGGCGAAGAGCTGTCGCTGCGCTTGTCAGGCGCATTGCGCTGGTTTTGGCGGGCGCACGGGCATTTTCGTGAAGGGCACAGTTGGCTGGAAAAGGCACTGCAGCAGCAGCCGGAAGGACGCACCGCGGCCAGGGCCGCTGCTCTTCTCGGAAAAAGCGCGATGACGTATGGGCTGGGAGACCTCGAAGCGACGTGCCGATCGGCGGAGCAAAGCGCGGCGATCTACCGGGAGCTGGGCGATCCGCGCGGCCTTGCGGAGTCACTTGCGTCGATCGGTCTCACGTTCGGCTGGCAAGGTGAAGCGAGCCTGGGCCGGGCCCGGCTGGAGGAGGCGCTGGCCAACTACCGCCAGGTAGGGGATCGGTGGGGCGAGGCCCGGGTATTGAACTGGTTCGGAAGCTACCTGGGAGAGTACTCCGGCGATCCCGCTGGGTGGGCCATGCTCGAGGAAAGCGCCGCCATCCTGGAGGACCTTGGGGAAAAGTACGTTCTGAGCGGTGTGGTGACTTCTTTGGGAGTCGTTCACGTGCGACTCGGCGAGTACGCGGCCGCTCGGGCAGAGTTTGAGCGCGGCCTAGCCCTTGCCCGGGAGACCAAGCATTCCCTGGCAGTAGTGACCGCGCTCACCAATCTTGGGAGTGTTTGCCGGATTCTGGGGCAATACTCCGCCGGTCGGTCCCACCTCGAAGGGGCTCTCCAGGTGTGTCAGGAGCACGGGTGCAGTATATGGGAGACCGATGTACGGTGCGCCCTGGCGGAGAACACCCTCTCTCAAGGAGACCTGACCTCGGCGCGACTCCACCCGCAAGCAGCGACCCATCTTCTGGAGATATCCGGGAACAGTCTGCTCCACATGCGGGCGTGTTACTTCCGGGGGCTGCTGGCGTTTTATGAAGGGGATGCCGCGGCCGCCAGGATGTTGCTGGAGGAGACGGTGGCCTTGGCGCGGGAAGGCCGGTACAGGCCCGACCTGGCGCGGTCGCTCGTCGCCCTGGGCCGTGCGAAGCGCACGTTGGGCGAACTCTCGCCGGCGTCCGAGCTGCCCAGGGAAGGATTGGAGGTGTTCCGAGCGCTTGGCGATAGACCGGGCATCGCCGGCGCGCTCGAGGAGCTGGGCGCTGTGAGCGCAGTCCAGGGTGACGGCGTGCAAGCAGCGGTGCTGTTCGGCACGGCGCACGCGTTGCGCGCTGGGATGGGTGCCCCGCTCCCACCTGTCGATCGCGCCGCCCATGACTCTGTTGTCGCCGCCTGCCGCGCGCAGCTTGGCGAAACCGCTTTCGCCGAAGCCTGGGCACACGCAGCCGCCAGACCGTTTCAAGAGGTGGTGGAAGAAGTCTTGAAACGGTTTCCGTATACGCGCTAGCTACATCCCGGCGCAAGATCTGGGGCTGTTTGTCATCTGCAACAGCTACACGGCCAGAGACCTGCCAACGCAGGTGTTGCTAGCGTCCCACCGCCGAGTAGGCCTTTGTCCTCGGCCCGGCCGAGCACCGGTTGCGCCACGTGGGCGAGCAAGTGGTGCAAATAACGACGGACACTGGCGGTGACCAGGGCGGAAACCACGAGGAGCCATGTGAGGCCTGGTACGCGAGCACCCTGCCCGTGCGGCCTCTGGCCGCACACGGCCAAATGAGGACGATACACGGTGCTATGCGCTGGCTTCTGGTTTTCGGCCGCGGTTCCTGCACAAGTCGGACACGACGCACCTCGCCGAGCTACGCGCCCAGCGAACCGGCTCGGATGGGACCACTCCCCCTGAAAGGCTCGTCCAAAGGCGGCAGAGCTTGTCCTGAGTGATCGCT
>JBFYTF010000002.1:0-2771 GCA_041300865.1 Anaerolineae bacterium
TCTCACTGTGGCCGTGTTTCTGCACTTTCTGATTACCCGATTCAAGCTGGGCTATCAGATTCGGGCCTACGGCCATAGCCCGGCTGCCGCCCGGTATGCCGGCATCAGCTCGCTGCGCATCCCCTTGCTGGTCTTTCTCGTCGGTGGCGCTCTAGCCGGGCTGGCCGGCTATCACTATTTTGCTGCCGTCTCCGGTGTCTACAAGATCGCCCGAAACTATGGCAGCCTTGGCGACCTGGCATTCTACGGTATCATCTGTGGTCTGATCTCCCTGGGCAACCCCATTGCCGCCATCCCCGTGGCCTTGCTCTTCGGGGGACTATCGATCGGCGGCCGGTTCGTGCAAGGAAAGCTAGACCTTGGGTTCGGAATTGACTATGCCTTGCTGGGAGTGCTGATGATTACCCTGGTGGCATTCCAGTTCTTCTATCGCTCCACGCTTGAGTGGACCAGGACGGGGGAGACAAGGGCCGATGTGGGAGTTCGTCGCTAGAAGCCTGGAAGCCTCAACCATTTTCACCCTGGCGGGTCTCGGCGAGCTGATCGATCAGCGATCCGGCATCCTCAACGTCGGGATCGAGGGGGTCATGCTCTTCGGAGCCACCCTCGGCTTCATGGCTGCCCAAGCGACGGACAGCTACGTAGCCGGCTTCCTGGTGGGAGCGGGTATCGGTGCTCTGCTCGGCCTTCTGCACGGGTTCTTTTCCATCACCCTCGCCGTCGACCAGGTGGTGAGCGGCATGGGGATCTGGATCCTCGGTTTTGGCCTGACCACATACATCGGCAATCCCTACACGGGCCCGCTGGGTATGCCCCGCATCCCCAAGCTGTTCAGCCTGTCGCCGTCTGTTTATCTCGCACTGCTGCTTGTTGTCCTCACCTGGTTCATTCTCACCCGAACCAGTCTGGGCTTGGCCATCCGGTCCGTCGGAGAGAACCCCTCGGTGGCCGAGGTGTCTGGCATCAGCGTGGCGCGCACGCGCTACCTATGCGTCACCGTGGCCGGCGCGTTTATGGGTCTCGCAGGTGCGATCTACTCGCTGGACTACAATCCGGTCTGGAACTATAACTTTCTGGGTGGCTGGGGGTTCATCGCTCTCGCCCTCGTCTTTTTCTCCATGTGGAATCCCTTCATCCTTCTTGCCGGCTCGGTGCTGTATGGCACGCTGTGGCAGTTGTCCCTCAACCCGCAGATCCTGCTTCCGGGCGTCATGTCCCGCTACCTGTGGCGGGCCGTTCCCTTCGTGGCGACCATTGGGGTCCTGCTGCTCATGGCAACCAAGTGGTTCCGCATCCGCTGGGGAGCCGCGAAACCCGAAGCTCTGGGCAAGCCCTATGTGAAGGGCTGACGACCGGCAGCCACAGACAACCTTCGTCCTGGCGATAGGCGAGGCCGGCTGAGCTGGATTTCGGCGCTCGCCGCGCGGGCATGCGACCCAAAGAGCGACAAGCCACACCGCTCAGGTTCTGACCCAGACCCTTGCCTCCATCAGTTCCTGGTGGTATAATCTATGCAGTCAGTATGCAGCCAGCCAGGTTCGGTACCGCTTGCTTTGCCGGGGGAGCGCATGGCACAAGAGATGGATCTGGAGACCGTCAGCCTGTCAGGCATCGCGCACCGTTGCGCCAAGGAGACCGATCTCTTTTTTGCCCGCCTGCGCCACGATCCGCGCCCCTGTTTCGAGCTGTTTCGTCGCGCTGTCGCCTGCCGTGCGGACCGAGCCTGGGATCTCGTCTACGTGCAGTATCATGCCCAGGTGACGCGCTGGGTGCAGCGCCAGCCGTCCTTTCCGGATTGCGGCGAAGAGGCTTCCTACCTGGTCAACCGGGCCTTCGAAAAGATGTGGTCGGCCATAACGCCGGAGAAATTCGCCCAGTTTGCCGATCTCAAGTCGGTGCTCCGCTATCTGCAGATGTGCGCTTACAGCGCGGTCGTGGATGCTGTGCGCAAGGCGGGCCCACAGACGGTGGATCTCGAAACGGAGAACTTGCCCCCGGGCAGGGTGCCGGTGGGCAGTGGGGCCGATGATCATGCCCTGGCCGAGCTCGACAGGCGCGAGTTCTGGAAGGCCATCTCCGCTCGGCTGAACGACGAGGAGGAGCGGTGCGTCGTCTATGGCGCCTACGTCCTCGGCCTCAAGCCCCGGCAGCTGCTGGAGGAATACCCCGGCGTCTTTCGCGACGTGCGCGATGTCTACCGTATCAAGGAAAACGTCCTTGCCCGACTGCGCCGCGACGAGGCCCTTCACACCTTGTTGCTCGGCGGTGCCTGAAAGATCCTGGCCGGCGCGTTTATAGAAGTGGAAGGAGACAGAGATGACCTGTACGTCGCACCAGGAAGTTGCAGATAGGGATCTGCTCGCATTTCTCGACGGAGAAGCTAGCGCTGAGGTAGAACGGCACCTTGCTGAGTGTGTCCATTGCCGTGAGCGGGCCCCAGCGCTCGCTAAACTGGAGAGGCGCCTTTCGGCCGGGCTGTACCGGGTCGAGTGCCCGGCCTCGGAGGTGCTGGGCGAATACCATCTGCAGCTGCTGCCAGACGACCGCGCGACCGAGATCCGGCAGCACGTGGCCGGCTGCGGCCTGTGTGCGCGCGAGTTAGCCGAGCTGCAGGGCTACCTGGTGACCCTCCGGCCCGACCTTGAACACGACGCGCTGCAGACAGCCAAGGCACATGTGCGCGTGTGGATCGCCCGCCTGGTCGGCGGCATGTCGGGCCCCGGGTTGTCGCTGCAGCCGGGCACCGCTGTCGCCGGTACGCGCGGGGCTGA
>JBFYTF010000013.1:0-34705 GCA_041300865.1 Anaerolineae bacterium
CCTTGAACTGCACATCGTCCGACAACAGCCGGTGGGTGCCGATGACAATGTCGACGCCACCCTCCGCGACTTTTTTGACCACGTCTTCCTGCTTCTTGCGCGTCAGGAACCGGGAGAGGACCTCGACCGAGACGGGAAAGGAGCTAAGGCGCTCGTTGAACGTCTGGTAATGCTGCTGCGCCAGAACGGTAGTAGGCACCAGGATCGCCACCTGCTTGCCGTCCATCACCGCCTTGAAGGCCGCCCGCAGGGCCACCTCAGTCTTGCCGTAGCCTACGTCGCCGATGATGAGCCGATCCATGGGCCGCGCCTGCTCCATGTCGGCCTTGATCTCGTCCAGGGCCTGCGCCTGAGCGTCGGTCTCGATGTAGGGGAACGAGGCTTCGAGCTCAGCCTGCCACAGGGTGTCGGAGGCAAAGGCGTGGCCCTCGACCACCTCTCGGGCGGCATACAGGGCCAACAGCTCGCCGGCAATCTCCTCGACGGCCTTTTGCGTCCGGGCCTTGACCTGCTCCCATTCGGCCGTGCCCAGGCGGTTGACCTGGGGCATATGATCTGAGACTCCGACGTAGCGGCTGAGGCGGTCGGCCTGGTAGACAGGCACATAGAGCTTGTCGCCTGCGGCGTACTCGACCAGGAGGTACTCGCGCTCGGCGCCGTTAAAACCCATATTGACCAGGCCGCGAAAGAGGCCGATGCCGTGCTCGACGTGAACCACGTACGAGCCGGGCTGAACATCGGCAAAAAAGGATTCGGGGGCTGTGGGCCGCGAGCGACGGGCGCGGCGGGGTGCGGGCCGAGCCCAGCCAAACACCTCGGCGTCGGTCAGGAGGTCGAGCAGTGGGCGGCCGTCCTCCTCCGCGCGCAGCTTCCAGCCTTCGGCCAGGGTGCCCCGCACCAGGGCCAGGCTGCCGGCCGGGGGCGGCTCTGGCACGTCCTCAAGGGGTGGGGCGGCCACCCCGCGCTCCTCGAGGAGCTCACAAATGCGGCTGGCCTGGCGGCTGACGACGACCACCCGGTGGCCGGCGTCGCGCATCTCCTGGAAGCCATCCAGCACCCGCTTGAGCTGCCCGCCATAGCGCTCGCCATAGTCAAAGAGCTGTGCCAGGAGCCCCTCTTCTTCACGTTGGCCTCTGCCGCCCAACACCAGCAGGGAGCGCGACAGGATCGACGCCTTCAGCTCGTCCCACGTGTAGTAGGGGACGGGAAAGTTGGTCGGCAGCTCCCCGGCTTTGATGAGGTCGGCCTGCAGCGCCTGTGCCTGGCGGTCCATATCGACCGTGGTCGCCATGAACGACTCCCAATCGTCCACCAGGCAGAGGCCCGAGCCCGGCAAATAGTCGAGCAGGGTCGCCGGGAAGGTATAGAAGAAGGGCAGGTAGAAGGCGATCCCCCGGAAATAGAGCCCCTGCTCCAGGTGCGCCAGGTCCTCCTGGTACTCCATGCGTGCCGGGGGATGACAGAGGCTGAGATCGAGGCCGGCGACGCGCTCGCTGGCCTGCATCGCCAGGCGGGGCAGTGCCTCGCTGGCCGGGGCCAGGACAAAGTGGTCGACTTGCTCCAGGGTGCGTTGTGTCGTGGGATCGAACACTCGCAGGCTGTCGATCTCGTCGCCAAAGAGCTCGATGCGCACCGGCTGCACGAGGTTCGGCGAAAAGACGTCTACGAGGCCACCCCGCCGGCTAAAGGTCCCCGGCTCTTCGACGACGGGCTCGGGCCGGTATCCGTGGGCGACCCACGTCTCGAGGGTGCGCTGGAGCTCGATCTCCTGGCCGCGATGATATTCGCGCAGCCCTTGGCGAAACTCGCGGACCGGAAGTGTCTTGTGCATGAGAGCGCGCACGGAGGCGACGACCACCGGCGCCTGGGCCTCAGCGGGGCGAAGCAGGGCGGTGAGGGCCAGGATCCGGTCGCTGACCGTCTCCCGCGACCAGGGCACCCGTTCGTAAGGCAGGGCATCGGGCTCGGGAAAGGCATAGACCTGGTTTGAACCGGTCCACACCCGCAGCTGCTCGGCCCACTGGCTTACACGCTCGGCCCTCGTGGTCAGGATGACCAGAGGTACGTTCAGCTGCTGATGTAGGGCCGCGGCCAGGTACGGGCGAGCAGAGTTGATGACCCCCAGGCCCCGGGATGGATCACCGTCCGGGAGGATGTCTTCGAGCCGGCCGTCCCGCAGGGCCGCGACCAGGCGCTGGTACGCCGGCACCTGGCGAACGAAGGGCAAAAGGCCAGACAGGTTCACGCCGGCCGCTCCTCACCAGGAGCCTGCTCCTCCGCGTTCAGGGCATCGTCGAGGACCTGTGGCCGGTTAAAGCGGTCCATGGCGGCCACGATCCCGTCCGCCAGCCAGGCCTCGACGGCAGCCACCGCCTGGTCGATCACCCATACCACCGTCTCGCTGTCCTCTTTGGCGAAGGGGTGCAGGACATAATCGGCCGGGTCCATCTGTCCCGGAGGCCGGTCGATGCCCACGCGCAGCCGGGGAAAGTCCTGGCTGCCTAGCACCTCGATAATGGAGCGCATGCCCTTGTGACCCCCCGATCCCCCCTCCGGGCGGAGGCGCAGGCGGCCGAGGGGCAGATCTAGCTCGTCGTAGACCACCAGGATCTGTTGCGGCGGGATATTGTGCCAGCGTGCCAGGCGTCCCACGGCCTGGCCGCTGCGGTTCATGAAGGTCTGGGGTTTGGCCAGGAGCACCTTGCGGCCGGCGATGCGGCCCTGCGCTGTGTGGGCCCGGGCCAGCTTTTCCCGCGAAAAGGACAGGCTGTGGGCCCGCGCCAGGGCATCCAGCACCTGGAAGCCGACGTTATGCCGGTGCCGGGCATACTCCGGCCCCGGGTTGCCCAGGCCGACGACCAGGGCCAGCGCTTGCATCGGGTCCTGATTGGGCACGTCAGTCCTCGTAGACCCCCATGCTCTCTTTGCCCCGGCGGACGAGGCCGCGGACCAGGGCAGCGAGCCCGTCCTTGAGGCCAAAGAGCAGCCCGATGCCGACAAACACGGCCAGCGTCGCGCCTGCCCCCCAGCAGGCAGCATCGCTGATGCTCGCGAAGGGCATGTCGGACGGCTCGGGGGTGTTGGTCGGCAGGGCCGTGGGCAGGGGTGTGCTCGTCGGCTTGGGCGTGGGGCTGAGCACCGTCGGCACAGCGATGACTACGGTCAGCGTCGGAGCGGGCGTGTTGGTCGGCCCGACGGGGGAGGGGGTCACAACGACTGCGGGCGTGGGCGTGTCGGTGGGAAACGTGTTGGACACCTGGATGCCCCGCACAAAGTATTCGTCATAGTTGCCGTCAAGGCGCACGACCCGCAGGCGAAGGCTGTAGAGGCCGTCGGGGAGCAGAGTCGTGTCCCAAAGGCCCAGCCGGCCCTGGATGACAGGCACAGTGAAGGGTGAGCCGCCTATGGGCGTCCACTGGTCGCCCGGATTGGGCTCGGGCCCGTAGTGGAGCTCGTATTTCTGGAACTGCTCCTGGACGGCGCTGCCTTCGACGGGCACCTGGCCCCGGACCGAGGCACGGTCGCGGGGTGAGGTGATCTGGCCCGCCGGCTGCGCCAGAGCGAGACCGGCGGGCAGCACCAGGCAGAGCACGAGCCAGACGACTGATACGATAATGGCAGTCTTCTTCATGAACACACCCTCCGCACAATGGGAGCAGCGTACAAGTGTAGCACAGAACAGGTGGGATGACAAAACGGGAGGGCGCAAAAGGAAAAGCGGTTAGAGCAGGTCGAGGGCCAGCTTGGCCGCGAAGGCGATAAGGAAGAGGCCGACGCCGCGGTTGAGCCACAGGCTCAGGCGCGGCGTGAGCGCGCGCTCCAGAAGGTGGCCCGCCCCGGCCACAGCGCTGAGAAAGGCCAAAGTCGCCAGCACGCAGCCCAGGGCAAAGAGCGCGACCTCGCCGGGCCCGTCAAAGCTGCGGGTGGACATCGTGGCACCCAGCACGCCGGCCCAGAAGAGAATCGTCAGGGGATTGGTCATGGTCAGCCCGGCGCCAAAGCCGAAACTCCTGCCCAGGGAGCTCGTTTGCTGCTGGCGCTGGACGGGCTCAGCGGCTGAGAGCAGGTAGCGCACGCCGAAGAAGAGGAGAAGCGCGACGCCCGCCAGCCCCACCACGCGCCGCGCAGCCTCGACCTGAAGCAGCGCCGAGACACCCAGCATCGACAGCAGGATGTAGAGGGCGTCCACCAGGGCGACCCCCCAGACCATGGCAAAAGCGTGGCGAAAGCCCTGGGTCAGGCCCTTGTGCAGCACGGCGATGCACACCGGCCCAACAGAGATCTGCAGCAGGAGCCCAAAGCCGAGCCCCTCGAATAGCTCCCTCATGCCAGCCCTGGTCCCGGCCGCTCTGTTTTCCCTGGGTGCGCGCCGGACCGTTGGCCCGCACCCGCCGGTCGCAGGGGCCTATGGTGCCGCGGCGCTCCTACCAGTGAATGACGACCTCTGTCCCCACCGAGGCAAAGCTGTAGAGCCAAGAGGCATCGCCCCTCGTCAGGTTGATGCAGCCATGGCTCATGGGGGTGCCAAAGTTGTTGTGCCAGTATGTCCCGTGCAGGGCATAGCCGCGGTAAAAGTACATGGTGTGCGGCACGCCGGTCAGGTAGTAGCCGGGGCCCGACATGGTGACACTCGGATACTTGGCATAGATGCGAAAGCGGCCGGGAGGAGTAGGATAGCGCGAGGTACCGGTCGAGACGACCATGGCCCGCACCACTGCGTTGCCCTCGTAGGCCCGCACCGTCTGCTCGCTCAGGTCAACGTCGATCCAGCGGGTGCCGCCCGTCGATGGGGCGACTGCCCCGCCCCCGCCTCCGCCCGAGCCCGAGATCCGGAGGCGCTGCCCGACGTAGATGAGGTTGGCGTTGCGCAGGCCGTTGGCTGCGACGAGGGCAGAGACCGAGGTGCCATAGCGCCGGGCGATGCTGGCGAGTGTCTCGCCGCGCTGTACGACGTGGACGGCGCCGGTCGCCGGGGCTGCGGGAGCGCTACCGCCGCCGCTGCTCGCGGCACTGCCTGAGATCCGCAGCCGCTGCCCGACATAGATGAGGTTGGCGTTGGACAGGCCGTTGATGGCGGCCAACGACGAGGCCGTCGTGCCGTAGCGCCGGGCGATGCTGTATAGTGTCTCGCCGCGCTGCACGACGTGTACCCCGCCGCCGCCTCCGCCCGAGGCAGCGGCGGCGCCGCCGCCGGGGACGACCAGGCGCTGCCCGACCCACACAAAGTTGGCGTTGCTCAGGCCGTTGGCCTGCACAAAGGCTTGAACGGTGGTGCCGTAGCGAGCAGCAATGCTCGACAGGGTTTCACCCCGTTGGACGACGTGCACCTGTCCCTGCGCGTCAGCGACGGCGGGTGGCAGGAGCAACAAGCAGGCGATCAGGGCGATGGCGGCGGCGAGCCTGGCTCGCGCGGTCGTGTCGGTCCTCATGCTGCAATCTCCTGGTGAGGTTACAAGACCTGACAGGCCGGACCTGTCAGGTCTCTTCCGGAAAGAACAAGTGACGTCCTGCTCAGATGTCTACGTTGCCAAGTATATCACAAGCCAGCGCAAAAGTCAAGGCTATTGCACTGAAAGCGGACGAAAACAACAGTGTGGCAAAGCGAGGAACCAGGCGCAAACTACTAAAATGAGCCAATTCCCACCAGTATCAGCAGGCCCAGCAGAATGGGCTGATGCACCAGGTAGATGACGAGGGAATGCCGTCCCAGATAGCTGAGCGCCCGGATCAGCGGGGCCTGTGACAGATCGGGCAGGCGGAAGCGACGGACTCCGTGAGGGTAAAAGGTCAAGCCCACAAAAACCCCGAGCAGGGCAAAGCCAAACCAGGGGAGGATCGGATAGTAGTCCACCATGCCGCGCCGGAATTGGGGCACTCCGAGCCACAGTAGCCAGGGATAGAGCACCTTGACGCTGCCCAGATACGCACCCAGACCGAGGGCTAACAAGCCAACGCCCAAGCTAGCCCAGCGCCGTTGCAGAAAGGGAAAAGCCAGGATGACCGAAAGGCCGAGTAGATGCAGGATGCCGAAAACCACAAACCGGCGGCCGACGGCAAAATAGGTCACGACGGTGATGACCATTCCCCATGCGAACAGCGTGGCACCTCGCTTCAGGTAGACGCGAAACATCTGCCGCCGGTCCATCTGCGGTTTGAGCTGATCATACCGCAACGTGAGGGAGACTCCCAGGACGGTGATAAACGTTGTGCCGATGCTGCGGGCAAAGAGCTGCCATGGTGTGGAGTAGATGTCCACCGTAGAAGCACCGAAAAAGGTGAGGTCAAACACAAAGTGGAAAATGATCATGAGGATGACGGCAATGCCGCGGACGGCGTCAATCTCCCAGAGGCGAGGAACTGCCGGCCTGATCTGTTCCGTCTCCATGCTGCTCCAGTCCTTGTACGAGGATGGCCCGAGCTGCCCTGGCGCGTCGGGCGCTTGCCTGCTGCCGTGCTCGCCGGCAGAGGCGCTAGCGGGAGAGCGCGCTCTCCAGGAACTCGAGAACCTTGGGCTGATAGATTTCAGGGTAGGTCCACGCCGACCAGGCATGTCCTGAATCGTTGATCCACATCTCTTTGGGCTCGTTGGCTGCCTGGTACAGGCGCTCGGCGTGAGCCTGGTGGGTCAGTATGTCCGCGGTGCCGTGGATGATGAGAATCGGCGTGTGAATGCTGGGTAAGAGATCTTCCGGGTCGGGGACGCCGGGTACCAGCCAATCGGGGGGCAGGCGGTAGCCCTTCGCAAAGTCGGTATCGCTCCAGTCGGCGAACAGGCTGTCCAGGATCAGCGCGTCGAGGCGTGGGTCCTGGACGGCGGTGTTGACCAGTGCAGAGGCGCCCAGGCTCAAGCCGAGCCCGGCGACCCGGCTGCCCACTCCCTCGGCCTCCAGCCAGTCGAGGGCGGCCTGGATGTCCAGCACTTCGTCGGGGCCAATGGTGGTGGGACGCGGGTCACTGTCGCCATGACCACGGAAGTCAAGGAGCATGACGTTGTAGCCGGCCTCGTGCAGCCAGGGCACGAATGACAGCATGCCCCACTTGGACCCGAGGAGCCCGTGGGCGAGCAACACCGTCGCCGCCCCCTGCTCGGGAGCCGGCACATACCATGCCGACAGCTCGAGACCGTCGGCCGTGGTGAGGGTGAGATCGCGGTAGTAGAGGTTGGCGTCGGCGGGATCGCGCCAGAAGGGCCACCGGGGCGGGGCTCCGCCGCCCGGTGGATTGTAGCTGAAATCCAGCCGGGCGAGGGTGCGATGGATCGTATCCCAGGCCGGCGAGTAGGGTTGGCGAAAAATGTCGCTGGCGACGATGGGAATGGCAGCAGCTACCAGAACGAGGACAATGAACAGAATAAAGAGAGCGTATTGAACTCCCGCCCTGCTCATGGCCCCGCCTCCGGCGGGTGGAATGGGCAGGTGTCATTGAACTGATTCAGGAACACCGCGTGCGTCATCCAGGCTTCTTTCCAGCTCGAGTGCCTGCACATCGTAGCACAGTCAGGAGAGGTTGTCAAGCAATCGGCACAGATCAACCGTGGCTGCTAAGGTTCAGTCCGAGCGGTCCTCGCGCGGCGCAAGGCAAAGGCCAGGAGCGCGGCTGCCAGGGGCAGGATCAGCCAGGCCGGGTGCTGATCGGCAAAAGGATTCCAGCGTGGCGGCGATCCCGGTTGCAGGCCCCGCACGGCGCTTAGGCCAGCCACGTCCTGGGGCCGATAGAGCCACAGGGCGCGGCCGTACACCAGCAACGACACGAACAGGACCGCGGGCCAGGCCGGCTGCCAGGAGGCCCTGCCGCGCCGCAACAGGCCGGCCAGGGCGTAGCCCAGCGCGAGCGCCAGGACGGTGAAGGCCAGGTAGAAAACACGCCCCGAAAGGATGTACGAGATGTGAAACCTTGCCCCATCGGGGATGAGGTACAGGCGCAACACGTAGGGGCTGATAAGGGCCACAAAGCTGGCAGCCAGAGCCAGGGCCAATCGCGACCGCCGGCCCCGCGCCCAGGCCCAGGCACCCGCTGCCGCGACCAGGGCAGTGAGGAGCCAACGCAGCGGCTCCGTGAAGAGGACCTGGAGTGGCATGTGTCCCTTGACGACGAAAGAGAGCGGATAGGCCAGGGCCAGGGCCAGCCCTGAGGCCAACGCCGTGGAGATATAGGCCAGGACAAAGTCGAGGCTCCACAGGCGCGAGGCATCGAGACCATAGCGGCCAAAGCCATAGACCCAGGCGTTGACCCCCAGCGCCACGGCCAGGCCCAGGGCCGCCAGCCAGGCAGCCGGGCGAAGAGACCCCCGCAGCCAGCCCAGAACGGCGAAAAGGGCCGGCAGAAAAAAGAGCTCGTGGCTAGAGAACAGGCCGGCGACGTAGCAGCCGAACGCCAGCGCGAGCCAGGCGACACGCGTCCGGCCGGTCGCCTCCAGGCCTCGCAACACGGCCAGCAGGGCCAGCAGTGCCAGGCTGGTCCCCATGACGTAGGAAAAGCACGAGATCCAGGTCAGCGTGCCGAGGGTCAGGGGGTTGATCAAGAAGATGGCCAGGGCGAGGATGGCCGCCAGGCGGTCGGCCAAGAGCCGCAGAGCGAGGCGATACACAAGCCAGGCGTTGAGCGCGTGCGTGGCCAAGATCGCGGTCAGGGCGGCAACAGGGCTGGGGCCAAAGAGGACGTAGAGCAGGCCAAAGGCCAGGCGCGGCAGGTGGCGATAGCCGTCAAAGACAGTGGACTCCTCGCCATGTAGCCACGCGATGTCGTCGGTATTGAGCTGCAAGGTGGTGTGCCCGACGACAAAAGCCAGGCCCAGGACAAAAAGGAGGAGAAGGTGCAGCGCGTGGCAGCGCGTCAGGCCCCGCAGACGGCCAGCCTCAAAGACGCGTGGCAGCGTCACGGTCCGCTTCCTTGGCGGCAGCGGCGCGGCCCAGCGCCTGCTCGATCATGTTGCCCACGAACCAGGAGCCGCTGTCCGTGAGGCACAGCTGCTCATCGCCCTCGCCGGGAGCCAGGAGCTGCAGTTCCTGCCACTGGTCCGTGAGCTCCGGCCCGGCCAGGGCCTGCAACAGGGGGAGTGCCACGCGCCCGATCATGAGGGCCGTGACCAGTGGCTGGAGGTGATTTTCCGCGTCGCTGCGCCGCAGCCCCCCCTGAAGGCCGGGAAAATCCTCCGCTACGGCCCGGCAATAGGGGGCGTACGGCCGGTGGCGATAAAGGTAATCGCCAAAGCTGCCATCGGCCACGGTACCCAGGGCCAGCAGGTCCTCGCCGCGCTTTGAGTGGGTGACGTACAGGTTCGTGTCGCGGGGGCGGGCAAAGTGGTTATAGGCCGTCTTGCGGTAACCCCGGGCGACCAGGAACTGGGACGTGAGCATGAAGGCCAGGTAGTTCTGCGCGTGGCTCCGGCGGTTCAGCCCGTAACGCTCGGCAAAGGGCCGGTTGCGCCTGGAAAGGTTCAGTTCGTACAGAGAGAACCCGTCCACCCCCGCGGCGGCCAGTGCCTCTATGTCGCCCAATAGGCCCGTCAGAGTCTGCCCGGGCAGGCCGCAGAGCAGGTCGACGCTGACCACCCAGCCCCGGGCCACCGCCCTTTCGATGGCCGCCAGGACCCCGGCGGAAGGCAGGCGCCGGCCAAGAGCCGGGCGCAGGCCGTCGTCCAGGCTCTGCACGCCGACGTGCAGCCGGGTAAAGCCCAGGGCGTCCAGGCAGGCCAGCATGGTGGGCGAGAGATCCGAAGCGGTGGACTCCAGGGCCCACTCGGTCTCCGGACCGGGTGACAGGTGCTGCCGGCAGAGGGCCACCAGGCGCTCCAGGGCTGCTGCACCCAGGAGCAGGGGTGTGCCGCCCCCCAGGTGCACCGTGGACAGCGGGCGGTGCGCCAGGGAGCCCAGGCCGGCCCAGGACTGGATCTCGGTCGCCAGCAGGCCCAGGTAGGCTTCTACGTGGCGCTCGCGGTGAGAGCCGAGCCGGAACGAATAGCAGTCGCAGAAGGCGCAGCGCTCGGCGCAGAAGGGGACGTGGACGTAGACGCAAAAGGGCCGGGCGGGATCGATCGACGGCACATCGCGCCGCAGCACCTGCCAGGCCTGCCATCCCGACTCGGTAAAGGGCCGTCGCACCCAGATGGGCACCGGCTGGTGCCGTTGCTCGCTGACAAAGGGCGGCCGCAGCGCCAGCCACTGGCGGCGCAGAGCGTCGACGTCCACCCCTTGCCCCGGCAGCAGGGGGTTAGCGGCCAGGAAGCGATCAACAGGGGGGGCGGCCGGCAGCTCGAGCTCGCCGGGTGCCGGGGGCGCGCCCCGGGGAAGGCTGCCCATCAATCCAGGTCCCCCATGTTGCGCGGCCGGCAGACCAGGGTGCCCGCCAGGACGAAAAAGAACTCGCGCACGTGCGCCATCGCCTCTTCCTCGGACCAGCCCATCTCGCGGGCCAGGCGCCGGCCGGCGCTGCCGATGGTCCGGTCGCCATCCAGGAGATTGAGGGTCAGGATGTTCTCCTTTGTGGCCGGGGCAAGGTCGAGGACGGCCCCGGTTTCGCGCCCGCGCGCTACCAGGCGGTCCCCTTCGACGTGCAGCGCCCAGCCGGGCTGGACCTCGGGCACCAGGCGCGCAAGCTGGTCAGGGGGCAGATCTTGGAGCGCGCTCAGGGAAAAGCAAGGCTGGCCCCGCAGCGACCCAGCGGCCTCGCGGGCTTGCGCCAGCAGGGCGCGGAAAAATGTCCGGCGGGTGACTGCGAACTCCAAGTGAGGGTTGCGTGGCGCACGGCTCACCGGGGGTCTCCTCCCCGGCCGTTTCCGCCCCGCCACACCCCATCCTCGGCTTCGGCGACGCGCGCCAGGAGCAGCTCCAGCGTGAGGGCGCGGTTGATCTGGCAGCGGGTGCCGGCGCCGGGAGGCTCCTCTGCCCCCGGGTAGAGGGCCTTGACGTGGCAGTCGCCGGCACAGTGCCAATAGCAGAAGCAGTCGCGGCAGGCCTCGCGCCGGGCTTCCAGGCGCCGGAGCAGTGCTCGCCGCCGTTCCTCGTCCACAATGGCCCGGTTGCCCTCCAGCCGGCCGAAGGTGCAGGCGGCTGCCAGGGGATGGTACTCGCCCGTCACCTCGTAGCAGGTCACGAGCTCGCCGCGGGGGGTGACGACCAGGCCGTTATAGGGTGCCGAGCAGAAGCTGTGAGTCAGAAGGTCCGGCCTGGCCCCCGAGTAGTTCAGGCGCCGCCCGGCGCGCCGCGCCACCTCGTGGGCTTCCAGGAAGCCGGCCACGAACTCGTCGCCCTCGGCCGGGGAAGGCGAGCGGTAAAGGCCGCGGCCGGCGTAGAATGCCGGCTCCACCTGGATGGAGCGGCAGCCCGTTTCCTGGCACAGAAAGCGCACGTCGGCGGCCAGGCGAGCATGCCAGGGGGCTAGCGCCGTCATGCGGATGCCATAGTCAAAGCCCACCCGGTCCAGGCCGCGCAGGGTGCGCATCACGACCTCCGAGCTGCCCCGGCCCGAGGAGAAGGGGCGCTGCCGGTCCTGGGTGCCGGGCGCGCCGTCGCACGAGATGGTCACCCGGTCCAGGTTGCCGGCGAGCCACCGGCGCTGGCGCTCGGTCCAGATGCCGTTGCTCACGAGGGAGATGCGGGCCGGCAGGTCGCGGGAGCGGGCGTGGACCACAGCCTGTTGCAGCGTCTCCCAGGCCATGACCGGCTCGCCGCCGCCGTGGAGGGTCAGCTCGAACGTTGAGCGCTCCAGCTCACGGGCGTTGGCGTGGACGCAGTCGATGGCTGCCCGGGCCAGGGCGGGCGACATGGTCTCGCCTGCCGTGTCCCCGGCGCTGGCGTAGCAGTAGGTGCAGCGCAGGCTGCAGTGGTTGGTCAGCAGCAGCGCAGCGCTGGCCGGGCGATACTCCACCTCCCGGGGCGCGGGCGGCAGCGGATCGGGCTCCAGGAAGCCGGCGCCTTCCAAGAATGCATAGACCTCAGGGGGGCAATCGACGCCCGGGCTGCCCTGCCCGGCCAAGGCCAGAGATTGGGCCAGGCCGGCCATGGCGCGGTTGCCGGCAAAGGCCAACCGCGCCAGGGGCCGGTAGATGAGCAGGCCATCCTGGACTGGAATGGTCAAGAGCTCCACAGCATCTCCGCGATAGGTTCTGCTACTGATACCAGTAGTGGGGCACGTCGTTGTCACAGCGACAGTCCCTGTCGCAGCGACAATCGCCGTCGCACCCGCAGTCGCCGTCGCACCCGCAGGCGGGCGTGGTGGGCAGCGGTGGTGGCGTGGGCGCGGCGGTCGGCGCGGTCGTCGGCGGGCTTGTGGGTGCGGGCACCACGATCTCGACATAGTGGTTGTTCTCCAACCACTCGCCGCTGGGCAGCTGCAGGCGCCAGTAGCCGCGGTACCGCCCGGGGGCTGCCGGTGCCACGAGGTTGACGCTGACGTCCAGCTCGTCGCCCGGGGCCGCATTGGCCACGCTCACCGACTCGGGCCCGCCCATGCGGTTCGAGACAAAGCCCTGGACGGACCCCGAGACAAAGACGAGCTTGACGCCCTTTCCCCAGGGCACGGTGCCGCTGTTGCGGTAGCGCCACGTCTTGGTAAAGGCCTGGTTGGGGCGCATGTTCGTACCGTCAGGGACCGTCACATCCTTTACGAACTCGGCCCGCGGTGGCTCGGGTGTGGGTGTTGTGGTCGGCGCCTCGGTGGCGGCAGGCGGCGCCGACGCGGCGGCCGGTGGGGGCTCGGTGGCCGTTGCCGTCTCGGCCACCGCCCCTTCTGTAGTGGTTGGTGGCGGCTCGCCCTCCCGCGTGGGGGCCAGCGTTGCGGTGGCCGGGACCGGCGAGGCGGTCTCGGTGACCATGACCACCACGGGCTCGGGCTGGCCGCAGCCGGCAACCGCCGCCGCGGCGGCCGTTGCCCCAGCGGCCGACAAAAAAGCCCGCCGGTTAAAGCGCCAGCCGCTTACATCCTTCTTGACGGCGTACACCTGCGGCGTCTCTTCCGCCGCCGGCTCTTGGTCCTCGTCGGCACGTTTTTTGGCGTCCATTTCTCTCTCCTCGTGCGTCGTTGCCAACCGGGTCGCGGCAACAAGTGGCGGGTGACCGGCTTCGATCCTTGCCCGCGCTGCTGGGTTACAGCCCGCTGCTGGTGGCGGCGGCAGGATCCACTTCCCCCGGCAGAAATGGCGCCGTCTCTTCGGCTGCGCCCATCTCCGGCGCGTCGGGGATCAACAGGGTATTGGGGTCGCGGGTGACCACCACTGTGACGAACGGCGTGGGCTCGGTTGTGGCCGCCTGGTTCCCGGAAAGCAGGACGGCCACCACGGCCACGAGGGCCAACAGCAGAAGGACGATGCCGGCGATGAGCACCGGCACAGCCGCGCCGCGCCTCTTTCTTTCCGGCACTGCCCGCGGAGCCTTGGCCGGCGTTGGCGTGCGCACGGGGACCGGCACGTGCTCGGGGATGGGGCGTTGACGTAGGGCGTCGGCGAACTCGCTGGCCTGCTGGTAGCGCTCCAGCGGGCTCTTGGCCAGGGCCTTGTTCACCACCGCCTCTATCCAGGCCGGGATGTTGATATTGACCTGGCGCAGCGGTGCAGGCGGCTCGTTCACCTGCTTGTACAGGGCGGCAACGGGTGTGCTGGAGCTAAAGGGTGCCCAACCGGCAAGCATCTCGTAGAGGACGATGCCCAGGGCATAGATGTCGGTGCGGCCGTCCACCTTCTGGCCCTGGATCTGCTCCGGCGCCATGTACTCCGGTGTGCCGATGCTCATGCCCGTCCGCGTCAGCCCGCTGCTGTCGTGCAGCGCTTTGGCGATGCCAAAGTCGGACAGCAGAGGGCGCCCATCGCGGCTGAGGAGGATGTTGTTGGGCTTGACGTCGCGGTGGACGATGCCCCGCTGGTGGGCGTGGTGCAGGGCGTCTGCCACCTGCGCCGCGATTGACAGGGCATAGTCAGGCTCGAGGGCCCCGTGGCCGATTAGCTCGCGCAGCGAGCCGCCGTCGACGTACGCCATGACAATGTAGTACAGCCCCTGCACAAAGCCGGCATCATAGATCTGGAGGATGTTCGGATGGCTCAAATCGGCCACGGCGAGGGCCTCACGCCGGAAACGTGTGACAAACTCCTCATCCTGGGCCAGTTCCTGGCGCAGCACCTTGATGGCCACGTGGCGGTTCAGGGACTGCTGGTAGCCCTTGTACACGACGGCCATCCCGCCTTCGCCCAGCTTTTCTACGATTTTGTAGGGGCCGAACTGCTGCCCGATCAGGCTGTCCATGTTGTTTTCTCCTCCAATTTCCGCTGGAATTGCTCGTACGCTGCGCGGCATACGGGACACGTGGCACACTGCTTGTCGCAGTGCAGGACCAGCTCGAACCATTCATCCGAGACTTCCAAGGCGTCGAGAGGCGAGGCCGGTCCGCCGCCGATGTCGCGGGGCAGGATCGAGCCGCCCTCGACGTAGGCTTGTAGCACCGACAGGTAACGTTCTGGATGTCGCAGGGTGACCCGGCCCGCCAACTTGAGGGTATCGTACGTGCCGGCGTAGAGGGGCAGGTGGCGGGGCAGGATCCAGGCCCCGGTCAGGCGCAGCCAGGGCTGCTCCTCGAGAATTGAGGTGCACAACGAGCGAGGTTGGCCATTGCCGTAGGCCATCTCGTAAAAGTGCTGGGTACGCAGCGGGCAGCCGGGAAGGCAGGCTTCGTTGACGAGGAGCCGAATCTCGCCGGCAAAGGCCCGCCGCAGGCGTCGCAGGCCGGCCAGGTCGCGCACCAGGCGCGTGTCGGGGGCGATGGCGTCCAGCCAGCTGCCGGCCATGGCGGCCTGGGCCGGGCTGGCGATGCCCATCAGGACCGAGGCGCCCACGCAAAAGCCGGGCAGCGCCTCCTTGATATGCCCGGCGAGGGACAGGTTGCTGACCGTCACCCGCCGCACGCCAAACTCGCCCTCCAGCCAACGCAGCGCGTCCACGACCTCGGGGGCCATCTCTTCCACAGGCCGGGGCAGGACGATGGGATTGACCACCACCTCGGCCTCAAGGGGAGCCGCGTTGAGAAACGCGAGGAGGTGATCCTCGGCTTGGGGGCAGCGGCCCGAGGCAAACCGGCCGCCCGGCATGGGAAAATAGACCGCGGCGATGGCCGGGCCGAAGCGGTCCCGGATGCCGGCCCAGAACTCGGGCGGCTGGTCAACGTAGGGGATCAGCCAGGCAGCCATGGCTCCCCCTCCTGCCCGGCCGGCACCTCGAGGCGGAATGGAACACGGCGAAAGCGCCGGATCGTCGCTGCCAGGCAGCCGCCAGAGCAGTCGCCCGCGGCCTTGAAGGCACACGTCGAGCACTCGCGATAAACGCCCGCCTGGCGGTAGGGGCGGGCCTGTTCTTCGAGCTGTGCGCGCAGGGAACTGGCGTCGGAACCGGGCGCCAGTGGCAGCGACAACAGGCCGGCCAGGGGCAGGCAGTGGAGCGCCCGGCCCTCCAGGTCCAGGTCCAGGATCGGGCCACAGCGCCAGCCCACGTCGGCCTTTGCCTGTTGCAGTGACTCGAGCTCTCCCTCCGAAAACATGCAGCGCACAAAGCCGCAGTCGAGCTCCAGCCGCACGCCGGCCGCCGCCGCTTGCCCGGCCAGGGAGACGATGCGCACGGCGACGGCCCGGTACTGGCCGGGGTGGAGGAAGCGGTTGCGCCCCGAGAGCACGGGATGGGCCATGCTCAGGCGGAGGGCCGGGCGGCAGGCCGTGTCGGCCACCAGGTCCAGCAGGAACCGGGGATCCAGGTTGGTGCAGTAGAAATTCAGGCCCGGCATTGCCCGTTCGCCCAGCTTCCGCAGCGCCCGGCGCTGCCGTTCGAGGGTCGCGGCGCTGCCTTCCGGAGTCACGTTCACGATGACCGTGCACTCGTTCGCCGGCAGCGCCTCCAGGCAGGCCAGGGCCGGTGCCGGCATCAGGCCGTTGCTAAAGACAGTCACCCCCTTGCCCGCCCGGCGCGCCCGGCTCACCAGCTCCGGGAAGCGCGGATGGAGGGTGGGCTCGCCGCCCAGGAGCCGCACGCGGTCTACCCCGGAGCGATCCAGGAAGTCGAGGCGTGCCTCGAAGGCCGGCAGGGATAGGAAGCGCCGCCTGGGAGGCGGCTGATCCAGCGTGAAGCAGTAGGTGCAGTGCCGGTTGCAGACCGAGCTGACCACGAGGTTCGTCATAGCCGTTGCCCCTCGGTCGCCCCCAGGATGCCTGCTCCTTGCCAGCGGCCGACCGTTGCCCACAAGGTTGCTCGACCTTGGTCGTCGTCCGTTCCGGCCAGGATTGCGAGGGCGGCGGCGGCGTCGTCGAAGGAGTAGCCGAGGGCGATCAGGTCCCAGGCTGCCGCTTCTAGCCCAGCGAGGATCCAGGACTTGCCACCCAGGCCATCCAAGAGGATGGTCTGGCCGGCATCCTTGACCCACGTTATACCCTCTGCCGGACTGTAGGCCAGCCCATTCTGGCCGCCCATTTACCTACAAGCCTCTCGCTACGTCCTCGATCCGATCCGTCGCCTGGCACACGGCCTGTGCCAGCCCTTCCCGGTCGGCCAACAGCGTGTCTACATCTTCGTCCCGGCCCATGCCCCTGAGCAGCGTGCAGAGGGCAATGGCGCGGGCCTGGATGCAGAGCCGGCCGTAATCCCCTGCCCGGTCAGGCAGCACGTGGTTCACGTGGCAGCCCCCGGCGCAGTGCCATTTGACAAAGCAGCCCTGGCAAAAGGGCTTATTCCAGACGTTAAGCTCACGGGCGGCCCGCACCGCCTCGTCACGCAGCAACACCCGGCCGTCCCGGATCTCGCCCAGCTCCAGGTCGAGGCCCCGGCGCCGCCACTCCTCGGGCGGGAGGTAGCAGGTGCTCAACATGCCGTCCGGCCAGACGATGACGGTGTCCTTGGCCACCGGGCACAGGCTGTTGCGGATTGCCCGCACGTCCGCCGGGCCATAGACGGGCTCCACGCCAAAGGCCTCCAGGACCTCGCTCGCCGCCACGAACCCCCGGGCAAAGGCCCACGGATCCGGCGGCCACAGCCCGGCAGCCTGAGATTCGGGTGTGGGCACCACCGGTGCGAAGCAGACCGAAGCCGGGCGGAACTCGTCGCAGAACCAGGCAGCGATCTCGGGCATGCGCTCCTCGTTGCCGGCCGTCACACAAGCCCGGATGGAGAGCTCGGCACTGCCCTCTGACAGGATGCGGGCACTGCGGACCACGGCCTCAAAGCTGCCCTGACCCCCGCGGCGCGCCCGCTGCCGGTCCTGGATCTCGGCCGGGCCGTCCAACGAGAGCAGGACATAGTCCAGAGTGTCGGCCACCCAGCGGCAGCGCTCCTCGTCAAATGTGCCGTTGGTCGACACCTCGAACGAAACGCTGCAACCCACTTCGGCCGCCTTGAGCCTGGCATAATGGACTGCCAGGTCTACTACCTCCGGCGCGTAGAACGGCTCACCTCCGAAAAAGTGCACCTGGGCTTCCCGCGAGCCGGGGCCGACCAACTCCAGATACCAGTCGATGGCCGTCCGCGCCAGGCGCAGGTCCATGCTGGGACTATCCCGCGAAGCCTGGAATCCGCAGTAACCGCAGGCCAGGTTGCAGCTGCGCGTGGGCAGCAAGCCCAGAAACAGAGGGTCGAGTGGCCCCTGGCGCGGCAACGGCGCGGACGGTTGGCGCACCCGGAGGCCTTCCAGCAGCTCCTGCCAGGCTGCTCCAACTTGGGGCGAGCCGCCGACCAGGCTGGGCGGAAGGGAACACAATGCGGCACGGTCGACGAGGGCCGCAAGGTGGTGCAGTGGTGCGTAAACCAGGTACCGGTTCAGAACCGGCAGGGCATAAAGTTCCGCCAAGGACACGATTCGCAGCTGGCCCCGACAAGGCGACTAGCGGGGGGCCAGACCCCTCTCCCACACCATATTACCACACTTCCCCTGCCAAGTCAACCAACCCGTGATCCCTCAAGCCAACTGCTCAGGGCAATCTGGTCCGTGGTCTCTTTCTAACACTGCTTTAACGCCGGTCCCTTGACAGACCGGTGCCGTCTCTGCTATAATTTAGGCATGGCTAAATCTTAGGAGTGGGCTATGGAAAGCGTCTCGGTTCAGGACTACTTGCAGACAATCTACCGGCTCAAGGACGAGCAGCTGCGGGTGTCGACGACGTCCCTCGCCGTCCGGTTGGGCGTGGCGCCCGCGTCGGTCACAGGCATGATCCACAAGCTGCACCGCAACGGCCTGGTGGAGTATGCGCCCTACCGCGGGGTAATCCTCACCGAGGCCGGGCAGAAGGCGGCCCTGCGCGTGCTGCGCCGGCACCGTCTTTGGGAGCTATTTCTCACGGAGGTCCTGGGCCTTCCCTGGGATGAGGTCCATGTTGAGGCACACCGGCTGGAGCACGCTACCTCGGAGCAGGTTGCGGAGCGTCTGGCAGCCTTTCTGCAGCAGCCGGCAGCCGACCCGCATGGGCAGTTAATCCCGGCCGGCGACGGGCAGCTGCCCGACCGGGAAACCGTCGCCCTCCTCCATGCCGAGGTAGGGCGCCGCGTGAAAGTGGTCGAAGTGCCCGACGGAGACGCGGATCTGCTCCGCCGCCTCGCTGCCTGGCGCCTGGTTCCCGGGGCGATGGTGACCCTCCTTGAGCGCGATGACCCGGCCGGCACCGTCCGGATCGAGGCCGGCGGCCAGAATAGGAACCTGGAGAAGGGCCTGGCGGCAGCCGTGCGCGTCACCATTGCCGGGCCCACCGACGAATGACAACAGCTGCCGGCTTGCAGTCCGGACAACTATGAGGAAACCATGACCAAAATGCAACGTAAAAACGCCATCCTGCTCGTCCTCGCCGCGTTCTTGCTGGCCGCCTGCGGCCGCCCCCCTGGCCACCTGGGCGACATCGCCACGCGCCCGATCCAGGCCGTCGCCACGGTGGGCATGATTGCCGACGTGGTCCAGCGCGTGGGGGGTGAGCGGGTGGTGGTGGAGGGCTTGATGGGGCCGGGTATTGACCCCCACAGCTACAAGGCGACCGAAGGCGACGTCATCGCCCTGGCCGAGGCTGACATTGTCTTTTACAACGGCCTCCACCTCGAAGCCAAGATGGGTGAGGTCTTTGAGAAGATGGGCGGCACCGTGACGGCCGTGGCCGTGACAGACGGCATCCCCCGAGAAAGGCTATTGACGCCTCCCGAGTTCGAAGGCCAGTACGATCCCCACGTCTGGTTCGACGTCACCTTATGGCAGTCCGCCGTCGAGGCGGTGCGCGACGCCCTGATCGAGATCGATCCTGGCCACGCCGCCGGCTATCAGGCGCGCGCCGAGGAGACGCTGGCCGAGTTCGCCGAGCTGCACGGCTACGTGCTGGCCCAGGCGGAGCGGGTGCCGCCCGACCAGCGGGTGCTCGTTACTGCTCACGATGCCTTCAACTACTTTGGGCGGGCCTACGGTTTCGAGGTCCGCGGGCTGCAGGGCATCAGTACCGCTACCGAGGCGGGCATCGGCGACGTGCAGGACCTGGCGGACTTCATCGCCCAACGGCGCATCGGCGCCATATTTGTCGAATCCAGCGTGCCTGTGCGCAACGTCGAGGCCCTGCAAGAGGCCGTGCGCGCCCGCGGATTTGAGGTGCGCATCGGCGGTGAGCTCTTCTCCGACGCCATGGGCGATCCGGGCACCGCCGAGGGCACTTACCCGGGCATGGTGCGGCACAACATCGACACCATCACCACCGCCCTGCTGGCCGGACAGGCCGGTACCCCAGGGGCAGGACAAGAATAACACACAGCACGTTAGTGGAGGATGCGGTGAACGAAAACCATGACAGTGTGAACAAGAACCATAAGAATGGCAACCATAGAATGGCAGTCGAGGTCACGGACCTGACCGTGGCCTATCGCGAGCAGCCCGTCCTGTGGGACGTGGACCTGGAGGTGCCCGAGGGCGTGCTGATGGGCATCCTCGGCCCCAACGGCGCGGGCAAGAGCACCCTGATCAAGACGATCCTGGGCCTCGTCCGGCCGGCCGCCGGCAAGGTGCGCATCTACGGCCAATCGTATAGCGAACAGCGGCGGCTGGTGGGCTATGTGCCCCAGCGCGGCAGTGTCGATTGGGACTTTCCGACCAACGCTCTGGACGTGGTCACCATGGGCCTGTACGGCAAGCTTGGCTGGCTGCGCCGGCCCGGCCGTGAAGAGCGAGCGCTGGCCATGGACAGCCTGGAGAAGGTAGGGCTGGCCGACCTGGCCGGCCGTCAGATCAGCCAGCTTTCGGGAGGCCAGCAACAGCGCGTGTTTTTGGCACGGGCGCTGGTGCAGGATGCGCAGGTCTATTTCATGGATGAGCCGTTTGCGGGTGTGGATGCCACCACGGAGCGGGCGATCATTGACCTGCTCCGTGACCTGCGCTCCGTGGGCAAGACGGTGGTCGTCGTCCACCATGACCTCCAGACGCTGGAGGAGTACTTTGACTGGGCGACCCTCCTGAACGTCCGCCGCATCGCCAGCGGTCCCGTGCGCGAGGTGTTTAACGAGGAGAACCTGCGCAAGGCCTATGGCGGCCGCATCGCCTTCCTGGGCAAGAACGAACGGCGGGAAGGCCCGGCGATTGAAGAGGCAGAAGCATGGACGTGAGCCAGATCCTCTACGACTTGATCTTTGACTATACCCTGCGCACTGTGGCCCTGGGCTCGGCCGTGTTGGGCCTCATCGGCGGGGTGTTGGGTGTCTTTGCCGTGCTGCGCCAGCAGAGTCTGCTGGGCGACGCCATCTCCCACGCTGCCCTGCCCGGCGTCGCCCTGGCGTTTCTCTTGACGAGCTCCAAGGCACCCCTGGTGCTTGTCCTGGGCGCGGCCGTGGCCGGCTGGCTGGGTACGCTGGCGGTGCTTCTGGTGGTGCGCCACACGCGCATCAAGGAGGACGCGGCGTTGGGGATCGTGCTCTCGGTCTTTTTCGGCTTTGGCCTGCTGCTGTTGACCTTTCTCCAGAAACGGCCGGACGCCCGGCAGGCCGGGCTTGACCGCTTTCTCTTTGGCCAGGCGGCCACGCTGATCCAGCGCGACGTGGTGACCATGGCCGTCCTGGGTGCTGTCGCCCTGGCGCTTGTGCTGTTGCTGTGGAAAGAGTTCAAGCTCCTGAGCTTCGATCCCGACTTTGCTGCCAGCCTGGGCTTTCCCAGCGGCTGGCTGAGCGTCTTGCTCACGTCGCTCATCGTCGTGGCCATTGTCGTCGGCCTGCAGACCGTGGGTGTGGTGCTCATGAGCGCCATGATCGTCGCCCCCGCTGCTGCCGCCCGGCAGTGGACCGACCGGCTGCACGTCATGGTTCTCCTTTCCGGGGCGTTCGGGGCCCTCGTTGGCCTCCTGGGCGCCCTGACCAGCAGCTTTGTGCCGCGCCTGCCCACGGGTCCGACGATCGTCCTGTATATGAGCGCCATCGTGTTCCTGTCGCTGCTCTTTGCGCCCGATCGCGGGATCATTGCCCGCGCACGGCGCCAAGCGCGCCAGCGCTGGCAGTTCGCCGCCGAGGCGCTGACGGTGCACCTGTTGAACCACGAGGGCGAGGCCGACGAGATGGAAGAGAGCGCCTTGGGGCACATGCGCGCCCACATGCGCTGGGACGAGGAGCGCACCCGGCGCGTCGTCCGCTGGGCAGTAAACCACGACATGGTGCAGCGCACCAACGGCCACCTGGCCCTCACGGAGCATGGCCGGGAGGTCGCGCGGAAAGTGATGGTAAGATAGGATGTCCCAACCGCAGATCGAGATCATACTCATCGCCGCTGTGGTGGCGGCGAGCTGCGCCCTGGTAGGCACGTTCCTGGTGCTGCGCCGCATGTCGCTCATGAGCGATGCCATCAGCCATGCCATCTTGCTGGGCATCGTCCTGATGTTCTTCCTGGTAGAGAGCACCGCCTCGCTGCCCATGATCGTGGCCGCCACCCTGACCGGCGTGCTGACGGTGATACTGGTGGAAGCCCTGCACCGCACCGGCCTGGTCAAGGCCGACGCGGCCATCGGCCTCGTCTTTCCGGCAATGTTTGCCCTGGGTGTCATCCTCATTAGCCGCTACGCGGCCAACGTCCACCTGGACACCGACGCCGTCCTCCTTGGTGAGATTGCCTTCGCCCCGTTCGATCGGGTGGTCATGGCCGGCACCGACCTGGGGCCGCGGGCCCTGTGGCTGGCCGGGGGCATTGGCCTGGCGAACCTGTTGTTCATCGTCGTCTTTTTCAAGGAGCTCAAGCTGGCGACCTTTGACGCCGGTCTGGCTGCAGCCCTGGGCTTTGCGCCGGCCATCGTCCACTATGCCCTCATGACCCTCGTCTCGGTGACCGCGGTTGGCTCATTCGAGGCCGTGGGCTCGGTGTTGGTCGTGGCCCTCATGATCGCGCCGCCGGCGACGGCCTACCTGCTGACCGACCGGCTGCCGGTCATGCTGGCGCTGTCCATGGCCCTCGGCGTCCTGTCTGCCGTCGCCGGCTACCTGGTGGCCCGCGGGCTCGATGCTTCTATCGCCGGCAGCATGGCGACGATGACGGGCCTGCTCTTTGCCCTGGCGCTCCTCTTTGCGCCCGGGCGCGGACTTTTCGCGCAGTGGCTGCTGCGCAGGCGGCAGCGCTGGCAGTTTGCCGGGGAAATGCTCGTCGTGCACCTGTCGCACCACGAGGGCACGCCCGAGGAGGCCGCCGAGTGCTCCCTGGAGCACCTGACGCGCCACATGCGCTGGAACCCGGCCTTTGGCCAGCGCGTGGCGCGACACGTCACGCGCGAGGGCCTGGCCAGGCAGGTCAGCGGAGCGTGCCTGATCCTCACCGAACGAGGTCGCGAGGTGGCGCGGCAGGTCATGCTGCGCTGAGGGCCGCCCGACCGTTTGACAGGCCGGCGCACTTATGTTATACTCTCCCGGAGCTTAATGACAAGGATTTTCATTTATGCTTTCGGAAGAGAGGCTGCTGTGGCAGCTCAGCCAGGGCGGTTATAGGGTCACGCGGCCGCGCCGCGCGGTGATCCGCGCTCTCCTGGAGGGTGGCAGCTATGCCAGCCCGGCCGAGGTTCACGAGCGCGCCCGGGCCCACTGTAGCAGCGTCGGGCTCGTGACCGTCTATCGCACCCTCGACCTTCTGGCCGGTCTCGGTTTTGTGCGGCGCATCCATGCCGACAACGGCTGCCACGGCTACGCGGTCGCCGAGCACGGGCATCGCCACCACCTGGTGTGCCGCGGGTGCGGGGCGACCGTCGAGTTTGAGGGCTGCGACCTGTCCGCGTTCCTGGCGCGCGTGGGCGACGACACGGGCTATGCCATCGAAGATCACCTGCTAGAGCTGATCGGCCTGTGCGCGAGCTGCCGCCCGTCACGGCCAGGGGTGGGCACCGACAAGAGGGGGGAAGGGCTATGAATACCACGCGTGGCAGCCTGCTGCGCCTCGGAATGGCGGCCGTCTGGCTGTTGCTGCTCTCGTGGCTGGTTGCTTGCGGCTCGCCCGGTTTGGGCGACGCCACGGCAACTTCCAACGCAGACCCGATCGCCGGCCTCGGCCCGGCCCCCCTGGACGCCGGCGAGAAGCTCCAGGTGGTCGCCACCACCAACATTATAGGCGACGTCGTCCGCCAGGTGGCCGGGGACCGGATCGAGCTGGTGACGCTCATGGGCATTGGCGTCGACCCCCACAGCTACGTGCCCACTCCCTCTGAAATGGCCGCCGTCCACGACGCGCACCTGGTCGTTCTCAACGGTGGTGGCCTGGAAGCGGGCCTGGAAGATGTCCTGAGCAGCGCGGGTGGCGCTGCTCCCCGGCTCGAGATCTCGGAAGGGATCGAGTTCCACCCGCCGCGCGAAGACGGCGGGACAGAGGCCGAGGGCGAAGACGACCACGGCGAGCTGGATCCCCATGTCTGGTTTAGTGTGCCCAACGTCATCCAATGGGTGGAGAACGCGCGGGACGCCCTCAGCCGCCTCGACCCTGACAATGCGCAGGTCTACCAGGCCAACGCCGAGCGCTATACTCAGGAGCTGGAGGATCTGGACGCGTGGGTGCAGGCCCAGGTAGAGACCATCCCCGCGCCTAACCGCAAGCTGGTCGCCAACCATAACAGTTTTGGCTATCTCGCGGAGCGGTATGACCTGGAACAGGTGGGCACGGTCTACCCCTTCAACCCCTCCGCTGAACCCTCGGCCCGGACCATCGCCGAGCTTCAGGAGACCATCCGGCGCACCGGCGTACCGGCCATCTTTACCGAGAGCACGGTTAATGCCAAGCTGGCGCAGCAAGTGGCCGCGGACACGGGGGTGCGACTGGTGCCCCTGTTCACCGGCTCTCTGGGAGGGCCGGGCAGCGGGGCCGAGACGTACATCGACCTCATGCGCTACGACGTGGCGGCCATTGTGGAGGCGCTGCGATGACGGATCCGATTTTACGCGTCGACAACCTGACGGTGCGCTATAACGGCAGCTATGCCCTGGAGGGGGTGAGCCTGGCCGTGGACGAGGGGGAGCAGGTGGCCATCGTCGGCCCCAACGGGGCCGGCAAGAGCACTCTCTTCAAGGCACTGGTCGGGCTCATCCCGCCGGCCTCCGGGAGCATCTCGACCAACGGTGTTGAAATGGCCTACGTGACGCAGCGCTCGACAGTCGATTGGAGTTTTCCGGTGACCGTCCACGACGTGGTCATGATGGGCCGCATCGGCAAGATGGGCTGGCTGCGCTGGCAACGCCCCCGGGACCGGGAGATCGTGCAGCGCTGCCTGGCCGAGGTCGGGATGTCTGAGCAGGCCAACCGCCAGATCGGCGAGCTGTCGGGCGGGCAGCAGCAGAGGGTCTTTATCGCCCGGGCACTGGCGCAGGAAGCCCGCATCCTGCTCATGGACGAGCCGTTCAGCGGTGTGGACGCCGCGGCCCAGGAGGCGATCCTGGAACTTTTGCGGACCTTGCCCCAGAGAGGCGTCACCGTCCTGGTCTCGACGCACGACCTCAACCTGGCGGTCGAACGCTTTGACCGCATTGCCCTCCTTAACCGCCGCCTGGTTGCCTACGGGCTGCCGAGGCAAGTCATCCGGCCCGAGACGCTTGCCGCGGCTTACGGTGGCCAGGCAGTGTGGCGCGGCGAGGACTATGCCCTGGTGTTGGGCGACATCGATTGCTGCGGCGAGGGAGGACATCTGCATGGCTGACGTGGTGGAGCTCCTGCTGCAACCTCTGCGCTACCCGTTCATGGTCCGCGGTTTGCTGGCCTCCCTCATGGTCGGCACGCTCTGCGCCGTGGTGGGCAGCTATGTCGTGCTGCGCGGCATGGCCTTCTTCGGTGATGCCCTGGCCCACGCCATCCTGCCCGGGGTCGCGGCCAGCTACCTCCTGGGCGCGAACCTTTTCTGGGGAGCGCTGGGCATGGGTCTCATCACGGCCCTGGGCATCGGCTACGTCAGCCGGCGCGGGCAGGTGAAGGAGGACACGGCCATCGGCGTCATCTTTGCCGCCAGCCTGGCCCTGGGCGTGGCCATGCTCTCGACGGTGCGCGACTACAGCGTCGACTTGACCCATATCCTCTTCGGCAACGTCCTCGGCGTATCGACCAGCGACCTGTGGCTGACGGCGGGGCTGGGCATGGTGGTCCTCATCGTGGTCCTGGCGCTCTACAAAGAGCTGCTGCTCATCTCCTTCGATCCCATTCTCGCTACCAGCTTGCGCCTGCCGCTCGCGGCTCTGCAATACCTGCTCCTGGTGCTCATTGCCCTGACCATTGTCGTCTCGCTGCAGACGGTAGGTGTGGCGCTCATGGTGGCGATGCTCGTGACTCCGGCGGCCACCGCCTATCTTCTCACCCGGCGCCTGTGGCACATGATGATCGTAGGCGCTGTCGTGGGCGTTATCTCTGCTGTGGGCGGCCTCTACCTGTCGTTTTACCTCAACATTGCCTCGGGCGCGGCCGTCGTCCTGGTGTGCACGGCTCTTTTTCTCGTCGCCTTTCTCTTTGCGCCGCGCCGCGGCGCCCTGTGGACACGTCTCCAGTCCCGGCCTGCCAGCGCCGGCAGCCGGCGCGCAGCCTGACGCACGTCCGGTTCTAATCCCCCGAGCGCGGGTCAGGGAGACGGCGACCGGCCCGGTGGGAAGAGGATGGGGTGAAGGCTGAGCCCGGCCTGTTGCCCAGCCGGGCGGAAGGCGACTTGCCAACCTCTAGAAATGATGGTATACTTGTCCAAGATCAGATTTGTGGGGCTGTGCCGAACCGCGCCGAGGAGGCGGCAATTGGAAATCGAGGCCAAGTTTAGCGTCCCCGACCGCCCGACGTTCCAGCGCTTGTTGGAGGCGGAGTCCCTTGGCGGGCTGACGCTGGGCGAAGGCTCCGTGGCCGAGGTCCAGGATCGCTACCTGGACACGGCGGCAGGTGCGCTGCGCGCCCAGGGCTACGCCTGCCGCCTGCGGCAGGAAAGTGGCCGCATCCTGGGCACCCTTAAAGGGCTGGGGGAGGCGGCGGGGGCGGTGCATCGCCGCGAAGAGATCGAAGTCAAGCTGCCGAGGCCCCTTCCGCCCGCAGAGTGGCCTCCCGGGCCGGCACGCGAGCTCGCACTTGGCCTCGCCGGGGCCCAGCCCCTCTTGCCCCTCCTGGCCATCAGCCAGACGCGCCACAGCCGCCCCATCCTGGCAGGCGGCAATTCCCTCGCCACCCTCCTTCTGGACGACGTTCGCGTGAGCCACGACAACACGTCCCTGGCCAGCTACCTGGAGCTGGAGGCGGAGCTGCTGCCCGGGCGGCCGGAGGAGGAGCTGGAAAAGCTGGCCGCAGCCATCGTGCAAGACTGGGCTCTCGTGCCGCAGACCCAATCCAAGTTCGAACGGGCGATGATGCTCCTCCAGACATTGCCGCCGGGCGGGATGCGCGGCGCATGGTTCCTGACGGTCGAGGAGCGTGCCGTGGTGGACGCGGTGGCGGACCAGGCCGAAGTCGTGGCCCGGCGTGCCCGCGTGCTCCAGGCCTGGGACGACGGGTTGTCGCGCCCGGATATCGCGGCACATGCCCGCCTCTCCCTGCGCCGCGTGCGCTACTGGTTGAGCGCCTTTCGGCAGCGGCGCCTGGACATTTTCCCCGCGCGAGCCCTGGCGAAGGCAGCGGAGGGGGGGAGCCTGCAGCCGCAGCCGGCGGCAGCGGTCGACACGGTGCTCCCCCGGGCCAAGGAGACTCCGGGGCTCGACCGGGGCGATAGCATGGGCCAGGCAGCGGTCAAGATCCTCGATTTTCACTTCCAGCGCATGTTACGGCACGAGGCGGGCACGCGCCTGGGCGAGGACGTCGAAGCGCTCCATGACATGCGCGTGTCCACGAGGCGCATGCGGGCTGCCCTGCGCGTGTTCGAAGCAGCCGTGGGCCCTGAGGCCCACGCCTTTCTGCGCAAGGGGATGCGGCGCACCGGCCGGGCCCTGGGCCCCGTGCGCGACCTGGACGTCTTTCGGCAAACGACGTGGACCTACAGGGAATCGCTCCCGGAGGAGCAGCGGGGTGGCCTGGAGGAGTTCTTGCAGGTCCTGGAGGCCCGGCGCGAAGAGGCCCGGGCGCGCATGACCGCATTCCTGGACGGCCCGAAGTATGCCCGCTTCAAGGCGGGCATGGACCGGTTCCTGACCGGCGATGGTTGGCAAGGGGCCCCCGCGAGCCGCGAGTGTGTGGCAGACGTGGTACCAGGTGCGGTCGAGGAGCGCCTGTCCGCCGTCTTGGCTTTCGACCAGGAGGTGGCCGTTCCCGACCCGCCGCCGGAGCGGCTGCACGCACTGCGCATCGCCTGCAAGCGGCTGCGCTACACGCTCGAGTTTTTCCAGGAAGTGTTGGGACCGCAGACCCGCTCCCTAATCAAGGAGGTCGTGAGCCTGCAAGATCACCTCGGCCTGGTGCAGGACGCGGTTGTGGCGGGCGATATCCTGCGCGAGTACCTGGCCACGGGCACCTGGGGCGCCGATGTCTTTGCCCCCTTGCCGTCCAGCCAACCACCGGCCGCGCCCGGCGTCGAAGCGTACCTGGCATCAAACCTGGCAGAGTTCCGGCACATGGTCGACACTTTTGCCCCTACCTGGCAGCGGATCGCCGGCCCGGAGTTTCGCCTCCGGGTTGCAGGCCTGCTGGCGC
Organism: Anaerolineae bacterium; assembly: GCA_041300865.1. Lineage (GTDB taxonomy): Bacteria > Chloroflexota > Anaerolineae > JAAYZQ01 > JAAYZQ01 > JAAYZQ01. The sequence goes on from JBFYTF010000013.1 coordinate 28,054, forward strand.
CCCTCCACGAGAGCGGGACGGACAGCGCTCAAGAGCGTGTACAGGCCACCTTGGTCGCACAGCCGGCATCATTGGAAGCAAGCTAGAGCCTAATCTACCGGATCCGGTTGCCCGGTCAGAAGCGGACCGGGAAGCCGAGAAGGAAAATATTCAGAGGGAGGTCGAGATGGCGAAGAACAAGGACAAGGGCAAGAAGGACAAGAAGGACAAGAAGGACAAGAAGGACAAGAAACAAAAGCAGAACCCCTAGCCGTTTCTCAAAAGCTCCAGGACGCCGGCCAGGTCAGCGGGAAGTGGTGCATCCAGTTCCACGCGCTGGCCGGTGACTGGATGCTGAAAGCCCAGGTGTCCGGCGTGCAGAAACTGGCGCTGGAGGGGCAGGTGTGTCCGGCGGCGGCCGTAGACCGGGTCAGCAACCACGGCGTGGCCGACGGAAGCCAGATGGACCCGGATCTGGTGAGTCCGCCCTGTCTTCAGTTCGGCTCGCAGCAGGCTGTACATGCCGGCGGCGGGCCCCGCCTGATGGCTAAACTGTTCGAGCACGTGGTACTCGGTTACGGCTTCGCGTCCGCCCGGCAGCACGGCCATACGCTGCCGGTGGTGCGGGTCGCGGCCGATGGGAGCTTCGATCCGTCCCCAGGCAGGCTGCAGGTGACCGTGGACCAGGGCCAGGTAGGCCTTGTCCACCTGGCGGTCCTTGAACTGCTGCTGCAAGGCCCGCTGCGCCTTCTCCGTCTTGGCCAGGAGGATCAAGCCCGACGTGTCGCGATCTAACCGATGGACGATCCCCGGCCTTTCCCCGTGCTGGGCACGGTCCCGGCCGGCCACTTCCGGGTTGTGGGCAAGGAGGGCGTTGGCCAGCGTGCCGCCTGTGTGCCCGGGCGCGGGGTGCACCACCATGCCGGCGGGCTTGTCCACTACCAGGAGGGTTTCGTCCTCGTAGACGACGTGGAGGGGGATTGATTCGGGCACGAGCTCCTGTGGCTCGTCGCCGGGAAGAACGACGACCACCTCATCGCCGGCCCGGGGCTTGTAGCTTGCCCTGGCTGGCTCCCCATTCACGGTGACCCGCGCCTCGTCGATGAGCCGCTGAGCTGCCGAGCGGGACAGGTCAGGTACCTGACCGGCCAAGAACTTGTCCAGGCGTTCCTGTGCCTCGAGGACCAGGAGCTCAACCCGTCGCTCTGGCATGGGCCGTGCTAGCCACCGTCGGTCAATGGGCGCCCATTAGCTTCGGCCTTTTCCGCGCGCCACAGGTTCCAGGCCAGGATGGCGACCCCGGCGACGACGCACATGTCAGCCACATTCCACACCGGCCAGATTTTCACGTCCACAAAATCGGTGACATAGGCCCGGGGGAGGGCAGCCCAAAGACTGCCCGCCGACTCCAGCTGCAGGGCTGCGGTGCGGAGGCGGTCGATGACGTTGCCCAGGTCGCCGGCCAGGATGAGACCCATCGCCAGGCGGATGGACCACTGGCCGGGCGGGATGCGAGGATAGTAGACGACGATGCCGACGAGGACAACGAGGTTGACAAGCATGAAAAGCCAGCCAAAACCTGGCATCTGGCCAAACGACACGCCCGTGTTCTGGACGTGGGTGAAGGTAAAGAACCGGGCCAGGCTGGGGATGGGTGCCCAGGCTTCGCCCACGGCCAGGTTTTGGCGCACCAGGAATTTGCTGGCCTGGTCGAGAGCGACGCCGAGGGACGCCACCCCGACCAGGAGTGCCCAGTTAAGCCAACGTTGGGATCGCACTTAATCTCTGTCTCAGGCCTCGTGGCGCTGTTGGCAGCGGATGCACAGAGTGGCGTAGGGCAATGCACTGAGGCGCGCCGGGTCGATCGGCTCCCGGCACGACTCGCAGGTGCCATATGTGCCTTGCTCGAACCGGGCCAGGGCGTCGGTGACCTGTACCAGCAGCTGTTGGGCGTTTTGGCGCAACGCCAAGTCCTTGGCTTGCTCAAAGGCCTCCGTGGCGTCGTCGGCCATATGATTGCCATAACCCAGGCTCGTTCCGCCTTCGGCCTCAGCCTGAGCAATCAGCGCCAGCAGCCGTGCCTGCTCATCGAGCAAGGACGACCGGAGCAGCTCAGGTCTCCTAATCACCATTCCACCTCCAACCGAATCTCTTGACCGCGAGTCGCCATTTTACTCGAAATCCGGCAATTCGGCAAATCGCGGTGCCGCCGCTTACGGCCCGGCCCGCCGCCGGCGTGCTATGCCTTTTCGACGCCGAGGGTGATCGGCTGCCCGTCGAGCCTGAAGGCCTCTTGCCGGCTCGCACTCGCCGGCACCGGCCCGGCGACCAGCGCGGTGCTCAGCGTCTCGGAGCGGATGTAGTCCGCCCATTCTTGGACGACGGCCGCCAGCTCGCCGTCGGCGTCATAGTAGGTGACGATGCGGTCGTCGAGCCGGAAGCCGGCCTCCTTTCGCTGGGTCTGGATGCGGCGCACCAGGTCGCGGGCCAGGCCCTCGCGGACCAGCTCGGGCGTCAGCTGCACGTCGACGGCCACCACGACGCCTCGCTCCTCGGCGACGGCGTAGCCTTCGCGGCCGTGGATGCGCACCTCGACCTCGTCAGGCAGGAGCTCGACGCCCGGTTCTCCGTCTTCCAGATCGACCATGACACTCGCTCCCGCCTGGAAGCGCCGGGCCAGGCTGCCGGCATCGAGGGCGGCCACCGCCTGGCGCAGCCGTGGAAAGCGCCGCCCGTGCTTCTTGCCCAGGACGTTGGGCAGCAGGCCGATTTCGTAGCGCACCAGGTCGGCCTCTTCGGCCACAAACTCGACCTCCTTGACGTTCAGCTCGTCGCTGACCAGCTCTACCAGACTGCCTGCCAGCCCACCGGAGCCCTGCCCGGCATAGACCAGCGCCCGCGACAGTGGCTGCCGCAGCTTGACGTTGGACACACTGCGCGCCGAGCGGCCGAGGGCAGCGATTTGGGTGGCGAGGCTCATGCGGTCCAGGAGCTCCTGGTCGATGGCCTCCTCGTCGACCTGCGGCCAGGCGCAGTGGTGCACGCTCTCGCAGGCGTTCTCGTCCACGCTGCGCGCGAGGTTCTGGTACATCACCTCGGTGACAAAGGGCACCATGGGCGCCAGCAGCCGAGCCAGGGTCAGCAGCACCTCGTAGAGGGTGGCATAGGCCGCCTGCTTGTCGGCATCCTGTTCGCCTTTCCAGAAGCGCCTGCGGCTGCGGCGCACATACCAGTTCGTCAGATCGTCTAACAACGGCTCGACGGCCAGCGTCGCCGCGTAGGGATCGTAAGCCTCCATGGTCTCGGTGACCCGGGCGACCACCTGGTTGAGGCGCGCCAGGATCCAGCGATCGAGGGGTTGGCGGGCGGGCGCGGGCTCCGGGCCGTCGGGCTGCCAGCCGTCGATGTTGGCATAGGTCACAAAGAAGGAATAGACGTTCCACAGGGGGATCAGGAACCGGCGCCGGATCTCGTCGGCGCGGTGGTAGCCAAAGGGCAGGTTGTTCTCGGGCTTGTGGGCGCAGTACATCCAGCGCATCACGTCGACGCCCATGGTGTTGGCGGCGTCGTTAAACTCGATAGAGTTGCCCCAGCTCTTGTGCATCGCCCGCCCGTCCTCGGCAAAGAGGGTGGCGTAGGTCTGTACCGTGCGGAACGGCGCCCGGCGCTCCATGATGGTGCTCATGGCCAGCATGGAGTAGAACCAGTTGCGGAACTGGCCCGGGAAGCTCTCGGTGATGAGGTCGGCCGGGAACCACTGCTCCCAGTACTCCCGGTCGGTCCGGTAACGCAAAGTGGAGTAGGCGACGATGCCGGCGTCCAGCCAAGGGTTGCCCACTTCGGCGACGCGGCTCGCCCGCGCCCCACAGTTCTGGCAGCGGATTTTGACGGCGTCAACGTAGGGCCGGTGGGGCGGACGTCCCGCGAAGGATTCCCAACCGGCGATGGCCTTTTCCTTGAGCTCTTGCTCGCTGCCGACCACGTCGAACCAGCCGCACTCCGGGCACTTCCAGATGGGCAGGGCCAGGCCCCAATAGCGCTTCTTGGAGATCATCCAGTCGTGCATGTTGCGCAGCCAGTCCATCTCGCGCTCATAGCCAAAAGAGGGGATCCAACGGGTGTCCTGCACCGCATCCATGATCTGGTAGCGCAGCCGGCCGTCCTTCTCTTCGTCGGTCACCTCCTCGTAAGGCTTGTCCAGGGGCTCGCCCATGTGGATGAACCACTCGTCGACCAGGCGAAAGACCAGCTCCTCGTGGCAGCGCCAGCAAACAGGGTAGCGGTGGGTGTAGTCCTGCAGGCGGTATAGCAGCCCCTTGCCCTGGAGATCGACAAAGATGGGCTGCGCCGTCTCGTGGACGTTCATGCCCGTCAGCCAGTCAAAGCCTTCGACAAAGATGCCGGCCTCATTCAGGGGCGCCAGAGCCTGGAGGCTGTGCTTTTTCCCCAGCTCATAGTCTTCGGCACCACAGCCGGGCGCAATGTGCACGATGCCCGTGCCTTCGGCTTCGCCCACATCGCCCCAGAGGATGATGCGGTGAGCCTCGGCGGCGCCGCTCCGGCGCTGGGCAGGCAGGTCATCAAAGGGGCCCTCGTAGGTCCAACCCTCCAGGTCCCGGCCCGGCCTCTCTTCCAAGACAGTGTAGGGACCGCGGACGGCATTGCCCAGCGCGCCCTTGCTGAGCCAGAAACGGCTGCCACCGTTCTCGACCAGAACGTAAGGCAGGTCGGGGTGTACCGCGGCTGCCACGTTGCTGGTCAGTGTCCAGGGCGTGGTCGTCCACACCAGCAGGCTTTCGCCGCGCCGGTCGCGCAGGGGAAAGCGCAAGAAGACGCTGGGATGCGTCAGCTCCTGGTAGCCCTCGGTGACGATCTCGTGCTGGCTGATGCCTGTGCCGCAGCGGGCACACCAGGGCATGACGTCTGTGCCCTCATAGATCCAGCCCTTGTCGTGGCACTTTTTGAGGGCGGTCCAGATGCTATAGTTGTTCTCGTTGCTGAAGGTGAAATAGCTGCCACCGAGCTCTGGCAGTCCCAAGCGGCCGACGATCATTTCGGCCGTGTCTGTCACCGGTCCCTGCGGGCCCTCGACGGTGATCACCTGGCTTGGATCCTCGGCCATCCTGGCCTTCAGGTAGAGCAGTTGGTCGGTGTCGTTCCAGTCCATCCAGTAGCCAAGGCGCACAGACTGAACCGTCTGCACGGCCGAATACTCCAGAACGCGCTGCTTGCACAGGTTGACGAAGTCGGCCAGGCCAAACTCCTCGATGTCGCGCTTGGTCTTGAAGCCGCGCTCCTTCTCGACTTCCACCTCCACCCACAGGCCCTGGCAGTCAAAGCCGTTCTGCCAGCGCTGGTCCAGGCCCTGCATGGCCCGGTAGCGCTGGAAGACGTCCTTGTATGTGCGTCCCCAGGCGTGGTGGACACCCATGGGATTGTTGGCGGTGATGGGCCCGTCGATGAAGGAGAACCTGGGCTTGCCCTGGTTCTTGGCCCGCAGCTTCTCAAAGGCAGCGGTGCGCCTCCAGAAGTCGAGCACCTCGTGTTCCTGCTCGATGAGGTCCACCTGATTGGGTACTGGTTTAAACATCTTGCCTCCAGACAACTGCTTCTACTGCTCGAGCTCGATATAGATGCGCTTGTTGATGGCGCCCTTGCTCTTGTAATCGACGACGCGGACGCGCCCCACCTCGCCGGTGCCGGCCACGTGCGTCCCGCCGTCGGCCTGCAGGTCCAGGCCGACGATCTCCACGGTGCGGACCTCCTGGATTTGGGGCGGCAACAGGTTGATCTTGGTCCGGATCAGATCCGGGATCTGGAAGGCCGCCTCGCGGGGCAGGATGGCCACGCGGACGGGGCGCTCCTGTGCGATCTCGGCGTTGACGTTGGCCTCGATCTCGGCTACCAGATCTTTGTGCATGGTTTCGAACTCGAAATCCATGCGGCCTTGCAGCGGCTCCATGTTGCCGCCCGTGACCTGCGCGCCATAATCGCGCCAGACCACGCCGCACAGCACGTGGAGTGCCGTGTGAGTGCGCATCAGCCGGTAGCGCCGCTCCCAGTCCAGCAGGCCGCGCACAGCCGTGCCGGCCGGCGGCGCCTCGCCCTCCAGCGTGTGCCAGACGTCGTCGCCGCGCTTCTGGACCTTGACCACGGGCCGCGAGCCGCCCTCCCAGGAGAGGGTGCCCGTGTCGTGAGGCTGACCACCGCCGCCCGGATAAAACGCCGTGCGGTCCAGGGCGACAGCCTGTCCCTCGACGGCGGTGACCACCGCCTCGAACTCGCGAATGTAGCCGTCCGTCTGGTACAATTGCTCCGTCATGCTCTTCTCCTGCCCCCGTCTTCCCGGGCCGGGATGCCAACAAAAAAGCGCCCCATCCCCAAGGGACGAGAGCGCCGTCGAGACACCCCCGCGGTACCACCCTTCTTAGCGTAACCGCTCACTCCACCGGGTACGGCCGGCCAGCGGCGATACCCGCGCCCGGCTAACGGTGGGCGATTCCGGCCAAGTCTACTGGTCCGCACCGCGGACGTTCGGTTGGCGGCTCTGGGAGGATTTTCAGCGGGTTTTCGGCATCCGGCTTGCACCTCTGGGGCCGGACTCTCTGGGCGTTCCGCCGCGCCTACTCGTTCCCTTCACAGCCGGTATTCTCTTGTGTGTGCCAACAGCACT